>JAGGAG010000195.1 GCA_017889745.1 Gemmatimonadota bacterium | reverse complement strand
GAGGCGGGCCTGGCGAATCCGGTCCTGCTGCTCGAGGGCGTGTTCAGCCGGGACCAGCTCGCGATCGCGGCCCGGCAGCGGTTCGACCTCATGGTGCACAGCGTGGAGCAGCTTGCGCTGCTCGAGGGGCGTATCGGCAGCGAGCCCGTCGCCGCGTGGATCAAGGTGGACACGGGCATGAACCGCCTCGGGTTCCGCGTGGAGGACTTCGACGCGGCCTATGAGCGGCTGCGCCGCGTGGCGAACGTGGCACCGGACCCGACGCTGGTCACTCACCTCGCGAATGCCGACGACCTCCTCGACTCCACCACGCCGCAGCAGCTGCGGGCCTTCGCGGCCGCCACGGCCGGACTGCCCGGCGAGCGCAGCATCGCGAATTCCGCGGCGTTACTCGCCTGGCCGGAGGCGCGCGCCGACTGGGTGCGACCCGGAGTGGCGTTGTACGGCGTGTCGCCCTTCCCGGACGGCACCGGTGCCGACCTCGGGCTGCGGCCCGCGATGACACTGCAGACGGAGGTCATCGCGGTGAAGCACGTCCGCACGGGCGAAACGGTGGGCTACGGCGGCGCCTGGCGCGCGGAGCGCGACACGCGCATGGCCGTGGTCGCCGCCGGCTACGGCGACGGATACCCGCGCAGCGTCGGCTCAGGGGCGCCGGTGCTGGTCGACGGACGCCGGGCGCCGCTGATCGGACGCGTCTCCATGGACATGATCACGGTGGACGTGACGGACCACCCCGGCGTCGCGACCGGCGACCCGGTGGTGCTGTGGGGCGACGGGGTGCCGGTGGAGGAGATCGCGCGCCACGCGGGCACGATCCCCTATGAGCTGATCTGCGGCGTGAGCCAGCGGGTGCACCACGACCTGCGCTAGGACGCGAAGAACCCCATCTTCACGCCGGCGAGCTGCACGACGTCGTTGTCCTGCAGTCGGCGGGCCACGGCCCCGATCGGCGTGCCGTTCACCAGCGGATAGTCACCCTCGCGACCGCTCTCGACGTGCACGATGTAGTAGCCGTCCGCACGGCGCGTGATCGCCGCCACCTGCACGCCCGGTCGCCCGAGCGTGGTGAGCGTCTTCACGAGCTCGACCTCGCGGCCGGCGAACTGGCCCGACAGCACCTGCAGCCTGGCCCGCGGCGGCACGGCGACGGCCGGGGAGGGCGCCGGCGCGGCGGGCTGGGATGCGACGCTGGACCCGAGGATCGCCGCGGCCTCCCGCGGCCGGATCAGCATCGTCTTCTGGAACTCGTCCTCGGCGTCGTCCGTCTCGCTGTCGACGAAGCGCAGCGCGTGGTGTCCTACCGTGATCACGTCACCGTGCTGCAGTGCGTGCTTCTTGACGATCTCGCCGTTGACGTAGGTGCCGTTCGTGCTGTTCAGGTCTTCCAGGAACGAATCGTTCAGGATGTTGATGATCAGCGCGTGGTGCCCGCTTACCGCGGGATTGTCGATGCGGATGTCGTTGTCCGGGAGGCGCCCGATCGTGTAGCGCTCCCGGCTCATGTTGTATTCGGCAAGCGCCTGCCCATCGAGGCTGAGAACGAGCCTGGCCATGCGTTTCCCCGGATTCCAGAATCAGCCGAACATCGCGCGGATGCGCCCCAGCACACCGCGACGGGCCGGGAAGCCCTCGAGCACCCGGACCAGCACGACCGAGATGTTGTCCCGGCCACCATTGTCGTTGCCGAGCAGGACGAGCTGCCGGGCGAGGGTCGGCAGATTAGCACCAAAGGTGTTCATGGTTAACTGTATGTCGTCGTGCTCGATCATGTCGGAGAGGCCGTCGGAGCACAGCAGGTACAGGTCGTCCTTCTGGACCGGGACTTCCGTCACATCCACCTCGACCGTGGTCTCCACGCCGAGCGCCCGGGTCACGTAGCTCTTGGCGGAGGCGCGCTGCGCCTGCTGCTGCGTGTAGAAGCCACGCGAGACCAGTTCGTGCATCAGCGAGTGATCCTGGGTGACCTGCGCGAGCTGCTTGCCGCGCAGACGGTACAGCCGCGAGTCGCCGACGTGCGCCACCGTGATCCGGTCGTCGAAGAACAGGCCCGCGACCAGCGTGGTCCCCATGCCGGCGCAGTGCTCCTGCGACCGTGCCGTCTGGTAGATGATCTTGTTGGCGCGGTGGATGGCGTCGCGAAGCAGGATGCCTGGCCGCCCGAGACCGCTCTCGGGATCCCGGAACCGCAGGTCCTCCCGCTCGACCGCCTCCTTGAGCAGGCCCATCACGGTGCGGACCGCGATGCCGCTCGCGACCTCGCCGGCCTTGTAGCCGCCCATGCCGTCGGCCAGCACCACGAGCCCGATGTCGGCATCCGACCCGACCGTGTCCTCGTTGTGCTCGCGTACGCGGCCCGGGTCGCTGACGCAGACGCAGCTGAGCTTGCCCTTGAGGTGCACGATCAGCCCCGCTCCGGCACGTTCAGCTGGCGCAGCGCCGCGGCGAACGCCGCGCCACTGTCGTGACGTGCGGCGGGGTCCTTCGCCAGGGCCCGGTCGAAGAAGCCCGGCAGGCCCGCCGGCAGGCCCGGGCGGATCGCGGCGATCGGCGGGTGTGGCTCCTGTGCGATGCGCAGCATGAGCGAGGGCATCGAGTCGGCGCGGAACGGCAGCTGCCCGGTGAGCAGCTGGAACAGCGTCACCGCCAGCGAAAACAGGTCGGACTGGCCGGTGACGGTGCCGCCCTGCAGCTGCTCGGGGGACATGAAGGAGGGCGTGCCCAGCACGATGCCGGTGCGCGTCCGGCCGGTGTCGGTCAGCCGCGCGATGCCGAAATCGGTGATCTTGAGCTCGCCGCTCGGGGGGTCGAACATGACGTTCGCCGGCTTCACGTCGCGGTGGACCACGCCCTGCCGGTGCGCGTAGTGGAGCGCGTCGGCGAGGCGCGCCGCGATCTCGATGGCGATGGCCGGGGGCAGCAGCCGCGACGGGCCGGCGAAGTCGACGAGGTGCCGTCCGCGCAGCAGCTCCATCGCGATGTAGGCCGTGCCCTGGTGCTCGCCGGCGTCGTAGATCGTGACGATGTTGGGGTGGCTCAGGCGGCCGGCCGTTTCCGCCTCGCGGAAGAACTTCGCGCGCGCCTCCTCGAGTTCCCGCCCCTCGAACTCGACGGCGAGCGGGATGGCCTTCAGTGCCACCTCACGGTTGATGACCGGGTCGCGGGCGCGGTAGACGACCCCCATCGCGCCCTTGCCGATCTCGTGAACGACCTCGTAGCGTCCAAGGCGCGCGGGCGAGCCGCGGCCACCCGGCGCGGGTCGCAGGCGACCGCCGGTGTCCGTCAGGGTCACGATGTCGGGCGACGACCTGGGCATGCTCGCCCGGAAGTATACGAGCAGCACCTGTAGCCGGATTGTCGCCGCCGTCACACATCCGGGGCGGCCACAACTCGCGTGCTAGCATCGCCCACCGCGGCGGGTCCGCCGCGGAACGGTGCGATCCAGCCATGGCCAGAGCCAAGCCCAGCTACGTGTGCGGTTCCTGCGGCGCCCGGACCCCGCAGTGGCAGGGACAGTGCCCCGCGTGCCAGTCCTGGAACACGCTCGAGCGTGCCGCACAGGCCGTCACGGAGGGTGCGGGGCGGGGCGGGGCGGTCGCGGCGCCGTCGAGCCGGCCGGTGGCAGAGGTTGCACAGGACGCCGAGCCGCGCGCGGCCTCGGGCATCGGCGAACTCGACCGTGTGCTCGGTGGGGGGCTGGTGGCCGGGTCGGTCACCTTGCTCGGCGGGGACCCGGGCATCGGCAAGTCGACGCTGCTGCTGCAGGCCTCGGACGCCCTGAGCCGGGAACGGGCGGTGCTGTACGCGTCGGGCGAGGAGTCGGTGCGGCAGGTGGCCCTGCGCGCCCGACGCCTCGGGCTCGCCTCGCCCACCCTGCGCCTCCTGGCCGAGACCCGCGTCGAATCGATCATCGAGGAAGCGACGGCCGCGCGAGCGAGCGTGCTGGTGGTCGACTCCATCCAGACC
>JAGGAG010000094.1 GCA_017889745.1 Gemmatimonadota bacterium | reverse complement strand
GACCGCCGAAGCGGATACCGCTTCAGCCTCCAGCCGCCGTGGCTTCGTACCTGTCCACTCTAGCGGATACCAAGCAGCTCGACATCGAAGATGAGTGTCGCCCCGGGTGGAATAACGCCGCCGGCGCCGTTGGCTCCATAGCCGAGGTCGGGCGGGATGACGAGGCGCCGCTTGCCGCCCGTCTTCATGCCGATCACGCCCTCGTCCCATCCGGCGATGACCTGGCCCTGGCCCACCGGGAACTCGAAGGGCGAGCCGCCGACGCTGGAGTCGAACTGTTTCCCATTGGCGAGCCATCCGGTGTAGTGGACCTGGGCCACCTGTCCGGCGGTGACCGCGGGGCCGGTACCTTCCTTCACATCGAGCACGTAGAGGCCGCTGGGCTTCTTCGTCATGTGGTCGAGGTGCACGTCCAGTTCTCCGGCGTAAGTAAGGGCTTCGGGAGGTCCCGAGACTTGTGCCTGGGTGTCACCCTTGCGGCAGGCGACAACAACCGTCAGGGCGGCGGCGAGGTACAGCAGGCGCACGGGTTTCTCCCGGTCGGGTTGGCTTTCAATCTAGCCGCTTGACGCTCCCTCCTCGTGCCCCTAGCATCCCCTCGCTCAATGCGACTCAACCCCTTCCGCGCCCTGCGTCCGCCACCGGAATTCGCCGCCCAGGTGGCGTGCGTGCCGTATGACGTGGTGAACCGCGAGGAAGCGGCGTCGCTGGCTGCCGGGAATCCCCGGAGCTTCCTGCACGTCGGGCGTCCCGACATCGACCTGCCCGCGTCCACCGATCCCTACGACGACCGGGTGTATGCCCAGGGCCGCGTGGCGCTGGAGGGCTTCCTGCGCGACGGGACGCTGCTGCGCGATGCCGACCGCACGGTGTACGTCTACCGGCAGGAGATGGACGGGCGGGGGCAGACCGGCGTCGTGGCGTGCGTGCACGTGGACGACTACGAGCACGACATCATCCGGAAGCACGAGAAGACACGGAAGGACAAGGAAGACGACCGCACGCGCCACGTGCTGACGCTGGATGCCAACGCCGAACCGGTGTTCCTGGCCTACCGCACGAGCGCGGCGATCACGGCGGACGTGGCCGCCGCGGTAAAGGCGCCCCCGCTCTATGATTTCGTGGCGCCCGACGGCGTGCGGCACATCGCGTGGAAGGTGGCCGACCCGTCGGCGCTGCTGCGCGACTTCGCCGCCGTGCCGCTGGCGTACGTGGCCGACGGGCACCACCGTTCGGCGAGTGCGTGGCGCGCGGGGCAGGAACGGCGCGCGGCGAACCCGCAGCATACCGGGAACGAGGAGTACAACTGGTTCCTGGCGGTGCTGTTCCCGGCGGGGGAGCTGGCGATCCTGCCCTACAACCGGGTGGTGAAGTCGCTGAGCGGGCTCACGGCCGAGGCGTTCCGCGCCCGGCTGGCGACGCTGGGGCGGCTCGAGGCGGTGACGGACCCGCGACCGCCCCGCCCGGGGTCGTTCGCGTTCTTCCTCGAGGGGCGCTGGTGGGTGCTCACGATGGACGCCTCGACGATCGACCGCCGCGATCCGATCGGGTCACTCGACGTCTCGCTGCTGCAGGACCGCGTGCTGGGGCCGATCCTGGGCATCACCGATCCGCGCACCGACAAGCGGATCGACTTCGTGGGCGGGATCCGGGGCACGGCGGAACTGGAACGGCGGGTGACGAGCGGCGAGATGGCACTGGGGATCTCGATGTACCCGACGACAATGGAGCAGCTGCTGGCGGTGTCGGACGCGGGGAAGATCATGCCGCCGAAGAGCACGTGGTTCGAGCCAAAACTCAGAAGTGGGCTTTTCGTTCACGAGTTGTCAACAGCGTGAACGGTGAACGGCAAACGGTGAACGGGAACCACTCAGGAGCGTATGCGCGTCCTCATCGCTGACAAGTTCGAGAAGATCGGCATCGACGGCCTGAAGGAGCTGGGCTGCGAGATCGAGTCGCAGCCCGACCTGGGCGCGGACACGCTGCCGGGGGCCCTGGAGCGGGTGGACCCGCAGGTCCTCATCGTCCGGGGCACCCGGGTGTCGGCGGCGGCGCTCAAGTCGGGGGCGAGCCTGAGCCTGGTGATCCGGGCCGGCGCCGGGATCGACACGATCGACGTGTCGGCGGCGTCGAGCCTCGGCGTCTTCGTGGCGAACTGTCCGGGAAAGAACTCGATCGCCGTGGCGGAACTGGTGATGGGCCTGCTGCTCTCCTGCGACCGGCGGATCCCGGACCAGGTGATGGACCTGCGCGCCGGGAAGTGGAACAAGGGTGAATACTCGAAGGCCCGGGGGCTGCACGGCCGGACGCTGGGGATCGTGGGCCTGGGGCAGATCGGGCGGGAGATCATGGCGCGGGCGCAGGCGTTCGGGATGAGCGTGGTGGCGTGGAGCCGGAACCTGACGCTGGCGGAGGCGACGCGCCTGGGCATTGCCTACGCGGAGACGCCGATCGAGGTGGCGCGCCGGTCGGACGCGGTGACGATCAACGTGGCGGCAACGAGCGAGACGAAGCAGCTGGTGAGCGCCGAATTCCTCGGGGCCATGAAACCGGGTGCCTACCTGATCAATACCTCGCGTGGATCGGTGGTGGACGAGGCGGCCCTGGCCGACGCGGTGAAGACACGGGGTATCCGGGCGGGGCTCGACGTGTACGAAGGGGAGCCGGGCGGCTCGAAGGCACAGTTCGCGCCGGCGGTGGTGCAGCTGCCGGGGGTGTATGGCACGCATCACGTGGGCGCGTCCACGGACCAGGCGCAGGTGGCGATCGCGCACGAGGTCATCAACATCGTGCAGCAGTTCCTGCATTCCGGGATCGTGCCCAACTGCGTCAACCGTCTCGCGCGGAGCTCGGCGACGCACGTGCTCACGGTGCGGCACCAGAACCGCCCCGGCGTGCTGGCGCACGTGTTCAAGGTGCTCGCGGAGGGGGCGATCAACGTGGAAGAAGTGGAGAACATCATCTATCACGGCGCCACGGCGACGCTCGCGCGGATCCACCTGGATGGGCGGCCCGCGCCGGAGCAGCTGCAGGCGATCCGCAGCGGCAACTCGCACATCATCTCGCTCGACCTGACGGAGATCGAAAAGTGACCGACCGCATCTGGAACTTCGGCGCCGGCCCGGCGGTGCTTCCCGAACCGGTGCTCAAGAAGGCGATGCAGGACATCTGGAACGTGGCCGGCAGCGGGCTCGGCATCAGCGAGCACAGCCACCGGGGCAAGGTGTTCGACAAGGTGATCAAGGAGACGGAGCAGGCGTGCCGCGACCTTGCCGGCATCGGCGACGACTACCATGTGCTGTTCCTGCAGGGCGGGGCCTCGCTCCAGTTCAGCATGGTGCCGATGAACCTGCTGCCGAAGGACCGCACCGCCGACTACCTGGTGACGGGAGTGTGGTCGGAGAAGGCGGTGGCCGAAGCCAAGCGGTTCGGCACGGTGCACGAGGCGGTGAGCGCCGCGGCGACCAAGTTCGACCGCATCCCGCCGGTCTCCGACATCAAGTACTCATCGAACCCGGTGTACGTGCACCTCACCACGAACAACACGATCTACGGCACCCAGTGGATTTCGGAGCCGCCGGTGCCGGCGGGGGTGCCGCTCATCGCCGACACGTCGAGCGACATGTTCAGCCGGCCGATCGACGTGAAGAAGTACGGGATGATCTACGCCGGGGCACAGAAGAACCTGGGCCCGTCGGGCGTGGTGCTGGTGATCATGCGCAACGACCTGGTGGAGGCCGGCAGCAAGGACCTGCCGACGATGTTGCAGTACCGCACGTTCGCCAAGGAGCACTCGCTCTACAACACGCCGAACACCTTCGGCATCTACGTCATGGGCGAAGTGTTCAAGTGGATCAAGGCGGAGGGTGGGCTCGCCGCGATGGCGGAGCACAATGCCGCCAAGGCCAGGGTGCTGTACGACTACCTGGACCAGAGCAAGCTGTTCAAGGCGCGGGCGCTGCCGGGCAGCCGGTCGCTGATGAACGTCTGCTTCTTCACGGCGAGCGACGAGCTGGACAACAAGTTCGTGGCGGAAGCCACCAGGGCGGGTTTCGAGGGGCTCAAGGGCCACCGATCGGCCGGCGGGCTCCGCGCCAGCATCTACAACGCGATGCCGGCGGCTGGCGTGAGGGCGCTGGTCGACTTCATGAAGGAATTCGAGCGCGCCAACGGCTGAGGCGGGTCGTCCTCAGCGCGCCCGTCCCGCCGCGGGACTGGTGCGCTGGGGATCGTCGAGGTTGATGGTCCATTCGTCCGCCATGAACGATTCGCGGTAATAGAGCGGGTCCTCGCCCTCCGACCCATCCGCCAGCTTCCAGAAGTAGCTCACCAGTGGCAGCAGTGCTGACGTGGTCCCCGTCAGGAAGACGATCTCCCCTCCCGCATCCTCCTTCGGCCTGGGTGTCTGGAACTGCCATTCCGCCCTAGTGAAGGCATAGGTGCTGTCGATGCGCAGCATGCCCGCAATGCCCGGGCGCCCGGTGCGCTTCGTGCAGAACCCGATGGTCCATCCGGTCGGGCCCGACGAGACGGTGTAAAGCGCATTGAGCTGGCCGAACTCAGGCCGGGCGAAGTGGTCGGCGTTCCAGGTGTGGAGCTTCGGGTACCACCAGGGGCCGTCGCCGCTCGTGGCGATGAGGCCCACCGACCGTCCCGGCTTCCTGCGGATGGCGTAGCCCGAGTCGCGGATGAACTGGGTGGTTTGCGCCCGCACCTGGCCACTCACTCCCCAGCGCGTCGTGCCCCAACTGTCGGGTGACGAAACCTTCGAGAGGATCGCCGTTTCCTGCGTGCCGCGCCCGACCGCCCAGTATCGGCGTTCAACAGGGAGGAGGGTGTATCGCATGGTCGCAGCCTGCCAGATGCCGCGCGCTGCGCCCTCGTCCGGGTGACATTCGTACCGGGGCAGCGCCTCGACGACGATGTCCGGGATTCGCGGGACGACTCGCGTGAGGCGTACCTCGAGCGTGTCCTTCCGGCCCACCGGGACCGAGGCAGGCTGATAGCCGATTGCCCGCGCGGCGACCGAGGTGAATGACGGGAACTTTCGGCGCTGGGCGATGGCGAGCCCGTCGTCCCGCGTGCTGAGGGTGAGCACGCGCCGGGTGCCGGCCCAGAGCTCGACGGCTGCATTCGCGACCGGGGCGCCATCCCCGGCGACCACCCGCACGACGAGCTGTTGCGCGGCGAGCGGGCGAACCAGGAACGCCGTGGCCGCCAGCGATACGAACAACATCGAGGCCCTCACGAGGGATCGGAGGGCCTAGCTCCGCGCTCCAGCCTTCGCAAACGACGCGATGAACTCCGCGTTAGTGGGATAGCGCTTCAGTTCGTTGACGAGGCGCTGCATGACATCGGCAGGTGCGAGCGAGGCAAACCCCGCTCTCACCTGCCGCACTGCTTCCAGGGCATCGGGCGACATGAGCAGCTCCTCGCGGCGGGTGCCGCTCGCCCGCAGGTCGATGGCGGGATAGATGCGCCGCTCGGCCATCTCGCGGCTCAGCACCAGCTCGCTGTTGCCGGTGCCCTTGAACTCCTCGAAGATCACCTGATCCATCTTGCTGCCGGTGTCGATCAGCGCCGTGGCAATGATCGTGAGCGACCCGGAGCCCGCCTTGGGATCGACCTGGCGCGCGCTGCCCAGGAGGCGCTTGGGGGTCTCGAGCGACTGGGCGTCGAGGCCGCCCGACAGGGTGCGGCCGGTGCCGCGCTCGGTGGTATTGAAGGCGCGGGCGAGACGGGTGATCGAGTCGAGTATGATCACCGCGTCGCGTCCCTCCTCGACCCGCCGCCGGGCCCGCTCGACGGTCAGCTCGGCCAGGGCCACGTGCCGCTCGGCGGGATGATCGAAGCTCGACGACACTACCTCGCCTACCCCCGCCATCTCCATTTCACTCACTTCCTCGGGCCGCTCATCCACCAGCAGGATGAAGAGTTGGGCTTCGGGATAGTTATGCGCGATGCCGGCAGCGATGGTCTGCAGCACGGTGGTCTTGCCGGCCTTGGCCGGTGCCACCACCAGCGCGCGCTGGCCGAAGCCGAGCGGGGCGATGAGATCGATGAGGCGGCCTGTCATGTCCCCCTTCCGGCCGGGGGCCTCGGCGCCCTCGAGACGGAGCATGCGGCTCGGATGCACCGCCGGGAGCCGGGTGAAGTCGGGGCGCCGCCGGGCTTCCTCCGGCGGGCGGCCGTTGACGGAGGTGAGCTTGCGGAGCAGCGGCGGCTTGCCACGATTGGCGGAGAGGACCTCTCCCCAGAGCTCGTCGCCGGAGCGCAAGCCGAACTCGCGAACGGTACGCTCGTCCACCCGGACATCGTCGCGTTGCGGATCCCAGGCCATGCTTCCCCGGCGCAGGGAACCCTGGCGCCCGTCGAGTTCGAGGACGCCGAGGCTTTCTGTCGTTGCCGTCATATGCTCAGATGCTCAGTTCTTCAGTCAGGGACGCGGCTGCGCCGGAAGGTAGGAGGTCGGGTGCCGCCGAGCGCGCGCGCGATGCGGCGCGACGTGGGCGAGGACGATGTGTTGTCGGACTCCGCGTCGAGCTGGGTGATGTGCACCTGCAGCCAGTTCGCGAGGAGCTGGTAGTCATCGGCGACGGAGGGGTCGTCGAACGTGATGCTGTTGCCGTCCAGCTCGTACTCGCCCCAGTGCCCGAGAAGCAGGGTGTAGAGATCGTCGGTGTAGGTGAGGAGCGAGTCGGTGAGCTCCGAGCCCTCATAGCTCTCCTTGAGCGTGGCGCGGGCCTTCCAGTCGGCCTGCTGGCCGCGGCTCCATCCCATGCGGGTTACCTGGAACGTCACGGTGTCGCGATAGGCCCGCTCGATCTGCACCTCATCGGAGTGATAGACGCGGACGATGTTGCGCGCGGCGGTGACGAGGCGGCGCCCGGCGCGCAGGCTGTCGCGGCTGGTGAGGCGCGCGGAGGAGAACAGGCGTGTCACGCCGGCCAGCGCGAGGTCGGAATCCATGGCGGAGCGCGCGTTGGCGTACGCGGCGGCGTAGCTGCGGCGCAGCTCGATCGGCCCCATGGGGCGGAGCCCCTCGACCGGTTGTGGCTGTGCCCCGGGAATGAGGCGGCCCGGCCTCGGCGTGGGGCGCGCCCCGGTACCCGCCGTCTCGGCGACAGCGAGGAGCGCGATCGCCTGGGCCAGGTCGTGGTCGGAGATGGAATCGACGGCCTGTACCGCGACGGCAGTGTCACCCGGCGCACCGGTGCCGGGTTCGGCTTCCTGCTGCACCGCGGCCTGGCGATTGGACCACCAGTGCCAGCCGAACCACGCCCCGGCAAACACGACGAGGATCAGCGCCACCGCACCGCCAATGAGCGCCAGGCCCTTGAAGCGCGGCTCGGGCTTCCACTCGAGCGGCGTGTACTCGCTCGAGTCGGAGCCCTCTTCGGGGAGCGGCGCCAGTTCGCCGTCGAGGGGCGGCGGCTCGGGGAGATACGCGGTCGGCGACGGCAGCGGCGTGCGGTGCCTGGGCGGCGCCGGCGGCGTTGGCGCCGCGGGTACGGCAGGTGCCGCGGGCACGGCAGGTGGCTCGGGTGTGAGGAGCGACGGGATCGGCTCCTTCAGCGTCAGGAAGTCGCCGGAAATCGCGAGCCCCTCGGCGGGCTTGACAGGTGCGGCGGCCTGCTCGGCGGCGTCGACGGAGACATCGGTGTTGATCACGAGATCGGCAATGGGCGCGACCGGTGCCCTGGCTATTTCGGGCGCCTTGGGTGCCGTGGCCTTGATCTCGTCGTCGCTCAGGAGGTCGAAGTTGAGCCCGATCTCCTCGGTCGCACCTTCCTCGGCGACGAACCGCGTTCCGAGCTGCGGGTGCCGTGTTACCTGTACCCACTGCTTGGTGGCTGGATGGAAGATCAGCGCCTCGCGGGAGATGACGCCAAGCTCGACGTCCCAAACCATCTCCTCGACGGTTCGGTACGTCTTCTCGTCACCCGAAGGCAGCCGGACGTAGTACACGACTAGTTCACCGGGATGACGGAATGGGCGGCAAGGACTGGAGCGGCCCTCTCATGGAGTGAGAGAAAAGTAGACACATCCGTGGCGCAAGGCCATGAGCCAGCAGGATATCAGTCCTCCAGGCGGGCCATCGCGCGCGCCAGGTTGGCCCGGGCCCGGGGCTCCCGGGATTGCATCACCGGGGTGAAGAAGAGCGGCCGGCGCGAGGCGAAGTCGGCCAGGATGCGAGCGCGGCCGGCGCGGAACTGCGCGGTGGGAAGCATGGCGTACTCGGCGCGAATGGCCTGCTCATAGGCGTCATAGCCGCCCTCGTCGGCGGCCAGGATGGAGAGGTCGGCATCGCGTACCACGGCGGCATCGGGGTCCACGGACGGCGCGGCCCGATGACGGGTTTCGAGGATCAGGGAGTTCAGGGCACCGAGGGCGCGAAGGGCGGGCAGGTGGTCCCGTGCCCAGGCAATGCTCTGCTCTTCGTTGTCGGCGGCCATGGGTTCCCAGACGACGTCGTGCAACCAAAGTGCGAGTTCGGCCAGATCGGGATTGGGGGCGAGGTGGCGCAGCTCGTCGAAGCTGGCGAGCACGGCGTCGAGGTGTCCGAGGGTGTGGTAGTGACGGCCAGGCGCCGAGTACTGGCGCTCGAGCGCGGTCAGCGCGTCATCGGACGGCGTGGCGCCGAGGCGCTGCCAGAGGGCATTCCAGCGGGCCGATCGGGCGGTCACGACGAACAGCTGAGCTCGATCGTCCCCGTCCCGGCCGGCGCACCGGTGGCCCAGGACTCGTTGCCGGGCTGCTCCTCGAACGGGCTTCGCAGCGTCCGCAGCAGGCGGTCGATGGCGGTGCGGTCGCCGGCCTGCGCCGCGGTGATGGCCTCGTGGGCCATCCAGGTGCGGAGGACGTACTTCGGGTTGACGGCGTCCATGCGGGCGCGGCGCCGGGCGTCGTCGCTGCTCTCGGCGCGAAGGCGCGCCCGGTAGCGCGACATCCAGGCATCGCAGCCGGCGCGATCGGCGAACTGGGACGCGAAAGCGCGGCTGTCGGTGTCACCGGCGAGCGTCATGCCGCCGAGCGCGCGCCAGGTAATGCTCCAGTCGGCGCGCGCGGCCTGCATGAGCGTGAGCAGCTCGTCGAGCAGCGCATCATCGCCGGGCTGCGCCGTCTCCAGTCCGAGCTTGGCGCGCATGACCCGGGCATAGGCCTCTTCCCAGGCGGGCACGTAGGCGTCGAAGGCGGCCACTGCCTGCTCGCGCGGCATGAGCGGCAGGAGCGCCTGTGCCAGCGCGCTCACGTTCCACTGACCGATGGCGGGTTGCTGGTCGTACGCATAGCGCCCGTCGGGGTCGGAATGGTTGGGGATGAAGCCGCTGTCAAATGCCTCCATGAAGGCATAAGGACCGTAGTCGAGCGTCAGCCCCGTGATGGAGAAGTTGTCGGTGTTCATCACCCCGTGGGTGAAGCCGACCGCCTGCCACTGGGCCATGAGCGACGCGGTGCGGCGCGCGACGGTCTCCAGCAGGCGGGCATGGCGATCGTCGAGGCCGCTGAGCGCCGGGAAGTGCAGTTCGATCGTGTAATCGGCGAGCCGGCGCAGGTAGTCCTTCTGGCCGCGGGAGGCGAACACCTCGAAGCTGCCGATGCGCACGTGCGTCGGCGCCATGCGGATGATGGCGGCGGCGGTTTCCACGGTTTCGCGCCGCACCGGCTCCGGGCTGCCCACGATGCAGAGGGCGCGGGTGGTGGGAATGCCAAGCGCGTGCAGGGCCTCGCCGCAGAGGTACTCGCGGATGGCGGAGCGGAGCACGGAGCGGCCGTCGAACCCGCGGGAAAACGGCGTCGGGCCGCTGCCCTTGAGGTGGAGATCCCAGCGTTCGCCGCGACGGTTGACCACCTCGCCCAGGAGGATCGCGCGCCCGTCGCCCAGCTGGGGCACGAACACGCCGAACTGATGGCCGGCGTAGAGCATCGCGACGGGATCACTGCCGGGAATCGCCGCCGCGCCGGAGGCGCAGCGGAGGAACTCCGGTCGCGCGGCTTCGGACGGATCGAGGTCGATGAGCTGCGCGGCATCGGCGTTGAAATGGACGAGCACCGGATCGGGGAGCGGCGTGGGCACCACGCGAACCCCGAACGGCTCGCCCAGGCGGGCGTAGCTGTTGTCGAAGGCCAGGCCGGTGATCGGCCGCAGCGCGGTTGCGGTGGCGGTCATCCTTCAAGATACCCTGCGGGGGCGCGCTGGCAGGGTGTCGCGCGCGAGTGCACGGGTCGATCGATTAGGATACGTCGCGACCATTCACCTTCCAGGACGAGCGGACATGACCCGGCACCCCAGATCTCATCCGCGCCTCGGCGCGCGCGTCACGCGATCGCGCGCCATCCTGCTCGCGCTCACCACGTCCATGCTGGGTGGCGCCGTCGCGCCGGCCTCGGCGCAGGCACCTGCGTCGAGCGACGTGATCCTCGAAGGCAGCACCGGTGCGCCGCTGACGCGCGAGGTGCTGCTCAAGCGCCTGCAGGGTGCCG
>JAGGAG010000194.1 GCA_017889745.1 Gemmatimonadota bacterium | reverse complement strand
TCCACCCGCACGGCCAGCATGAACTACACCATGCGCGAGTACGCCAATGACGTCATCTACACCCTGGGCGCCGCCTGCCGCAGCGAGGAGGTGCCGATGCCCAATGTCATCTCCGAGTCGGGACGCGCCATCACCGCGCACCATGCGCTCCTGCTGGTCAACGTCATCGACGTGGAAACGCTGAACGAGACGTCCGCCCCCGAACTGGGCGACGATCCGCACCAGCTGCTGGTAGACATGAAGGAGAGCCTCGAGTCGCTCACGCTGGAGCGTGTGGCCGAGGTGTTCCACGACGCGGTGTTCGCCAAGGAGCGGTCCCAGGAGTATTTCGGCAGCGGCATCTTCTCCCTGCGCGACCGGGCCCACGCCGAACAGCTGTACCTCTCCACTCTCGGGCGGCTCGCCGAGGTCATCGCCGAGGATCCCGGTGCGTTCCCCGAGATCGCGAGCCACCTCGAGGGCGCGCTGGTCGACCGCTACTTCTGCAACTTCTCGGTCTTCCAGTCGCTGCCCGACAACTGGGCCATCGATCAGCTCTTCCCGATCATGCCGATTCACCGGTTGCTCGAGAAGCCCAGCCGGCGCGGCACCATCCAGGACGTGACCTGCGACTCCGACGGGGTCATCGACCGCTTTGCCGGCGGACGGAAGGGCAAGCCAAGCCTCGAACTGCATCGCTGGGAGGAATCACAGACCTACATCCTGGGCATCTTCCTCACCGGGGCGTACCAGGAAATACTGGGCGACCTTCACAACCTGTTCGGCGACACCAATGCGGTCCATGTCCGCCTCAAGAACGGCGGCTACGAGATCACCGATCTGGTGCACGGCGACACGGTCACCGAGGTGCTCAACTACGTGCAGTTTCACGCGTCCGACCTGCTGGCCTCCTTCCGCCGCAAGGTGAGCGCGGCAAGGGACCTGTCGCGCCAGGACTCGAACTCGTTCATCGCGGACTACGTCGCCGGGCTCGAGGGATATACCTACCTCGAGGGTGACATGTCGGTGCCGGGGGTCGCGCCCGCCCACGGCAGCTAGGCCCGCGCGGCGCCGGGCCACGAGAAGGGGGGCGGGCCTCACGGCTCCGCCCCCCTTCGGCCTCTGCCCTCCGGTGTCGTCAGCCCCGCGCCACCAGCGGCACGAAGTTCCGTTCCTCCGCGCCCACGTAGATCTGGCGCGGCCGGGCGATCTTCTGCTCCTTGTCGAGCAGCATCTCTTCCCATTGCGCCACCCAGCCGGGCAGCCGGCCCAGCGCGAACAGCACCGTGAAGTAGTCCGTCGGGTACCCCATGGCCTTGTAGATCAGGCCGGAGTAGAAGTCCACGTTCGGGTAGAGCTTCCGCTTGATGAAGTAGTCGTCTTCCAGCGCGATTCGCTCCAGTTCCAGGGCGATCTCGAGCTTGGGGTTGAGCCCGGTCTGTTCGAAGACGTCGTACGCGACCTTCTTGATCAGCTTGGCCCGCGGATCGTACGACTTGTAGACCCGGTGGCCGAAGCCCATGAGCCGCTCGCCGTGGCCCGACTTCACCTTGTCGATGAAGCCCGGCACGTCCGCCTTCGTGCCGATCTCGTCGAGCATGCGCAGCACGGCTTCGTTGGCGCCACCATGCAGCGGCCCGTAGAGCGCCGCGATGCCCGCCGACACCGCGGAAAAGGGGTCCACGTCCGAGGATCCGACTGCCCGCACCGCGCTGGTGGAGCAGTTCTGCTCGTGGTCGGCGTGGAGGATGAACAGGATTTCGAGCGCCCGCTGCAGTACCGCGTTCGGCTCGAGCTTTCCGCCGATCTCGAACGTCATGTTCACGAAGTTGCCGATATAGCCCAGGTCGTTCCGCGGGAACACGAACGGCAGGCCCCGCGAGTGCCGGAACGCGAAGGCCGCGATCGTGGGCAGTTTGGAGATGAGCCGGACGCGCTGCAGGTAGCGGTTCGCCTTGTCGCCGATGTGCTTCGCGTCGGGGTAGAACGTCGAGAGCGCGCCGACGGCGCCGAGGAGCATGCCCATGGGGTGGGCGTCGTACCGGTATCCTTCGAGGAACTTGATGAGGTTCGTGTGGACGTAGGTGTGGTAGCGGACCTTCTCCTCCCATGCTTCCAGCTGCGGCTTGGTCGGCAGTTCGCCCTCGAACAGCAAGTACGCCACTTCGAGGAACGAACACTTCTCGGCCAGTTGCTCGATGGGGTATCCGCGGTAGCGGAGGATCCCCTTGTCGCCGTCGATGAAGGTGATGGCGCTCCGGCAGCTCGCGGTGTTCATGAAGGCGGGATCATAGGTCATGAGGCCGAAATCATCGTCGGCGACCTTGATCTGCCGGAGATCCATCGCGCGGATGGTGCCTTCACTGACCGGCAGCTCGTAGCTCTTGCCGGTGCGGTTGTCGGTTACTGAAAGGCTGTCCTTGGCCACGCGCGCTCCTCACGGCTGGGTGATAGAGCTAAGATAATATCCTTGTCCCTCTCGCTTTCCTCACGGGCCTCGGGCCTCCTGCTCGGCCAGGTCGCGGCCGCCGGCCCGGGGCAGGGGCCGGCCGGCGCCCCGGCGCGCCTCGGGCTCGCCCGCATCCTCGGCGAAGAGCTGCTGGTTCCCGACCCCGACCTCGCGATCCTGGCCCGCCGGTGGGCCGCCTCGGCGCTCGACGACTCCGCGATCGATGCCGGTGCTCGCGCCGGGTTCGCGTACCTGCGCGAGCATGGCGCCCCGCGGCAGGCCCGGTTGCCAGGTGAGCGACCCACGCTGCCGATGCACCTCCTGCCGGTCGCCTTGCTCGCCTTCGAGAACCCGCGCACCCTCACCGGCCTGACCTGGCACCTCGCGGCCCTCACGCACCCGGACCCTGAATCGACCTGGGGCGCGGTGGCCGTCAATGTTGCTGCCGCGCGCCTGCTGCAGGGGCATCGCGACTTCGTGCCCGACGTGATCGAGGCCCTGCGCAACAACGAGGCGCCGACCCTGCTCCTCGAGACCGTCCGCCGGCTGCCACTGCTGCGGCGGGAGAGCATCGATGCCCTGGCAGGCTCCGGGTCGCCGGCCATCGGGGCCACTTGTGCAGCGCTCTGGGCCGCCCATACCGAGCCGCGCACCACCACGGCGCTCGGCTGGCTCGAGCAGCTGCCCGCGCCTCTCGTGTCGGCGGTGGCGGTTGGTGCCGGCTTGCTGGGCGCGCGGGATGGCATCGAGGCCCTCCGGATCGCGCTCGGGCAGCGCCCAGTGGACCTGAATGCGGTCAAGCGACTGGCCGACGAGCTGGCCCGAATCACTCCGCCTGGCGGACGCGCGTGACGCTGCCCCGCGCCGGGGTGATCGTGGTGCTGGTCGCCGCCATGGTGCGCCTGGCCGTGGCGGCCGCGGTGCCACTCCATCCCGATGAGGCCTTCTATTGGGAATGGTCGCGTCGCCTGGCGACCGGGTATTCCGAGCATCCGCCGATGGTGGCGCTGTTCATCCGGGCCGGTACCGGGCTGTTCGGCGACACGTCGTTCGGCGTGCGGATCGCGTCGGTGCTCTGCGGCGTGGTGGCCGCCTGGGCAGCCTGGCAGGCGGCCCGTCCGGTGGCCGAGCCGGACGCTGGTGCTGCCGCCGCAATCGTCCTTACGGCCCTGCCCGTCATGTCAGGCGCCTTTCTCCTCGCGACGCCAGACGCTCCGCTTCTCGCGTTTGTCGCGTTGACACTGATGTGCGTCGCCCGCGCGCTGACGGCCACTGCGCGCGCGCCCGCCCTGCAATGGTGGGTTGGCGCCGGGCTCGCTGCCGGCCTCGCCATGGCTTCGAAGTACACCGCCGTACTCGTGCCGCTCGCGGTGCTGCTCGCCCTGTGCGCCATCTCGTCCCTGCGGCGCGCGCTCTCCACGCCCGGCCCGTACCTCGCCGTGGCGGTGGCGAGCCTGGTCATGCTGCCGGTGCTGCTCTGGAATGCCGATCACGGGTGGGTGTCCTTCCGGAGCCAGGTCGCGCATGGACTGAACCAGTCGGGCGGCGAGGCATGGCGC
>JAGGAG010000193.1 GCA_017889745.1 Gemmatimonadota bacterium | reverse complement strand
CGTTCGCACTGGTGGGCGGCGTGCTGGCGGTGTTCGCGACGGGCGGGGTGCTGTCGCTCGGGTCACTGGTGGGCTTCGTGACGCTCTTCGGCATCGCGACACGGAACGCCGTGATGCTGCTCTCGCACTACGATCACCTGGTCAAGATCGAGGGCGCGCCTTGGGGACTCGACACGGCGCTCCGGGGCGCGCTCGAGCGGCTGGGCCCGATCCTCATGACGGCGCTGGTGACGGCGATCGGGCTGCTCCCCCTGGCGCTCGGCAGCGGGGACCCCGGGCGGGAGATCGAGGGACCGATGGCCACCGTCATCCTTGGCGGCCTCCTTACCTCGACGCTGCTCAGCCTCATCGTGCTGCCGGTCTTCGCCCTGCGGGTCCTTCGCTTCCGTTCGATCGATTCCGTGGACGAATAGCCGGCTGTTTCAGGGGTGTCCGCGACCATGAAGTAGTCTTCATGGAACACCCACCAGTTTTCGGTGCGGCACCCCAGTCCACGGCGTACAATTAGGCGTGCACGCGGTCGTCTGGCGGCGCACCCCACACCAAGGAATCCCGATGCACGCGCTCCGACTCTCGGCCCGACGGCCCATGCTGGCGATTGTCCCGTTCCTGGTCATCGTGCTGCCCGGCCGCGCGCATGCCCAGACAGTCAACCACCTGTACGACAAGCTCCAGTTCGGCGTACAGGGTTCCGACGTCATCCTGAGCAGCACTATCCAGGTCGACGCGGAGTCCGGTCCAGCGGGAACCGACTTCGAACTGGCCGACGTTGGCCTGTCAAGTGGTGGGATCACATGGGCAGCCAATGCGTTCTGGCGGCCCGGACGGCGGCACGAGATCGACCTCGGCTTCGTCGACATCGGGCGCAGCGGGGAAAAGGTGCTGACCGACACGATCAACATCGGCGACACTTCCTTCGCCGCGGGGCTCAGGGTCAATACCAAGATGGACGCACCAACCCTCCAGATGAGCTACCGGTTCGCCTTCCTGGCCAAGGAGAAGGTCAAGGTTGGTTTCGTGCTCGGGCTGGGGGCCCTCTTCTTCAGCCTGGATGCCAACGCGGTGGCAGGCGCCACGGCGGGCGGGGCGGACACCGCCATCGTGCAGTTTGGGGCCAGCACGAGCGTCATTGGTCCGACCGCGTCCCTGGGGGTATTCGCCGCGTTTCGGGCCGGTAATCACTGGTACTTCAATGTCGATGCGGGAGGGATCGGGGCCAGGATCAGCAACATCGGTGTCAGCTCGTGGCGGGGGATTGCCGAGGCCCAGTACTACTTCACCGACCACTGGGCTGCGCTGGGCGCATGGTCGATCATCGGCGACAAGATCAGCGCGGAGAGTGATACGGGTGGCTGGATCGACTTCAAGGGCAGCCTCAAGTTCAGCTTTCAGACGATCAGGCTCGGCATGATCTACGCCCTGCACTGAGGACTGCGGCGCGTTTCACCCGCCCAGCGTGATCGCAATCCCGACCAGCACGACGCCGATGGCCACCATCGAGAGGCCGGTGCGCCGCCCCGGGATGCCGGTCGCGCGGCCGAGGGCCCTTCCAAAGAAGTACAGCAGCACGATCGCCGTCGGTGGCGAATACGAGGAAGGCAGCGAGGTAGTCGCTGCGCTCGAGGGTCGCATGACCCGACGCTGGCGGGAGCCCGGCGACCCTGACTCGCAGGCGCTCCAGCTCCTCAGTACTCAGCACCTCGGCGACGGGGCCCGGCAGCGCATCCTTCAGGGCCTGGAGCGCATCGTCCCGGCTCGGAGCAGCAGCTTCCACCAGTTCTTCGAGAGAACGCCAGCCAGTCCATCCTGAACGATGCCCATTTTTCGCCTCGCGCTTTCCGTTGTGGGACTCGGGACTACCCTACTTCCCTGATGTGTTGAAGGCCGCTCGATGCACCGTCCGATCGATCCTTCCGGGAGCTTGTCCGGTCGCTGGTGCAAAGTACGAACCTACGGTGGATGGGGGGGCCGGACAGTCCCCGGCCCGGGGGAAAAACGGGGTAGGGCGGGCGGGTGACTAACGGTCACCTGGCACCACCAGGACCGACCTGGCTTATCATCTCACGTCGTGGTCCTGTCGTATCGTGACCATGTTTCGATTCCTCCCAGGAGCGCGCCATGTCCACCGTCAGCCTTTCGCCACCCCAGCGCACGCTGCTCATAACCGCCGCCGTCGTGATCGTGACCTACGGCGTCCGTGAGGCGGCCGGGCCGGTCTCGACGGTGCTGCTCGCCGCCCTGCTGGCGCAGACGATTCAGCCGGTGCGCACATGGCTCCGCGCCAAGGGCCTTTCAGCCGGCGCCTCGGTCGGGCTGACCATCCTGCTCCTCGTGGTCGGCGGACTGCTCATCAGCTCACTCCTCGCAGCCTCCCTGGGACAGTTGAGCAACAATGCGCCGCTCTATCGGGCCAACCTTCAGGCCCTGCAGGAAAGCGTCCTGGCCTGGCTCCCGGCCCACGGCATTACGCTGCCCGACTTCTCCCATCTCGAAATCCTGGACCCCGCAAAGATCGCAGGCGTGGTCGGGGGATTCGCCTCCTCCGTACTCTCGGCCCTGGGCAACACCGTACTCATCCTGCTGCTCATGGTGCTGATGCTGGTCGATGCCGGCACCGAGGCCGGCACCTTTTCGCGAATGAACAGGTACGCCGGCCACACCCAGCAGTACATCAAGATCACCAGCCTCACCGGGCTCATCTTCTCGGTCCTGGTCACCATCGTCATGCTCGTCGTCGGGACCGACGGTGCGGTGACCTGGGGCGTCCTGGGCTTCTTCCTCAACTTCGTGCCCAACTTCGGCATGATCCTGACCGTCATTCCGCCCGTGCTGCTGACGCTGCTGGAGCGCGGCTGGGGCCCGGCGGCCATCGTCCTCGGCGCGTTCTTCCTGGTCAACTTCTTCACCGACAATATCATCAAACCGCGGTTCATGAAGTCGGGCCTGAACCTGGGCATACTCGAGAGCTTCCTCGTCCTCATGTTCTTCGGCTGGGTACTCGGCGCCGCCGGCACCGTGCTGTCGATTCCAGTGTACCTGACCTTGAAGGAGGTCCTTCGGGGTCATATGGGCGAGGAGGGGGCTGCGCCTCCGGCCTGAGCACGGCTCAGAGGATGCGCCGCATGCGCCGGCCGACCCATCGCTGGGTCCCGGAGTACGGCGGCAAGTACGGTTCGAGCTCCTCGGGGCCTGAGACCCAGGTTACGAAGCCCCAATCGGCGAAGAAATCGGGCCACCCGATCATGCTCCAGTCGCCCGAGAGCACGAAGACCGTTTCACCGTCGAGCACGGCGCTGCGAGAGCCCTTGTTCAGCGAGCCGAACGTCAGTAGGTCACGTTGCGTGCCCTCACCTTGGACGGCAACGGGCCGAGCGCCGATGCGAGCGTCTTGAACGACCGCAGTTCCGGGCGATCCGGGATTGGCACCAGGCTTAGCGAATCGGTGAATGGGACCTGGAGCTGCGTGGTCCAGTCCTTCAGGAAATGGAGCGTGTGCGGACTGCGGGCGATCTCGTCGAGCGCCTCGCGCGTCCCGAAGAACTGCGTCTTGCGGTGAATCGTGACGGCTCGCGCGACCTCGTCCTGGAGGATCTGGTAGGCCCGAGGTTAGTGGAAGCTCACACTACCGTAAAGGATACTTCAGACGTGGACACATCGATCTTCTCGAACCGCGTCCCCAGCCACCTCACCATCCCCCAGCACTCCACACCCAGCACCATCCCGATGACCGCCGCACACGCGACCGGTGCCCACACCGCCCGCTGTGCGGCCTCCCACAGACCGAACGCCAGTGCACAGGGCAGCGTCAGCAGCAGCGCCAGCAGCAGGATCGTCAGCGCGCTGTTGGCCAGGTTCGTCCCCAGCGCTTGCGCCGTGCCGCGACGCGCCGTCATCCCCGACCACGCCGGCAGCAGGATCACGGCCGCGTTCTGGAGCAGGATCCCCGCGAGCGATACCGGACCAATGACGATGATCGCCGCCACGATCCACACGCCCCG
>JAGGAG010000093.1 GCA_017889745.1 Gemmatimonadota bacterium | reverse complement strand
CTTGACCACGTTCCGCAGCCAGGCCTGGCCGTACTGGCGGGTCTCCGACTGCAGCAGGGGTGATTGCGCCACCGCCTGCCGCAGCTCGTCCTGGGCCGCACGAATCCTCGCGTTGAACTCCTCGAATCCCTTGGGGAAGTGCGGCGTCGCGTCGAGCGGGTGCTCGAGGATGTCGAGCCACACCCGTCCATCGTTCTGCTCGTAATAGTGCTCGTCGAGAAAGATCAGGTAGACGGGCAGGCGCCCACGGACGTCGTAGCGGCGCACCGCCTCGACGAGGGCGCGCAGATACGCATCGACCACGTAGCGGAGCGAGGCGGCGTCCGGCTGGCCCAGGTCGTTGCGACCGCTGAAATCATGGATCCAGAGGACGTGGTACTGCCGCGCATCGAGGATCGTGCGGGTCACCTCGTTCTGGAACTGTTCGTTGATGACGTACCAGACCCGGTTGCCATCGGTGAACGACTGCCCCACGGCGCGCTCGACGATGGCGTCAAGTTCCTGCTGGGTGTCGTGGTCCTCCGGCAGCAGCCCGAGCTGGAGGGGGAGCCAGATGACCCGGTTGTCATTCCACTCGCGCGACTCGCGGCGCTCGATGGAGTCGACCGCGGCCAGGAGTTCCTGGAACACGTAGAACACGGCGGCCTGCCGGTCGGGCGCGAGGTCACTCGTGGTCAGTTGCCGCAAGACTGGCGAGCGTCCCCGAGGCCTTCCGCTGACCGAGCAGGCGATTGTAGGGATAGAGTTCGTGATCCAGCAGGGCGGTCCGGGCGTGCGCGGCGAGCTCGGCACCCTCGAGCGTCGTGGCACCGGGCGCGAGCGCCCGGCCCGACGCGGCGATGGAGAACGCACGGACGAGTTCCGCGTGGTAGAAGCGCACCACCGCGTCCACGTCCAGGCCGCTATCCGGCGCGACGAAGGGCAGCGACGGCGCCTTCCTGATCTGCGCGATCGTCGGCGCCAGCGCCTTCCCGGGATCGGCGCCGGGCGCGTCGATGCATGGAACGGTGAGCTGCTGTATCCGGATGGCCGAGACGCGCAGGTTGGCGAGCGCCTCGGCAAGGCCGGGCGTCGCGGTCGGGCCCGGAACGTCAGTGGATTGCCTGGGCGCCACCACAACCTTGTCGCGACGCGGACGGGTACGGCCGGCCGCGGGCTGCGCCACGGGAACGAGGACCGAGAGGCGGACGGCGTCGCCGATGCTCCACTCGGCGCGCACCATGCTGCCACCGCCGAAGATACCGCCCCGGCGCAGCGGTGCGTTCACGGCGAGAATCGGGAAGAACTGGTTCTCCCGGATGTCGTACTCGACGCCCCCCTGGAGGCGCAGCGTCAGCAGCGAGACGAGCGCGCGTCCGCCACCGTCAAGGTCGGACCCGCGGAGGCCGGCAAATGCCTCGAGCGAATACCCCAGCAATCCCATGACGGGGTTGCCGATGCTGCGACGATTGCCAAAGGTGAGAAAGCCGCTGGGTTGGACGTCGGAGGCCTCCTGCCAACTGACACCGGCAGTGGCGCCGCCGAACCAGGTGCTCCTGACCGGCTGGCCGAGCGAACTGGTCAGGCCCCCGGCCCACGGCGGAAGCGAGTCCTGTGCGGCCCCCGTGGCGGGGGACGCCACCGCGACCAGCGCGGCAAGGACCAGCATGGCGCCCGGGCGATGCATGTTCGCTCCGTGTGGTCCGGACAGGATACCACGGGGCGTGTGAAAGGGTGGTGAAGGAAGGGCACGAGCTCGTGCACGCGGGCTCTCCTCCCCCAAAAGAAAAAGGCTCCCGTTTCCGGGAGCCTGAATCCTCGTTGGTTACATCATGCGGCGCGTAGGAATCGAACCTACAACCTAGTGATTAAGAGTCACTTGCTCTGCCAATTGAGCTAGCGCCGCGCGCCCTGCATAGCCCCAACGGGAATCGAACCCGTCTTTCAACCTTGAAAGGGTCGCGTCCTAACCGATAGACGATGGGGCCGGTGTTCCCGCCTGCTTCAGTTTTTTTCCAGTAGCGCTAACGGGATTCGAACCCGTGTACCAGCCTTGAGAGGGCTGTGTCCTGGGCCTCTAGACGATAGCGCCGTGCGTTCCACCGAACATCGATCAACGTTGCTCCGCTGCCCCACACAGGCCCGGCAGGAATCGAACCTGCAACCCCCGGTTTTGGAGACCGGTGCTCTACCAATTGAGCTACGGACCTCTGAATCCGGCGGCGCACCCCGCGCCGGGCTTCTCTCAGAGGGTGACTGACGGGAATTGAACCCGCAACCTCCGCAGCCACAGTGCGGCGCTCTAACCAATTGAGCTACAGCCACCATGCAGGGGGCTGCCGGTCCCCTGTCAAGCAGCCAAAACTAAGCGCGGCTTTGGCTTGGTCAAGGCCAGAACTGCGCCGCGAGGGGTGGCAACAGTGCAGATTCGGGCACCGCTCGCCCATCCAGCTCCGCTACCGGCACCACGCCCCGCACCGCATTCGCCACGAAGAGCGCCCGGCCTTCAAGCTGCTGTCGCGTCACCGTTTGCTCCACGACGCGTCCCCGCAGTTCCTCGATCCGCATGCGGGCCACGCCCCGCAACACCCCGATGCCAAGCGGCGGTCCCGCCACCCTGGCGCCCTCCCACCAGAAGAGGCTCCAGATCCCACATTCCGCGACCATTCCCGTGGCAGTCAGCAGCAGGGCATCGTCCGCGCCCTTCGCGATCGCCTCCTCGCGCGCCCTGGCGAACGCCTCGCGCGCCGTCGTCTTGTGCGAATATCCCGGGTGCACTGTGCGTACCGTCGCCAGTCGCACACTCATGGAGAGTTCCAGCGGCCGTTCGGTCACCACCATCCCCCCGGGGCCGACCTCGAGCTTGACCACCCGGTCCGGTCCTCCCGCCGGCACGTCCATCTTGAGCGGGAACGGCACACCCAGGGTGCGGCAGCTTTCGCTCAAGCGCCGAAGATGCAGGTACCAGAGGGGTGCCACGCCGTTCCGCAGCCGGATCGTTTCGATCAGGGTCGGAATGATCACGTCGTCTCCTCCCTTCCCTGCACCACCGCCTGCGCCGCCGTGGCCCCGATGATCAGCGCGCCGCCCAGCAGCGCCCAGTGGCTCGGCGTCTCACCGTGCACCAGCCAGGCCCACACCGGGTTGAGCACAGGCTCCACCATGAGCAGCAGGGATGCCTCGAGCGCCGGCACGCGACGCAGGCCGCGCGTGAGACAGGCATACGCGAGCCCGATCTGGATGGCGCCGAGATACAGCATCACCACCCAGTCGGTCGGGGTGGCCGATACCACCGGCAGGGCGAACGGCAGTCCCCAGAGGAACGCGATGAGGTTCCCGATCGCTACCGTTGCGAGGCCCACGTCGGAGGTTCCACGCGAAAGCCAGCGCAACCCGGCGATCGTTACCGCGAAGCAGACCCCGCTCATCAGCGCGAGCACGTTGCCCTTCGCCGGGTCGGGCGCCGTTGCCACCGGTGCCTCGGTGCCTACGAAGAACAGCAGGAGACCCGCCAGCACCGCGGCGACCACCCACAGGTCCCGGCGCCGCACCGGCTCCTTCAGGAACAGTGGCCCGAGCAGCAGCAGGTAGACCGGTGACGTGGCCTGCAGGAAGATCGTGTTCGCCGACGTGGTGAGCTTGTTCGCGGTGACGAACAGGATCAATGTCGCGGCGTACGCCACGCCCACGAGCGCCGGCCGCCACCCCCATCCCCGCCGCGTGGCCGGCACGAGCAGCAACAGGGTGAGGGCAGCCACTCCCGACCGGAAGCTCGCAACCTGCCAGCCGGTGAGGCTCGACGACTTGATGGCCGCACCCCCCGTCGAAAAGAGGAGCGCGGCGAGCACGAGTTGGAGGCGGGCGCTGCTACGGGACGACATGGGCCGAGAAGATAGCGACCCGGCCCTCACTCCTGTCGGGAGGCGGCCGTACGGCGGCGCATGAGCATCTTGCCCCCGATGGCGACGACCACCGCAACCGCCACGGCGATCCAGGTTGTGCGGTGTATGCCCGACCACACCGGCTTGAGGCGCTCACCCCACTCACTGCCGTAATAGCCGAGCGTGCAGACCCACGCCACCCACGCGATCCCGCCGCCGACATTGCCAAGCAGGTAGCGACGCCACGGCAGGTTGGATGACCCCGCGAGCACCGCCGACACTGTGGAGACGCCGGGGACGAATCGCACGATGAAGATGGCGCCGGCACCCCAGCGGTCGAGCAGCCGGTCGAGCCAGGCAATCCGCCCGGGCGTCAGCAGCAGACTGAAGCGGCGCGCCAGCACCTCCCGGCCCAGTTGCCGCCCCAGCATGAACCCGGCGTTGTCGCCGGCCACCGCCGCCGCGACGCCGGTGAGGTAGACAAGGGGGAGACGGAAATGCCCCGACCTCGCGAGCCCGGCCGCGGTGAGCAGCACCGACTCCGCCGGCACCGGCACCCCGATGTTGTTGACCAGCAGGCTCCAGAAGAGCACCGGATAGCCATGATGCTCCAATCCTTCGAGCACCCGCGCCGCGATCGAGGTGACCATCAGCATGGGCATCGCGGCCGGTGCGGGAACAGGATCAGGCCGCCGCGATCCGGTCGGGAAGTCCCTTCAGCTTGAAGGCGAGCGACAGGAGCAGCACCCCGAACGCCACCGCGTAGCCCGCGATGAGGAAGACCACCGCGAGCGCGCCCGCACCCGGCCGCGCAATGAGCATGACGCCGAAGACCGCCGAGAGCACCCCGGCCAGCGCCAGCATCCACTCGCCCGTGAGTTCCTTGCGCAGGTGGATCGCGATGTATATGGCGAACATGCCGGTGATGATCGCCCAGACCGCGATGAAGTAGAGCAGCACCAGCGCCGTCATGCCCGGATACACGAACGCGCCAACGCCGGCGAGCACTCCGATGAGGCCGATGAACGCCAGGGACCAGATCTTCGTGCGGAAGCCCGCGACCAGTGCCAGCGTGCCGTCGATCAGCGCGTAGACGCCCCAGATGAGCACCAGGGTGGCGAGGCTCAGCCCCGGCCAGATGAATGACAGGATCCCGAACACCAGGGCACAGACTCCGCGCAGCGCGAGTGAAGACCAGTGCCCGGCCAGGGCACGCGCAATTGGAGCGTCCGGCATGTCACACCTCTCGTTGGGATTGGACTACGTCCAGCGGCCCGCGACCCACGCGTAACCATCGCTTCTGCTCTCCCAGCGCCCGGGCACCCACGTCGTGGCACCGGCGGGGATCGGCATCCACCGCCCGGCGTCCCACACGAACTCCGACCCGTTCCAGACCCAGTAGCCCGCCACCCACGCCATGCCGCCTCCCGGAAGCGAGCCGGGCGACTCTTCCCTCGGGGGCGGCGGTGCGGTGGGCGCGAGCACGCCCGACACCTGGACGATGGGACCAGTGGCATAGTCGTAGGCGACAAGACCGTCGATGTAGGCGCAGCAGGCGGAGGGCGGGCGGGTGGAGGGCGGGCGCGACGGACGCGGAGGCACCGAGATCGCCTGGGCCAGGAGCGAGGACGAACCGATCATCACCAGGGCCGCTGCCGTCACGCATGTCCGCATGGTCAGGGCGGCGCCGCGGCGCCGGCCTCGTGCACGTCATCGAAGGGCCGCACCGATTCGTGCCCGGCGGCGATGGCCCACGCGCTCCCGTGGCGGCGAAGCACCAGGGTGAGCGCGCCGCGGATCGGCTGCCGGGCACCGGTGGAATCCTGGACGACGCCGGAGACGATGCCCGACCAGACGACCACATCCGGACCAAGCGGCGTGAGTTGCACGTCGTTGGTGCCGAGCACGATCGCCTTCCCGGCGGCGCGCTGCGCCTGCAGCAGCGCGGTAAGCGAATCAGCCCTGAGGAGTGCGCCGCTTCGCGCCCACACAAACCCCACCGCATCGAATCGCGCCGCGTCACCGGCATACCCGTGCTGCGACAGCGAGGCGAGGAACGAATCAACGAAGGCGGTGGCGGATGCGACGTTGGTGCCGGTCGTCACCGCCGGCGCGGGTGGGCGTGAACAGGCCGCAAGGACCATGACGGCCACGGCTGCTGCGCTGGCGTGCATGGGCCCGAATCAAGGGCCCGACTCGCGTTCACGCAAGCCGGACGGCTCGCCCAGGGCCAGAGCCAGGGCCCCGCGGGCCTTCACGTACTTCGCCTCATACGCGACAAGCTTCACCTCTTCGTCCAGCAGCAGCCGGTCCCGCTGGTTGACCAGGAAGAGCGTGCTCTCGCTGTTCTCGAACCGGCGCTGCTCGCCATCCCGGAGGAAGCGCGCCTGCCGCACCGCCTCCACCTGCAACGCCAGGATCCGCTCGAGAGTCAGCACATCGTTGACCGACACCAGCACCGCGAGCCGCACGTCCCGCCGCACGAGCGCTGCTTCCAGCTCGGCCGATTCCGCCTTCGCCTTGCTCGCGTCGAGGCGCCCCCGCCCCTTCATCAGGAGCAGCGGGGTCGTACCGACGGCGCCAAGCTTGTAATTCTCGCTCACGTCGGGCCACCCGGCGCCCAGCCCGCCCTCTCCCGTCCTGAGTGCCGCCGCCTCGAGCTCGATCTCGGGCAGGAGGTCCTGTCCGTAGAACCGGCGGTTGGCCTGCTCCTGCTGGAGCTTTGCGAGCGCCTTGGCCAGGTCCGGATGCCGGAGCATCGCCTGGGAGAGCCATCCGCCCACGGCCGCCGTGTCGAGCGGCTCGGGCTCGAGTCCGCGCACCGATGGCACGATGCCCGGGGCGAGGTCGACCGGCGTGGCCTGCGCGTCCCAGAGATAGGCATTGATCGCCTGGGTCGCGAGGTACCAGTCGTTGTCGGCTTCGAGCAGCGCCACCAGCCGTCGCTGGTACTCGAGGCCGGCCTCGACGGTATCGATGGCGGCCGCGTCGCCGTTGGCAAGACGCCGCGTGACGGCCTCCGCCCTGAACTGCGCCAGGGCGACGCCCTCGCGAATGATCGCGCGCCGGCGCCACGCCTCGAACCAGGCGGCGTAGTCCCGGGTCGCCGAGTAGAGCAGCTTGTTCACCGCGGCCTGGCGCTCGGCGGATGCCAGCGTCCCCAGGGCCTTCGCCTGCGCCAGCGCATTGCGCCGGCTGTCGGTCACCAGGCCGCGGCCGAGGGGAATGGTGACGCCCGCGACGAAGAGGCCGGACGACGGTGTGCGCCGGTCGGGATTGATGTACGCGCCCGCGGACTGCTCGTAGCCAAGCTTGAGGTCGATGCCGATCGGCGTGGGCACCTTGAGTGCCGCATCGACATAGTCGTAGTACTCCGTCGCGGAGAAGACCTTGCGCGACCAGGCCGCCGATACTGTCGGGTCGTACACGCCTCCCTTCGCGGCCAGGATCTCCGCCCGTGCCCGCTCGTCGAGCAGCCGCGCCTGGCGAACCACCGGATGGTCCGCCAGCACCTCCGTGGAGAACGCATCGAACGTCAGCACGCCGGTCGAATCCACGGTCGCCGGCACCGCGAGGCGTGCGGTCGCCGTGTCCTGCAGGGCCAGTGAGGCCGAGAGCAGCAGCGCGAGCATCATTTCGCCCCGTCGGTCGGCGGGTACAGGCCCGGAGCCGCATCCTCCGGGCGGATCGAGGGCGGGAATCCATTGACCTGCCGCCAGATCTCGAACCAGAGGCGCACCGTGTCGAGCATGGTCCAGCCATGCACCCCCGACCCCATGCGGACCTGCGCGGGCCAGGGCTGGTCCGCGCTGTCCGGCGTCACCACGACGCGGAACTTGCCCTGCTTCGTCTCGACGGCATCGATCACGCGGATGACACCGCCAAAGGTGCCGACCGAGACGCTGGGCCAGCCGCTGAACTGCAGGGCCGGCCAGCCGTCGAAGATGAGGCGGACCTTCCGTCCCGGCTTGAGCAGCGGCACGTCCATCGCCTTGACGTAGAGGACCACCGCCTGCTCCGGACGCGCCGGCGCGATCGTGAGCAGTGCCTCGCCTTCCCTAACCGTTTCGCCGACACCCGCCATCAGTGCCTGCACGATGTAGCCGTCCTGCGGTGCGTCGATGCGGTACATGCCGCTGCGAATGCGCATGCTGGCATGCTCGCTCTGCAGCTTGGCCACTTCGGCCCGGGCCTCCCCGATCTCCGATCGGGTGGCGTCACGGTCTGCGCGCGCCTTGGCGATCTTCTCGGCGTACTCCACCTCAACCGACTCCACGTCCAGCCGCGCGCTCTCGTACTCCTGGCGCTTCTCGACCAGCTTCGCGTTGGCCTGTTGCACCCTGAGCTGGTTGGCCTCGAACTCGGTACGGGTGTTCAGGCCCTCGGCGAAGAGCCGCGCGCGGCGCTCGAAGCGCGCCTGCTCCACCGCGGAATCGAGCACTGCCGCGGCGAGCGCGGCCTCGTACAGCTGGACCTTGTTGCGCGCCTTCCCGCCGCCAAGGACCCGATTCCGCTCCAGCGCAGCGATGAGCGTATCGAGCGCCCGGACCTTTGCGGCCTTGCCATCGAGCGAGGCCGACTTGCCGTCTACCTGCTGTTCCAGGCGCTCGACCAGCGCGGGATCCAGGAACTTCTCCTTCACTTCGCTGATCTGGACCAGCGGCGTGCCCGCGGTGACATACTGCCCCTCGCTGACGTTCCACGCCTCGATCCGTCCGGCGATGAGCGCCGGTACCACCTGCGGCCGGTCCTGCGGGCGGAGCGCCGTGACCTCGCCATCACCGCGCACGTTCTGCTGCCACGGCAGGAACAGCCCCACGACGAGCACCCCCAGGATGCCCAGCACCCAGCGCACGAAGGCGCGATGGGATGTCGAGGTGTTGAGCAGGCGCGCCGAATACAGCGACTCGGGCTCAAAGCCCACGTCGGACCGGTCCACCGGTAGCAGCACCTTCCTCATGCGGCGCGGCTCAACGCAGGCACCAGCTCCCGCAGGCGCGGATGGTCGGCGATGCGGTCGTACGGCCCTTCCAGCACGACCTCACCGTCGTCCAAGACAACCACGCGGTCACAGGCCGAGAGGAAGAGCGGGTCGGGTGTCACGACCAGCAGCGTCCAGGGCCGCGCCCGATCGCAGAGCATCTCGATGACCCGGATGCGGTCCTCACCCTCAAGGTGCTGCACGATGTCCTCGAGCACGAGCAGCCGCGGCGGACCCACGAGCGCCTGGGCCAGCAGCAGCTTCTTGGCGTTCGACACGGAGAGGCTCCCACCCCCGGCCGACACGGTGGTTCGCAGGCCCTGGGGCAGTCCCTGGACGTGCCGGTCCAGCCGGGCATCCGCGAGGGCGCGCAGCACCTGTGTCGTGGAGATGTCAGGGCGCCCGACGGTCACGTTCTCCTCGATCGTACCGTCGAAGAGGTCGTGGAGCGACAGCATCTGCCCTACCTGGCCCCGGAGGGCCCGGCGGTCGAGGTCGCGCAGCGTGATGCCGTCGTACGTCACGGTTCCCTGGTAGTCGTCGAGCAGCCCGCTGAGCACCCGGAGCAGCGTGGACTGCCCGGAGCCATCCGGTCCGAGTAGCGCCACGCGTTCGCCCGGCCGGATACCGAGGTTGATGCCGCGCAGGACCCGGGTGGTGCTCCCGGGATATGCGTAAGAGACCTGCCGCAGTTCGAGCGCAAATCCCACTGGCGCCGCCGCCGGCACCAGCCCGCCTGGCGACTCGATCGGGAGGTCGCTCACCGCGCCCAGCTTGTCGACCGCCGTCAGCAGGTCATACACGGTGCTCATGCTGGTCACGAGCTTCTCCAGACCGGCAAGCACGGTGACGATGACCAGTTCCGAGGCGACGAACTGGCCCAGCGTGATCTGCCGGCTCACGACCAGCGCCGTGCCGAGGACCAGAAGTCCGGCCGTGATCAGCGCCTTGAACGCGATGATGGCCCACGCCTGCTGCAGCAGCACGCGGAAGTGCTTGCGGCGATAGCGCAGATAGCCGGTCACCAGGTCGTCCATGCGATCCACCGGCATGGTACTCGCGCCGGAGAACTTGAAGGCCGTGATGGCACGCGCCATTTCCTGGAGCCAATGCACCGCCCGGTACTTGTACTTCGATTCGATGATGCTCGTCTCGAGGCCCCTCGGGCCGGTGAGCCGCAGGATCAGGTAGAGCCCGAGCAGGAGCAGCGCCCCGAAGATCGTGAAGTACGGGTGATAGAACGTCAGCAGAACAAGTCCGAAGAGCACCTGCAGCAGCGCGGTCGTCGCCCCGGTCAGCAGCTTGAGCAGGCTCTTCTGGATGACAATGACCTCGAAGAACCGGTTCATCGTCTCGGGCAGCGCGTTGTTGAGCGAGCGCTCGAACGGCAGGCGGGGCACCTTGAACCCGAGCTCGAGCGCCACCCGCGCGAAGACCCGCTGCTGCAGCGTCTCCACGACCCGCATCTGCGCCACGCCCATGGCGCCGGACGCGAGGGTCCCGGCCACGACGAAGGCGATGAGCAGCGCCACGGGCTGGAGAAAGAGGCCGCCCTGTACCAGCTGCACAATCATCTGGACTGCGAGCGGCAGGGTCAGGCTGAAGAGGCCGACGAGCGCGGCAAAGAGGTAGACGAGGCCGATGTCACCGCGCTCGCGGTGCAGCAGGCGCAGCGTGCGCTGCAGCGGGCTCAGCTCGCGGTCGGTCGCCTGCACCCCGACGTAGGGACCGACCTCGACCGGCAGCAGCGCACGGATCGCCCCGGCTCGCGCACGGTCCCTCAGGCCCGTGAGTTCCAGTTCGACGGGCCGGCTGGTCCCATCCGACGCGATCAGCGTCGCCTGCGCCACAGTGTCGCGCCGACCGGTCACGACCAGCACGTCCCCCTCGTCGCGGCCCGCATGCAGGAGCACCGCGGGGAACGCCGCCTCGGTGATGAGGCGAGCCATGTCGTCGGCGGACAGCTCGCGGGAAAGAAACGTGATCCGCAGGTGACTGGCGGCTTCCGCGATGGACTCGGCGAGCGGGCGCGCGGCGCCGGCCGCGAGACTTCTCACCGCTTCACTGCGCGCCTCCGCTTCGACTTCCACGCGGAGCCGCTTCGCCACCAGCTCCGCAACGATCCATGCCTGCGATTGCATGCCACTCCTCCAGCGCTCTGCGCGCCGATGTGAGCGGGACGCGCGCGAGCCGCGGCCCCAGAGGGGACGCCGCCCATCGGCGCCCTGCGTACTCGTGTGTGTGGGATGGAACCGCCGCCCGTGGGGCGGCGGGGTCAGGCGGCGAGCGGAGGAGCCCTGGACGGAGGCTGAACGACGTGAACGCGGGTGGTCGGGCGGGCCACGACTTCGACCAGGACGAACCGGCCCGCCACCACCGGGCACACCACCACCAGCGCTGGTGACCGAATCGCAAGCGGAGCCGGATCGGCCGGGTGGACCCGTGCGGCAGCCAGCAGGGCGGCCGGGCAGAGCGCGCCCGCGGTGGCCACGTCGAGCTCGACAGCACGCGCCGCCTCACTCCGGGAACGCC
>JAGGAG010000192.1 GCA_017889745.1 Gemmatimonadota bacterium | reverse complement strand
GCACCGCGCGCGGGTGCTCCATCGTGTTCACCGGGGCCGTCGCTGCGCCGACGACGCGCGCCAGGTCGGCCGCGCGGCGGGGATCCACGAGCAGCTCGAGCATCTCGGGTGCGAACAGCTCGTCGTCGATGCCACGCTCCCGCCAGCGGCGCTCGAGCTCGGCCGGATCGACGGTCGCGTCCATCGCAGGCCCGCCCGCCACCAGCAGGATGTTCTCCCCGGGCACGGCCAACACCTTCGGGAAGACCTCGCGCAGCGAGCTCGTCATCACCTCGAGCAGGCGGCCCGCCGAGCCGCCGAGGTAGGTGTCCGGCACTCCCAGCCATACCACCAGCGCCCCGTCTGCGGCGAGCCGGGCGCGGCAGCGCTCGAAGAACTCGACGGTGCGGGTGCGGTTGTGGCGGACCGTGATCGGGTCACTGTCGCGCAGCACGATCAGGTCCCACGACGCGGGTCGGTCGAGCGCCCGCACGGGGTCGGTGGCGAGCACCCGCACCCGCGGGTCGGCCAGCACCTCGGCGAGCGGCGGACCGTACCACTCGCGCAGCAGCGGTGGGAGCTGCGGGTCGTTCTCGACGACCAGGATCTCCGCAACCGGGTGGCGGGCCATGGTCGAGATCGTGCCGTCGGCCAGGCAGCCGACCGCCAGCACCCGCTCGGGCCGGGGGTGCAGCAGCATCAGCAGGTGTGCGGCCGGCACGGTGGTGAAGGGGTCGGGGAAGGTGGCCGCCAGGCGGCCGTCGGCGTAGAGCGCGGTCGGCGCGCCGGCCGACACCTCGAGGCGCTGCTGGCGGGTCTCACGCCAGTGGGCGAGCTCGCCGGGATGGCCGGCCCAGCGCCAGCCCGCGGTTGCGAGGAGGTCGCCGCTGACCGTGGCGGCGACCGCCAAGGCGGCAGCGAGGACGATCGACACGCTCCGCGCGCGAGGCCACGGCCCGATGAGGACGACCGCGGCGCCGGTCAGGCACAGCGCCACGGCGGTTCCCAGCGGCGCCAGAACGACGCTCAGCGCGACGCCGCCGAGCAGAGCGCCGGCGGCCTCGAGGCCGTAGCCGCGGCCGGCGCCCCCCGAGCCGAGCCGGCCAGCCAGGATCGGAAAGGCGAGGCCGCCGGCAAGCGCCGGCGGGACCACCGCTGCGGCCCACAGCCAGGCCGCCTGCCAGGCGGTGACGGTCTCTCCGCTGGCCACCCCGGTCAGCGCCGGCGCCGCCCGGAACAGCAGGACGCCGATGCCGGTCAGGAGCAGGGTGGCCGGCGCCAGCGCCCGCCCGAGCGCGCCTCCGCCCGCCCGCACCCCGATCCGCGATCCGATCGCCATGCCGAGGAGCCACAGCGACATGACGGTGCCCCACGCCAGCTCGGAGCCTCCCATCGCCGCCATGGCTTCGCGCAGCAGCAGCGCCTGGCCGATGCCGGTGGCGATGCCGAGCACGATCAGGGCGATACGCGGGTTGTCTGCGGGCAGTCGAATCACCTCCCCATTATCGGTGGGGAAGGCGTCTTCGGGCTCGGATTCAGGGGCTGGGGGCTAGCCGCCTTGGGGGGCTTGCGTCTTCAGAGATGAGTCAAGTTTGACAGAGGCATGCTTCCTGAAGCATGAGGGCGACGGCGCGCTCGAGCGTTTGCAGTCCCTTTGACGTGTGGCTGATTTTCGAGTTTCTTGGCAAGGGCGGGTCCTCAGCGAGGGCGGGTCGGAGGAGGCGGGCGTAGAGTTTGGTGTAGAAGGCAGCCACGCGGACACCGAGACGGGTCACCTGGTAACGGTTGCTGCGGGGTATTCGGGCGATGAGGCCGTGGAGTCGAAGGCGCCTGAGGTCGTAGGTCATTCTCCCTGGCTTGTATGTGGCCGGGTCTAAGCCCAGCAGGTGAGCGACGTGCGCTCGCAGCTCATGGTTGCGGAAGCCGTCTGGGAGGTTGAGGAACAGACACAACGCGCTCATCAGGGCCATGACTCGGGGATCGCCGTAGCGCAGGGCGGCACCCCGCTGACCGTCGCATGCGACCGGCTTCGACAGTGCAGCGAACACCTCATCTCCAAGGAAGCAGTCGTGGCTCAGGGTTTCGACGCTCAGCAGGCGTCGGTTGGCTTGGAAGCCGAGCTGCCGCAGGGCCGGCAGGTTGCACAGCCTACGACCGATCCCAAAGTCGTTAGTGTCGTTGATGACAATCTCTGTTCTCAGTGCGCGACCGAGCTTGAGGTACTGCTTGATGCGCGCGTGCTTGTAGTAGACGTTAAGGGAGGGCAGCACGTCCTCCGTCACCACCCTGGTTCGAAACGAGCCAGGGGTTTTCCTGGTCACTCGCCTGCCAAAGATGAGCTGGACATTCGATGGCCGTCCGAGGTCGAGGTGGTCGCGGATGATCTCCTCGACCAGCTGTCGTGCAGCGAGTGGACGGTCCAGAACCTGAGTGAGCGCGAGCTCGACCTGAAGCATCGACAACTGGTAGCGGTATCCGGCAGCGCGGTGCTCCGGCGCCCACGGGTGCGGCAAGCGAGCTAGCCACTTGCGGAACACAGCTTCGATCTTGGTCTCGTCGAGCTCGTTACACAGCTGCTGGAGACGCTCGGGGTTGTCACACCAGGCAATGCCGTTGTCCAACCGCTTGAAAGGAATCCCCTCCTTGGCGAGCTGCCTCTGCACCCACTCGTGGCCGTTGATGCACAACCTAACGGCATAGGGAAAGTAGGAGCAGAACTTGATGAACATCGGGCCGAAGTCCTCGTCGAACAGGTAGAAGTAGTAGTGGTTGGGCATGGCTGTGCCACGGTAGATCCAGGGGTAAGCCTTCCCAGTGCTCGTGCGCCGCTTGGCGGTCCGGAACACGTTGGACTTCTCCTGGGCCTTGCCAATAAACAGCACCCCCTCTCGGTCGTGGAACCGGGCCAAATGCTCCTGGGCGACGTCGTCCTTGCGCTGACCCTTCGTAAACTCAACCACCGGCGCGCCTTCCCGCTCCGCGAACGCGTCGATCGCACGGACAAATGCCTCCCGCATCCCACTCACCGCCGCGGTAGACGGCATGGGCATGCCCAGCTGACCCTTTACGAACCGGATCATCCCACCCGGCGTCTGGACTCCGGGCACGTACCCGTTGAGGTACATCCGGTCGATCGACTCCAGCTCCAAGATCACGTGATCCCGTACCAACTCGGCAACATTCCTCGCTACCATGGGTGACGGCTCCGGGGTGCATTCGGCCCAAGGCCAACGACCGCTTCGACGGTCTCACAACAGGAGGGTAACGCCTCCTTCGCCACCCCGGAGCCCCTCTGCTTGACCCCAACCAGAACCGAGCCCAACTGGATGCAGCCCCTCACCCCTACAGCACCCCAACCCACGTAAGACCCGCCCAGCTACCCTCACACGCCTCGACGGGATGGGGCGCGCCCCGCTAGGGACTAGGGTGACGGAGCAGGTCCCAAGCGGAGGGCCTGTGATCGTCAACTACAGCCGGCGGGCGAGGGCGCGGCCGATCATCCGCACCCGGTCACGCCCCGGCAAGCGGCGTAGGTTCGTCTTCACCACACCCCGCGTGAAGTAGGTCTTCTCCGAGTAGTCGATCGCGACCTCCACCAGCACCGGCCGGCCCAGGCGCGTGATCTCGAGGGCGCCCCGGATCACCGGGTCGAGCTCGTGGTCCCGGATGATCCGGTAGAAGGGCACCTGGATGGCAGCCGCGATCCCCTCCAGGCTGAAGTCCGGGAGCTCGCTGCACGGCTGGCGGTTGTACGGGATCTTCTGGAACTGGGCGATCTGGGACAAGGTGCCGTCGCGCAGCACGCAGACCAGCGGCGACGCTCCCCGCGACGCCGCGGTGAGCAGCTCGAGCCCGGTCATCAGGAAGGCGCCGTCGCCCGGCAACGCGACCACGTCCCGCCCCGGGTTGGCGAGCGCCGCGCCAATCGCGGCCGGCACCGAGTAACCCATGCACGAGTAGTCGACGGGCGCGATGAAGCAGCCAGGCCCCCCGCTCAGGCGCAGCTGCTCGATTGCCAGGAAGGTGCCGTTGCCGCTGTCGGTCGCATAAACGGCGTCGCTCCCGCAGTGCCGCTGCAA
>JAGGAG010000092.1 GCA_017889745.1 Gemmatimonadota bacterium | reverse complement strand
GTTGGCGATCTTGTAGCCGTTGAGGTTCAGGATCGGCAGCACCGCGCCGTCGCGGATGGGGTTGATGAACTTGTTCGAGTGCCAGGCGGTGGCCAACGGACCGGTCTCGGCCTCGCCGTCGCCCACCACGCAGGCGACGATCAAATCGGGGTTGTCGAGGCAGGCGCCGTAGGCGTGGGACAGGCTGTAGCCGAGCTCGCCGCCCTCGTGGATCGAGCCGGGGGTCTCGGGCGTGACGTGCGAGCCGATCTGCCCGGGAAAGGAGAACTGCTTGAAGAACTTGCGCATCCCCTCGGCGTCTTCGCTCTTGTCGGGGTAGACCTCGGAGTAGGTTCCCTCGAGGTAGGTCGGGCCGAGCACGCCGGGCGCGCCGTGACCGGGGCCGGCCATGAAGATCACGTCGAGGTCTTCCCGCCGGATGACGCGGTTGAGGTGCGCCCAGACGAACGACAGGGCGGGGCTCGCCCCCCAGTGGCCGAGCAGGCGGTGCTTGACGTGCCCGATGGCGAGCGGTTCCTCGAGGAGGGGGTTTCCCCGCAGGTAGATCATGCCGACGGACAGGTAGTTGCATGCACGCCACCACGCGTCGATCAGGCGGAGTTCTTCACTGTCGAGAGGGGTGTCACGCGTTGCAGTCGTCATCGTTGTAGGTCTCCTCGGGGATGGGGGCGCCATGACGGGTGAGGCATGCGGTGGCTGGGCTGCAGCCTGCTTCGCTTTCGCCGCCGAAGCAATGCGTATGTCACCTCATGTCCTGGCCGGGCCGGAGGCGGTGTCGCGCCCGAGCGGGGCTCTATCCAGATCGACTCGGGCCCCGACATGCATAAGGAAAGACTGATGCACTCGCCCCTTCGCAGGGTGGAAGTGGACCGATGACGGCAGCGTACTTAAGCAGATGGGTGACGCCCGATAGCCAGTCGGCATCGCCCTGTGTATAAGCGTGGCCGGGACCTGTACCGGATCGGCGCCACGACGCAGCGCGACGAGGTCGATTGCGAGCCTGCGTATATTCCGAAGAGCTTCGATGCACCGCACCCGCACGAGCTCGACACCGACTACGTGCGCGAGCTTTATCCCTTCGCCTGCCAGCGGACCGCCAGCGGCTCTCCGCGGGAGAAGCTGCGACCGGGGCTGGACCCCGGCGGGCTCGGCGCAAAGCTAGTGATGACCAAACTATGAGTGATGACCGAGCTATGCTGGGGTACGAGTGAAGGGAGGCGGCCGATCGGCGCGCCGCGACAGAGACACTGAGAGATGGAGGAAGGCTCATGGCGAGTAAGCGACTTTGGGTGCTGACCGGCGTGGCGCTGGCCGTGCTGTCGGCGCAGGGAATCCCGCTCGCGCAGACTACCGGGTCGGCTCCGACGGCGGCATCGGCGGCGACCGCGCCCGCGCCCGCGGAGCAGCCCGCATTTTCGCAGGAGCAGATCGACCAGATGGTGGCGCCGATCGCGCTCTACCCGGACGCCCTGCTGGCGCAGGTGTTCATGTCGGCCACCTACCCGCTGGAGATCGTGCAGGCGGCGCGCTGGGTGAAGAAGAACCCCGATCTCAAGGGTGAGGCGCTGGACACGGCGCTGCGCGAGGAGCCCTGGGATCCGAGCGTCAAGACGATGGTCATGTTCCCGACCGTGCTCGACCGGATGAACGAAAACCTGGACTGGACCCAGGACCTGGGCGATGCCTTTCTGGCCCAGGAGACGGAGGTGATGGACACGGTGCAGCGGCTGCGTCGGGAGGCACAGAAGACCGGCGCGCTGAAGGACACGCCACAGCAGAAGGTCGTCGTCGAGAAGGAGGCGATCGTGGTCGAGCCGGCGGACCCGCAGACGGTCTATGTGCCGACCTACGACCCGTCCGTGGTCTATGGCCAGCCGGCGCCGGCGCAGCCGTACTACCCGACGGTGTACCAGCAGCCGGTGTACGCGACCTCGACGACCGATTCCGCGGTTGCGTTCGGTACCGGTGCGCTGGTGGGCGGGCTGCTGACCGCGGCGATCATGTGGGACGACGATGACGACTGGGACGGGTACCACGTCTGGAACCACGGGCCGGGATACTGGGACGACGACTGGCCGGGGGCGCGCTACGGCAGCAACAACTGGAACAACTGGCGGGGCGACACCAACATCAACGGCGACGTATGCGTCGGCCGCTGTACCAGCATCGAAAAGAACGAGTGGAGGCAGCAGGCGAACAGCTTCCAGCACAACCCCGAGCACCGTGGCGGCGTGAAATACAAGGACCGTGACAAGGTCGCGGCGCGGCACCCGGAGGTGAACCGGCCGCGGCAGCCGGGCGGGATCGACCGCGACACGGCGCGTGGCAAGGACCGGCCGACGACGCGGCCGGCGGATCGCCCGCAGGTTGGCGGGGGTGATCGACGCCCGGCCGGGTCGACGAAGCCGGGCGACCGGCCACAGCTGGGCGCGAGTGATCGCGAGCGCCCGGGAGCCGGTGCGCGGCCTTCGGATCGGCCGCAGGTGGGTGGTGGTGACCGGCCCGGTGCCGGGGCGAAACCGGCGGATCGGCCGAAGGTGGCGAGCGCCGATCGGCCCAAGGCGCAGGCCCGGCCGGCGCAACGACCGGAGGCACAGGCCCGCCCGCAGGTGCAGGCCAGGGCGCCCGAGCGCAACGTCAGCCGCGCGCCTGAGGGCCGGCAGCCGGGCGCCTTCCAGTCGTCCGGCGGCGGTGGCAGCTTCGAGCGCCAGGCGAGCGCACGCGGTGCGTCGAGCCGCGGCGGTGGCGGTGGCATGCATGGTAGCAGCGCCGGCGCGCGCGGCGGTGGCGGTGGTGGCGGCATGCGGGGCGGTGGTGGTGGCGGCCGCGGTGGCGGAGGGCGCGGGCGATGAGCGAGCAGCGCAGCAACGATCTCGTGACCATCGGCATTCCCGGCACACAGGAGGACCCCCCCATGTTGGCAACGACTCAACGCCGTCTCGTGCGCCTGGCCGGCACGCTGGCGGTGTGCTGGCTCGGCCTCGGACCGCTGGCCGTCAGTGCGGCCGATGCGCAGACGCACTTCGCCGGCCCCGGCGCGGCGCTGGACGCGCTGGTCGCCGCGGTACGCGCCGGGGACGCGGCGGCCTTCGACGCGATCTTCGGACCGGGCAGCGAGGACCTGCGGTCGTCGGGCGATGCCGTCGCGGACAAGGCTGTTCGGGAGAAGTTCCTCGACGCCGCGGAGGAGCACATCGGGCTGGAGCACCCCAGTCCGGACCGGGTGCTGCTGAGCTTCGGCGACGACGACTGGCCGTTCCCAATCCCGCTGGTGAAGTCGGACAAGGGCTGGGTGTTCGACACGGCGGCGGGCAAGGAGGAGATCATCAACCGCCGCATCGGCCGCAACGAGCTGCACGCCATCGCCGTGGTACGGGGCATCGTCGACGCGCAGGAGGAGTATGCGGATGCCGATCCCACCGGGTCGGGTATGCGCCAGTACGCTCAGCGCATCCTCAGCAGCCCCGGGCAGCGCGACGGTCTCTACTGGAAATCGGATGCTAACGACAGCCCGCTTGGCGAGCTGGTGGCGGTGGCGGTGCAGGAGGGTTACGGCGGGGTGGACCGCAGCAAGCCGGTGCCTTACCACGGCTACTACTTCCGGCTGCTGAAGGGGCAGGGCAAGCACGCGCCGGGCGGGGCGAAGAGCTACCTGAAGGACGGCAAGCTCACGGGCGGCTTTGCGGTGGTGGCCTGGCCGGCGGACTACGGCAACTCGGGGATCAAGACCTTCGTGGTGAATCAGCGCGACCTGGTGTTCGAGAAGGACCTTGGCGCCGATACCGAGAAGCTGGCGATCGCCATGACCGAGTACGACCCCGACCCCAGCTGGGATCCGGTCGAAGAGCCCGCCGACTGACCGCCAGGCTTTGAGGGCTCCCCTCGGGGAGACGCGACCGCCCCCTCGCCCCCGCTGGCAGGGGCGAGGGGGCAGCAGGTCAGCCAGGTGGCACCCTCTTCCCCGAGACGGAGGATGGCCAGAGCGTCCTAAGGGCGCGCTGCGCGCCGCTCCGACTCTCGGTCCTGGGGCGAACCGAAGAGGCGTTTCTAGGCAAGCTGTGCCCGATAGCCGCTCGGCGCCTCGCCGGTCCAGCGCTTGAATGCGCGGGAGAAGCTGGAGGCATCGCCGAAGCCGAGCAGGTAGCTGATCTCGGTGAGACGGTTACACGAGCACGAGCCGGCAGGCGGGCGCGCGAGAGGCGGCCGTCGGCGAAGCCGTCCGGGACTCGGGGCACCACGACGCGCGCCACGGCCCCGAGCAGGCCCGGCTGTTCGAGCCGGACTGAGAACCGTCCGGGCAGGTCCGCGTCGGCGTCCATGCGAGCCCGGCGAATCAAATCGGTCCTCGCGCGAGTCGCGAACCGGTGCTGAAAAGCTGCCGCGGGGGCAGCGCAGCAGCGCCGGGTTCTGACGCGCCAGTGTGGTAGCGTTTGGACCATGGCAGGCCACTCCGCGCGCCGGCATGACCCATCCGGCCCCACATCCGCCCGCCCCTGAGCGAGGGCGGATCGCGCGTCCCATGAGGGCTGGCGCTGCCAGCGGTTGGGGGCGCTGGCTGCCGGGGCTGCTGACCCTGCGTGAGTACCAGGCGGCCTGGCTGCGTCACGACGTTGCCGCCGGCCTGGTGCTGGCAACGATGCTCGTCCCGGTCGGCATCGCCTACGCGGTCGCCTCCGGCGTGCCGGGCATCTACGGGCTCTACGCGACGATCGTCCCGCTGCTGGCCTATGCGCTGTTCGGCCCCAGCCGCATCCTCGTGCTGGGGCCCGACTCCTCGCTGGCCGCCGTCATCCTCGCCGTCGTGCTGCCGCTGTCCGGCGGCGACCCCCTGCGCGCCGTCGCGCTGGCCGGCATGATGGCCGTGGTCTCCGGGACCCTTTGCATCGTGGCAGGTCTCGCGCGGCTGGGCTTCGTCACGGAGCTGCTCTCCAAGCCGATCCGCTACGGCTACATGAACGGCATTGCGCTGACCGTGCTGGTCAGCCAGCTGCCCAAGCTCTTCGGGTTCTCGGTGGCGGGCGAGGGTCCGGTACGCAGCCTCTCGGCGTTCGCAGAGGCGGTGCTGGCCGGGAGGACGAACTGGACGGCACTGGCGGTCGGCGCGGGCACGCTGGCTGTGATCCTGCTGCTAAAGGGCAGCAAGCGCGTGCCCGGAATCCTGATCGCCGTCGTTGCAGCGACCGTCATCGTCGGAACGCTGGACCTGGCGGCGCACGCCGGCGTGCCGGTGCTCGGTCCGCTGCCGCAGGGCCTGCCTGCGTTCGCGATTCCGTGGATCAACTACGACGACATCGTTCCCGTCCTGATCGGCGGCGGCGCCGTTGCCCTGGTGTCGTTCGCCGACACGAGCGTGCTCTCGCGCACCTACGCGGTGCGGACCGGCACCCAGGTCGACCCGAACCAGGAGATGGTGGGGCTGGGGGCCGCCAACCTGGCCGCGGGACTCTTCCAGGGCTTCCCGATCAGCAGCAGCTCGTCGCGCACCCCCGTGGCAGAGGCGGCGGGCGCCAGGACCCAGCTGGCCGGCGTCGTCGGCGCGGTCGCGGTCGCGCTGCTGCTCGTGGTGGCGCCCGACCTGCTCCAGCACCTGCCGACCAGCGCGCTGGCCGCGGTCGTCATTGCCTCCGCCATCGGCCTCATCGAGGTCGCCGACCTGCGCCGCATCTATCGCATCCAGCGCTGGGAGTTCTGGCTGTCGATCGTCTGTACCCTCGGCGTGGCGGTGCTCGGCGCGATCCCGGGCATCGGCCTGGCCATCGTGATTGCCGTCGTCGAATTCCTGTGGGATGGCTGGCGCCCCTACTCCGCGGTTCTCGGACGCGCCGAGGGTATCAAGGGCTACCACGACATCATGCGTTATCCAGACGCCCGGCGGATACCCGGCCTGGTCCTGTTTCGCTGGGATGCGCCTCTGTTCTTCGCCAACGCCGAGTTGTTCCGTGACCGGGTGCTGGACGCGGTGGCGACATCGCCCACACCAGTGCGCTGGTTGGTCGTTGCAGCGGAGCCGGTCACCAGCGTCGACGTCACCTCCGCCGACATGCTGGCCGAGCTGGACGAGACCTTGCATGCGGCCGGCATCGAGCTGTGCTTTGCCGAGATGAAGGACCCGGTCAAGGACAAGCTGAAGCGGTTCGGGCTGTTTGCGCGGCTCGGCGCAGAAACCTTCTTCCCGACCATCGGCACCGCCGTGAATGGCTATCTCGAGGCACACCCGGCGGTGGAGTGGGTCGACTGAGGGGCTCACCAACCCCAGGGCATCATGCGTCCGGCCCGGCCCATGGTGGAGTCCATGTCGGCTGTGATCACGCCCATCTTCGCGTTCATGCCGGCGACCTCGTTGGCTATGAAGGGCAGGGCGTTCACCTTGGCGTTCATGACCTGCATCTCGGCGTGCATCAGCGGTACCGACTCCATCGCCTTCGCCATGTTGCCGAGGAAGAGCGCGATTGCCGCGCCGGCATCGAATTGCGGCGACGAGCGGGTGTACTGGCTGACCCACGCCACCTTCTGCTCGAACTCCTCGAGCCGGGCGCGCTCACCGGCTGGCAGCATTGCCATGAGCTGCTCGCGGGTTGGCGCCGGGGTGGATGACGACGCCTGGGGTGACTGCCCGGCAGGCGCGTGGCTCTGCGCCACTGCCGCTGCGGCGACATAGACGCCGGCGCCGAAGCCGAGGGCGCCGCCGAGGGCCAGAGTTGCAAGGGACCGGCGCCGCGTCTGGGCGAGTGCGGCGCAGCGCGCCTCCGCGCCGGCGAGCTCGCGGGCGAGCGCGAGCACGGTCGAGTCATGGTCGGGGGAGGGGGCGGTCGCGTCGGTCACGTTGTGGTCCTCAGTGGGCTGGGCCGAATGGCAGACGCCCCACTGTAGCAACGCCGGTTGGTGCCTGCACCGCAGCCAGCCGGTGCGGCTCCTGTTCGCGGGCCTGCGGCCCACGCGGACAGAGGTTGCGAAGTCGCGAGGCCGCGGCGCAAAGTAATCACGCCCATGCGTTCCCACTGAGTCCGCGTGTGGCACGGTGGGACAATCGGGAGCCTCAAGGTGCGAGCGGTCAGCCACCTACGCCTGGCAGCGATCCTCATCCTCCTGGTCGGCGTCGTGCCGCCGGTGCGTGCCGGCGATGTACTCGACGGCGTGAAATCCCGCGGGGTCCTGCGCTGCGGTGTGAGTGAAGGGATCCCCGGCTTCTCCGAAAAGGATCCCGCGGGGCGCTGGCGTGGGCTCGATGCCGATTTCTGCCGGGCCGTCGCTGCGGCGGTGCTGGGGGATGCGGAGCGCGTCGAGTTCGTCCCGCTGAAGTCGTCGACGCGTTTTCCCGCGCTGCAGACGCGCCGGATCGATCTGCTGGTCCGCAACACCAGCTGGACGCTCGCCCGGGAGGCCGTCCTCAAGCTGCAGTTTCCGGCGGTGCTTTTCTACGACGGGCAGGCGTTCCTGGTGCCCGCGGGCGCCGGCATCGCGGCGCCGCCGGACCTGCAGGGCTCGACGGTGTGCGTCGAGAAGGGCACGACACACCAGCGCAACCTGACGAGCTATTTCGCGGCTCGCGGCCTGTCGGTGACGCCGCTGGTCATCGATTCGGCGCGCGACGTCGCCGACGCCTTCTACGCCGGTCGCTGCCGCGCGTACACGTCGGACGCCGCCCAGCTCGCCGCGGCTCGCGTGCGTGCTCCCAACGGCCCCCAGTCCGTCGAGATCCTCGCGGAGCGCATATCGAAAGAGCCCCTCGGGCCCGTCGTGTGGGAGGGCGACCAGGAATTGGCGACCGTCGTCCGCTGGGTGCTGTATGCGCTGATCCTGGCGGAGGAGAACGGCGCAGGCCGAGAGAACATCGAGGCGTTCGTCGCCCGGGGGCACACGCCGGTGTCGCGACTGACGAGCGACGAGCGCGGCCTTCTTGCCAGGGCGCTCGACATCCCGCCTGGCTGGGCCGTGCGCGCCGTCAAGGCGGTCGGCAACTACGGCGAGATGTACGAGCGCAACGTCGGGAGCGGCAGCCCGCTCGGCATCGAGCGCGGTCTCAACCGCCTCTGGACCCAGGGCGGACTGATGTACGCCCCACCGATCGACTGACGCCCCGAGTCGCCCATGACCGAGCTGCAGATCTACCTCACCGTGGCAATCTTCGGCGGCGTGATCCTGCTGATCGCGCTCGACGCCATCGACATGGTCGTCGCTGCCCTGCTCGGGGTCTCGCTCCTGCTCGGGCTCGGCCTGCTGGGTCCGGACGACCTGGTGGAGGCGGCGAAGACCGCCGGGGGGCCGCTGGCCCTGCTGTTCGGTGGCATGGTGGTGGCGCACGTCCTTGGCAAGACGGGGGTGTTCGAACTGGTGGGGGACCGCTTTCTCCACGCCACCGCCGGCAGCGGCAGGCGGTTTCTGCTCCTGCTGGTCGCGCTCGTGGCGCCGGTTTGCGCCTTCCTGCCGAACGCCACCACCGTGATCCTGGTCGCGCCGGTCATCATCCGGGTCGCCCGGGCCCTGAAGGTGGACTTCGTCGGTCCGATGATCCTCGCGGCCATTGTCAGCAATTCCGCCGGCATGCTCACGCTGGTCGGTGACCCCGCGACCTTCCTCGTCGGCACCGCCGTGGGGATGTCGTTCGGGCAGTACCTGCAGCAGGTGAGCCTGGGCGGCCTTTTGGCCGTCCTCGTCATCGTGCCGCTGCTGCCGTACCTGATGCCCGAGGTCTGGCGGATGCAGATTGCGCTTCCGCCGGCGGCACCACCGCCGCGCATCGAGCGCAAGGGCTTTGTCGTCCTGTCGCTCGGCGCGCTCGCCGTCATGGTGCTGCTGTTCCTGTTCGGCGAGCTGCTGCCGACCCGTATCGTGCCGCCGGCGGTCGCCATCATCGGCGCCACGCTGGCGCTGCTCGTGATCTACGGCGCGCAGGTCGAGCCGGTCGACAACGTCCTGCGCGACGTCGACTGGAAGACCCTGGTGTTCCTCGGTGCGATCTTCTGCCTGGTGCAGGCCTTCACCAAGACCGGTCTGCTGCAGGGGCTGTCGCTGCAGCTCTACGCCTGGTTCGGCGCGCAGTTCACCCAGGTGGCGCTGCTCCTGCTGGCTGGAATCGGGCTGCTGTCCAGCCTGCTCGCCAACATTCCCGTGGTCGCCGCCTCCCTGATCATGACGAAGGGTTACCTGGTCGCCGCCGAAGCGGTACCCGAGCTGGCGCTGGCCGGTGGCTTCACGGATTGGCCCGCGGCCACGGTTCCGGTGTTCATCGCCATGATGTTCGGCGCCACCCTGGGCGGCAACGCCACCCTCATCGGTGCCTCGGCCAACATCGTCAGCGTCGGTATCTGCGCCTCGCACGGGGAGCGCGTGACGTTCGGGCGCTTCATGCGCTACGGGGTGCCGATCACGGCGGTACAGCTCGCGCTGGGCGCGGTCTACGTGCTCGCGATGATCGCGTTGTCAGGCTAGCCAGTCGTTTCGCCATGGATCACCTGCTCCTGGGTTTCGCGCTGATGACGGGCGCCGTGGCCATCCACCTCGTGGGCGGCCTCGCCGCAATCGTCTTCCTGCGGGGCCGGATCGCCCCGGGGGCCCGCCCGCCTCTCGGCCACGCGTTCCTGCTGCTCGTCGGGCTCTTTGCCGCGCTGCTCTCGCTCCATCTGATGCAGGTGAGTCTCTGGGCCCTTCTCTACTGGTGGCGGATCGGGTGGGACTTCAGCACGGCGCTCTACTTCTCGACCGTCACCTACGCGACCATCGGCTACGGCGACGTGGTTCCGCCCACCGAGTGGCGGCTCGTCGCGGTGATGGAGGGGCTGACGGGCGTGCTCATGCTGGGCTGGTCGAGCGCGATGGTCTTCGCCATCGTCGTGCGGCTGATCGAATCCACGGCCGGGGTGCGGGAGAGCCGGTCACCGTGATCGAGGCCCGTGCCGCTGGTCGGGCTGTTGCCGGCGTGGGACACTCGCGGCCGCGAGCACGGCGCGCTGCCTCTTCGCGATAGCTGCCGGGCTGTGATGGCGCTCGCGACATCCCTCACCATGGAGAACTCATCATGATCGAACGGAGTGCCGGGACCCGGCGATGGACTCGTGGCACCACCCTGGCCGCGTTGGTGCTCGCGGCCGGATGCGCGTCCACGGGCTCAGACATTCTTGGCAGTGGCACGGGCGTGACGGCCAGCGACCCCACCCGGCTGACGAAGAGCGGCTTCCTATCCGACTATGGGCGCCTGGCGCCCGTGTCCTGGGCGGAGGGCATCCAGTGCTGGCGCAAGGCGGACCTCGACGCCAAGAAGTACGACAAGGTGCTGATCGAGCGGATGGTCGTGACGCTCAAGCCAGACCAGCAGCAGGGTATCGATCCGACCGACCTGAAGACGCTGACCGACTACTTCCACGCCTCGATGGTCAAGGCGCTCAAGCCGCAGATGCCGGTGGTGGACAAGGCCGGGCCCGGCGTGCTGACGATCCGTATCGCCCTGACCAACCTCGTTCCCACCGACGTGGCGAGAAGCGTCACCGGAACGGTGATCCCCTATGCGTTCGTCGCCGAGGCCGGCTCTGGGGTGGCCACCGGCCGGCCTGCCGGCTCCACGCCGTACATGGGTGAGACCGGAATGGAGATGCAGTTCCGGGACGGTGTCTCCGGGGCCGTTCTCGCCGAGTGCCGTGATACCCAGATCGGCCGCAAGTATGCAGCCGACATGGAGGCAGGGGCTGCGGGCGCCGCGCAGACGTGGGCGAGCGGCTACATGAACTCGTTCCAGA
>JAGGAG010000091.1 GCA_017889745.1 Gemmatimonadota bacterium | reverse complement strand
CTCTACGTCGACTACGATGCCGATGTCTCCTTCACGATGCTGGAGAGGCGGCTCGCGGCCGGAGAGAAGTTCCTGCTGCGGGAGGAGGCATAGGGTTGCCGCGTTTGGCCACTGAGAGTGGGGTGCCCCTCCGAAAGGGTCTGGCTGGCGGGTGGGCCTGGGCCTGATATCAGTACCAACCCGCCCCCGAGGACCCTTGAGGAGGGGCACCCCATACTCAGTTACCCACCCGCTGCCAGCCCTTTTCGCTCTATCCGCGCAGTCAGACCCTTACGAGATTGGCACCCAGGTCCGCACCGCCCGCTGGCCGCATCCGCCCCACAGCACCTTCACGTAGGACCCGTCAGACAATGCGTAGTGGATTTCCCCGGCGGAGATGCGCGGCGCCGTGGTGCATGACGCGTCGAAGCGGAGGGGCGTCACGGTATTCACGGTGAACGAGCGGACACTGCCGTTGCGGCTGAACGTGACCTGGCCGCTCTTCACGGCGATGCCGCTTGGGAGGGGCTGGCCGCGCACCAGCGCCGAGCCGGCATCGGGGGTGAAGACGAGCAGGGTATTGTGCGCAGCGGTGGCGTCACCCCGATGGGCAAAGGTGCGGACGATCGATACCTGGTTGCTCAGGCTCAACTGCGACGCCGTGGCGGTCAGGGTGCGCGATCCATTCCGCGTTGCCGACCAGGAATCGACGGTGTTGGGCGCCGTGTACTGCCACCTGAAATTGTCGTACGTGAGCAGGTAGGCGAAGCTCGGCGCCGGATCGGGATCACTGATGCCGATGACGCCGGTAAGCTCGACCGTACCACCGCGCCACCCGGTGAAACTGCAGGCCGGCAGGGCGTACGTGAACGTCGCGTTGTCGCGGATTCCATCGCCGTCGGTGTCGGCGGTTGATGAGACGGTGGCGCAGAGCGGCATCAGGACCGCAGGAATATCCGTGGTGCGGCTTACCAGGGACAGCGCGGCGTTCACGCCGCCCAGCGCGTCCAGCGCCAGCTCGGTTTCATCAGCGCTGGCCTCGCCCAGATCGAGCGCATCCTGTTGCACGCCCGCGGAGGTGCCGGTCGGCGACGCACTGTCGGAACAGGCGCCAAGGAATGCGGCGCCGACCAGAGCGGCCCAGGCCAGCCGCGCGCGCACGTGACGACGATCACCAGACATCGTGTACCTCCCCGGAAATGCGTGTGTTGGAGCGGCCCATCCCACTGGAGCCAAGGACGCGACCCGGGGGGGTAGCGTTAAGCGTCGACCGGACGGGCCGAGGTGTGTAGGTTCACGACACATGTCGGAAGCTGGACGGCCCCGGGGAGGACTGCGTGCAGGACATCGAACGCCTATTTCGCCAGCTCACTCGAACTCTGCTCGCCCTCGACCCGGCGCGGCTGCAGCAGCCGGTAACCGTGGGTGAGCTGGTGTCCCGGTTCGTACCCTACCGCACCAGCCGCCGCGCGCTCGGGGTGGAATCGAGCGAGGACTACGAACTGCTGCTGCTCCGGTTCGCGAGCGGCGAGGGTGGCTTCGCGAACACCGAACCGGAGCCGGTGCGGCGCCGCTTCGCGAGCGAGGTGAAGAGTCCCAATCCCGACCTCTCCGTGCTGCGCGAGTTCCGCGACGCCGTATTCGTGCTGCAGCCGATACCGCTCGCGCGGGTGCTGTCCGGACAGACGGAGGACGATGCCTACGCCCCGCCACCGCGCCCGGCGCCGACGGCGCCCCCGGAACTGGTCGAGGCTGTGGAGCAGATGGACGCCGAGTCCGAGGTGATCGAGCCGCTGCCCTTCGACGCGGTGCGCACGGCGGCGGGAGCGGCGGAGGCGGTGGACGTGACGCCGGCCGCAGAAGCGTCCCCGAGGCCGGTAGCAGCCGCGGCGCGCTGCAGCTATTGCGGCGGGGCGCTGCCGAGCGGGCGCGCGGTCCACTTCTGCCCGCATTGCGGGCAGTCACAGCTGCTGGGCCAGTGTCCCCGCTGCAAGGCGGAAGTGGAGTACGGCTGGCGGCACTGCGTGAGCTGCGGCACCGGGCTCAGCTTCGATGCCTGACACAGAACGAGAGTCATGATGACCACTCCAGATATCGTGTTCCTCAGTGGCGCCCGCACCGGCTTTGGCGCCTTCGGCGGCTCGCTCAAGGCGCTCTCCGCCACCGATCTCGGCGTCGTGGCCGGCACGGCCGCCATCGAGAGGAGTGGACTCGGCGCCGAGTTGATCGATCACGTCGTGATGGGCAACGCGCAACAGACCTCGGCGGACGCGATCTACCTCGCGCGGCATGTCGGGCTCCGCAGCGGATGCCGCGTCGAGACCCCGGCGCTCACGGTGAACCGGCTGTGCGGGTCGGGGTTCGAGGCGGTGGTGCAGGCCGCGCACCAGATCCGGCTGGGCGAATCGCGCGTGGTACTGGCGGGTGGCACCGAGTCGATGAGCCAGGCGCCGCACGTGGTGCGGGGAGCGCGCTGGGGGCTCAAGTTCGGGCAGGCGACGCAGCTGGAGGACTCGCTCTGGGAAGCGCTGCGCGACAGCTGGTGCGACACGCCGATGGCGGTGACGGCGGAGAACCTGGCAGAGAAGTACGGCATCGACCGCGCGATGGTGGATGCCTACGCGCTGCAGAGCCAGCAGCGCGCGCGGGACGCCTGGGCGGCCGGCGCGTTCACCGACGAGCTCGCGCCGGTGACGCTGACCGATCCCAGGACGAAGCAGCCAGTGGCGTGGGCGCGCGACGAGCACATGCGGCCCGATTCGACCATCGAGGGGCTCGCCAAGCTCCCGCCGTCATTCCGGAAGGGTGGCGTGGTGACGGCGGGGAACGCCTCGGGGCTCGCGGACGGTGCGGCGGCGATGGTGGTGGCTGATGCCGCGGTCGCCAGGGAGGGGGGATTGAAACCGCTGGGCCGGCTGGTCGCGTACGCAGTGGCGGGCGTGGAACCTTCCCTCATGGGCATCGGTCCGGCACCGGCCGCGCGGACGGCACTCGCCCGAGCGGGACTCACGCTCGGCCAGATGGACCTGGTGGAAGTGAACGAGGCGTTCGGCGCCCAGTATCTCTCGGTGGAGAAGGAACTGGGACTCGACCGGGCGCGCACGAACGTCAACGGCGGCGCCATCGCAATCGGGCATCCGCTGGGTGCGAGTGGCGCGAGGATCCTGGTGCACTTGCTGCATGCGCTGCGACGCAGGAGCGGCCGCTACGCGCTGGGCAGTGCCTGTATCGGTGGCGGGCAAGGCATCGCCGTCATCGTCGAATCCATCGGCTGAACCGGAGCCACACCATGCCAGTCCTGCTGCCCGCGCTGCTGCTCGTCGTGGCCTACTGTTTTGGGAGCCTGCGGGTGCTGCGCCAGTACGAGCGCGGCGTGTCGTTCTTCCTGGGCAAGTACTGGGGAACGAAGGGTCCTGGGCTGACCTTCGTACCGCTCGGGTTTGCCCAGATGAAGCGGATGACGCTCCGTACCGTGGCACTGGACATCCCGGCGCAGGACGTCATCACCCGCGACAACGTGTCGGTGAAAGTGAACGCGGTCCTGTACATGCGCGTGCTTGATCCCGCCAAGGCGTTCATCGAGATCGAGGACTACCTCTACGCCACGAGCCAGCTGTCGCAGACGACGCTGCGCTCGGTGCTGGGCGAAGTGGAGCTCGACGAGCTGCTGGCCGACCGGGAGAAGATCAACGCGGTGCTCAAGAAGATCATCGACGAGCGCACCGACCCGTGGGGCATCGAGGTCTCGGCGGTCGAGGTGAAGGACGTGGACCTGCCGGACCAGATGAAGCGGGCGATGGCGCGGCAGGCGGAGGCGGAGCGGGAGCGCCGGGCCAAGGTGATCGCGGCCCAGGGTGAGCTGCAGGCGTCCGCCACGCTGGCCGACGCGGCGAAGATGCTCGCCTCCGAGCCGGTGTCGCTGCAGTTGCGCTACCTGCAGACGGTCACGGAGATCGCGGCGGAGAACAACTCGACCACGATCTTCCCGCTGCCGATGGACCTGCTCCGGCCGTTCATGGACATGGCCGACCGGGCGGCACGGATGCGGGACGACAAGGCGGCCGCGGCGCTGCCGGTGTCCCCGGCGGCGTTGCCGCCCGGCGACAAGCCGATGCCGGCGCACGAGCTGGGCGACCTGATGCAGCGACTCAGGGAGAAGGCACTCCAGGAGGAATCCGAGAAGCATGGGAAGTGAACTGACGCCCAAGTTCGACCAGGAAGCCCTGCAGCGGATCCTGCAGCGCGCGGCGGAGCTGCAGGCCGACGAGCGCGACGTGTCGGGGTCGCTCGATGGCAACGAGGTGCTGGCGCTGGGGCGCGACGTCGGCATCCCCGAGCGCTACCTGCGGCAGGCGATGCTGGAGGTGGGCCAGGCGCGCGAGGCGCCGGAGCCGGAGGGCTGGATCGACGAGATGATCGGGGCCCCGTCGGTGCAGGCGGAGCGGGTGGTGCGAGGCGACCCGCATGCCATCGAGGTGGCGCTGGCGCGCTACTTCGAGACCGAGGAGGTGTTCGGTGTCATTCGCCAGACCGAGGGGCAGATGATACTGGAGCCGGTGGGCGGGTGGCAGGCCGCCGTGCGCCGGGCGACCGGCGGCAGGAAGTTCATGCTGCAGAAGGCGCAGAGCGTCTCGGCCACGATCGTGCCCCTCGAGCCGGGGCTGTGCCAGGTCGTGCTGCGAGCGAGCTTGCGGGATCTTCGGCGGGGATACATCGGGGGCGCGGCAGCGCTCGTGTCGGTGGCCATCGCGGGCACGGTGGTGCTCGGCGCGCTCAATGCCTTCTGGCCCGTGCTGCTGATGCCACTGCCGGGGGCATTCGGATTCTCCTGGGCCATCGGGAAATCCTACCGTTCAGTGTCGGAGCGTGCCCAACTCGGGCTCGAGTGTGCGCTGGATCATGTCGAGCGCGGCACCGTGCGGGCTTCGCACCAGTTGCCGGGCCGGAAGACGGGCCTTCTCGACACCGTGATCTCCGAGATCGAGACCCTGGTCACCAACCGTACACCCCGCCCCGGCAACTCCTCCCGGTCCAAGCCGTGAGCCAAATCCGCTCAGTCGGGGTGGTGGGAGCGGGGCTGATGGGCGCCGGCATCGCGCAGGCGGCGGCAACGTCGGGCCTGAAGACGATTCTGGGGGATGTGGACGAGGCGGCGCTCAAGCGGGCGCGGGCGGGAATCGAGAAGTCCACCGCCAAGTTCGTGGAGAAGGGCCAGCTCACTGCCGAGGCACGCGACGCGGCCCTCGGCCGGGTAGCGACTTCGACGGACCTCAGCGCCATGGCGGGTGTGGACCTCGTCATCGAAGCGATCACCGAAGATCCTGCGGCGAAGACCCATCTTTTCGCTGAACTCAACTCCCTGTGCCCCCCCGCCGCCATTCTTGCATCGAATACGTCAAGTCTCAGCATCGGATTGCTGGCCGCCGGCAGCGGACGGCCCGACCGATTTGTCGGGCTGCACTTCTTCAACCCGGTGCCGCTCATGCCACTGGTGGAGGTGATTCGCGGGATCACCACGTCGGCGGAGACGTATGCCACGGCACTCGCCTTCGTGCGGCAGCTGGGCAAGCAGACGGTGGAGGCGCGCGACGTGCCGGGATTCGTGGTGAACCTGCTGCTGGTGCCGTACCTGCTCGACGCGGTGCGCGCGGTGGAGCGCGGGGTCGCGACGACGGTCGACATCGACCGGGGCATGGCCCTGGGCTGCGGTCACCCGATGGGGCCGCTCACCCTGCTCGACTTCGTGGGACTCGACACGGTGGTGCGGATCGGCGAGATCATGTTCGACGAGTACCGGGAGCAGCGCTACGCGCCGCCGCCGCTGCTCAGGCGCATGGTGGCGGCGGGATGGCTGGGCCGGAAGAGCGGGAAGGGATTCTATGACTACGGCGTGACACCGCCGGTCGCGGTGAATCTCGCGTGAGCGGGAACGCCGCTTGCCTTCCACTTCTGGCGATGCTGCTCGCATGCAATCCCAACACCACGCGGCCGAGGGTGGTGCCGTTTCCGGAAGACGCCTCGACCGAGGTGCGGGCGAAGGTTCCCGCGGCGACGGAGCGCCTGATCAGGGCGATGACCGTCGACAGCATTCCGATCGCGTCCCAGTCACTTCGTGATGGATGGGTGGTGACGCCGTGGCTCGACGCCGAGACGCTCAAGCCTGCGGATGCGCGCCCCATCGGCACCGGCATCGTGCGCATCAGGGGGTGGGTGAACCCGTCCAAGGAAGGGTTCTCCACCATCATCGTTGAAGGCGCGTACCGTCCGTACGCGGATCCGTCACTGCCGGAACGCGAACTCGAGCGTCCGCTGCCGAAGGATCATCCGCTGCAGGCGAGGCTCGACAGCCTGGTCGCGCGGATTCCGAAGGGCCGCAGCGCCACCGCGACGCTCGTCCCCGTTCCCGACGTCGCGGACTCGAGCGGTACCAGGCCGGACTCGAGCGCCGGGAACAGGTAACATGGCGCCGCGGGGAACCGCGGCACATACTTCGACGGCCTTCGCGCGCCCGTCGCCCACCGCTGTCGCGCGCACCTGCAATTCATTCAGCCAGCGAGACTCATGACATCCCCCAGCCCCAGCCGGCTTCCGCGCAGCATTGGGCTCTGGAGCGCCATCGCCGTGGTCATCGGATCGACCATCGGGTCGGGCATCTTCCGGTCACCGGCCGGGATCGCCGAGCGGCTCCCGGGACCGCTGCCGATGCTTTCGGTATGGGTGCTGGGCGGGATCTTCGCGCTCTGCGGCGCGTTCACGCTGGCGGAGGTGTCGAGTGCGATTCCGGAGACTGGGGGGCTGTATGCCTTCCTGCGGGACGGGTGGGGGCGGCTCTACGGCTTCCTTTTCGGGTGGGCGCAGCTCGTGATCATCCGGGCGGCGTCGCTGGGGGCAATCTCCATCACGTTCGCCGAGTATTTCCTCCGGGTGCTGGGCTACGATCCACGGGTGGCGCCGTACGACATGTACTCGCACCGGCTTGCAGCGGTGGCGATCCTGGTGACGGCGACATTCAACCTCGTGGGCGTCCGGTGGGGGGCACTGGTCACCAATCTCACGACACTCGCCAAGTACGGCGGGCTCCTGTTCATCATCGCCCTGGCACTGACGCTGGGGCTGCCGGGGACGGGCGGGCACTTCACGCCGGCGGTACCGCCGGGAAGCATCTCGATCGCGCCGTTCGGGCTGGCGCTGGTGGCGGTGCTCTGGGCGTACGACGGGTGGGCGGACCTGAGCTACGCGGCTGGTGAGGTGAAGGATCCCCAGCGGAACCTGCCCAGGGCACTGATCATCGGCACGCTGCTGGTGATTGCCATCTATGTGCTGGCCAATGTCGCGTACCTGTCGGTGCTCGACGTGAACGAGATCCGGGGTTCCAAGCTGGTGGCGGCCGACGTGGCGGAGCGGCTGATCGGGCGGAAGGGCGTGATCTTCGTGTCCGTGACGGTGATGCTGTCGACGTTCGGGACACTGAGCAGCGTGCTGCTCACGTCGCCGCGGATCCTGTTCGCCCTGGCCGACGACAGGCTCTTCTTCAAGCAGGTGGCGAAGGTGCACCCCAGGTTCGGGACGCCGTACGTGGCGATCATGCTGGTCGCGGCGATGGGCGTCGCGTTCGTGCTGCTGCAGACCTTCGAGAAGCTGACCGACACATACGTGATCGCGGTGCTGCCGTTCTATGCGCTCGGCGTGGCGGCCGTGTTTCCGCTGCGAAAGAAGGCGGGATACAAGCCGTCTTTCAGGACGCCCTGGTATCCGGTGGTGCCGATCCTCTTCATCGCCTCGACGATCTTCCTGCTGGGGAACTCGGTGGTGGAGCCGGGCACGCGGATCTGGACCCTGGGCATTTTTGCAGTGATCCTGGCGGGGATTCCGTTCTACTGGTTCGTGGCGAAGAAGCAGGGCGGTACGTAACGGAACCTCGTTGGTGCGCCATGGTCCGAGCGGATTGAGTATCACGAATACGTCGGGGAGGCGGGAGCCGCGATGCCAGAGGCACCTCGGGTGTTCAGGACCCAGCACCGGATCCAGTTTTCCGAGCTCGATCCCTACAATCATGTGGGCACCGGGAGATACGCGACCTACTTCGTTGACCATCGGATGGAGGGGCTGCGTGACTCCATCGGTTGGGATCTGAAGACCCTGGGGACGTTGCCATTCATGGTGTGGGTCCGGAGAATCGAGATCGACTTTCTACGGCCCGCCCGGGGAGATCAGGAGATCACCATTACCTCCTTTGTGCGCGAGTTCCGCGGGCCAGACGCGGTCATCGAGTGCGTCATGGTCGATTCCGCGGGCACCGACCTCTCGCGCTGCCTCATGACCGTGGCCTACGTCGACAAGGCAACGAATCGCGCGGCGAACTGGCCGCCCGATGTGATGGCGCTCTTCTATACCTGAAACGAGCGCCTGACCAGCAACTGGATCAATCGGTAACCGGCGCGACGGGCATCTTGTGCACTGAGCTCGCCGTTTCGTCGGGCCGCGTGCGGCCGGAGCCACGGAGGGGGCATGAACGGAATGAAAGCTCGGTGTCACACGATGGGCTCGATGACGTGGGGCCATACCGGACACCCCAGCGCGCGCCTGTCCCGCTTGCTGCTGTCCGTCATCGCAGTCATAGCGCTCTCTGGCACAGCCCGCGGCCCATTGGCGGCACAATCGTGCCCCCGGGACACGACGACGCCGCAGGCGCTTCGCGACGCCATGCATGAAGCGCTGCTGGCCCCTGGCGGTGCCTACTCGATTCTGGCCACGACCAATTCGATGCGGTTTCAATCCGCGGTATTCCAGCGCCTGATCGAGCGCGCCCTTGAGAATCGGCCCGGTGGCGGCATGCTTTTCATTCCATACGATGCCCATTGGTGGGAGTTCCTGAATGCGGCCGGCCTCGGTGAGGGGGAAGCAGACAAGGCTCCCATCGGCAGGCGCCTGGCATACGAGTACCATCAGGACATTGAGTTGCTCTATGGGCCCCCCAACAGCGTCGTCAAGCAGGTCAGGGAGGGGCCGGCGCCATTGATCGCGGCGAATGTGAGACTGGCCTGGCCCGATCGCCCGGATAACGTCCGCAAGTTCTCCTTTGAGGACACGCTCTCGGTACCGAAGCTGAAGGCCACCAATCATCAACTGATGACGTTTCGGTTCCTGGTGTTCACCGATATGATCGTGCTCGATGATATCGAAGGAATCTCGGGCCGGCCCCTTAACGGCGTGCTCGGCACCATCTTCAAGGTCATAGGAGAGGGGAATGCCAGGTACGCCCGTTTCAGCATCTCGACGGACGGACGGCAGGTCATGCGGACCAAGGCCACGAAGGTGATTTCCAAGACCGTGACTGCCACGATCAACCCCGACGGGACCGGGCAAAACGGCGTGCCCGATGGTCGAGCCGACATGGTGGCGATCGAGGCGCGTCTCGAGCAGCCGCTGGAGTTGGAGTACTTCCCGTATCGCTGCTGGTGATCGCCCGAATGAGTCTGGCGCACCCTCCTGTCGGGTCAGCCTGACACTTCGCGACTAGAGGATGCCGGGATTGCCCTTCCATACCGCATAGGTGAGCGCGGTGGCAAAGCTCACCCAGGCGAGATACGGCACGAGCAGCGCTCCGGCAAGCGCGCGCACCCGCCAGAACATGTTGATCGTCATGGCCACGGCCACCCACAGGAGCACGATGTCTGCGAGCGCCAGTGCGCCCTGGTGCCACGCAAAGAAGAGCCAGGTCCAGAGGATGTTCAGGCAGAGCTGGACCAGGAAGAGCCCGATCGCGACGCGTGCGCCGACATAGCTGCGGGCGCGCCATACGAGCCATGCCGCGACCGCCATCGTCAGGTACAGCACGGTCCACACGGGGCCGAACACGGATCCCGGCGGCGCCCACTCCGGCCGCTGCAGGCTTGCGTAGAACTCGCGCGAATTGGCGGCCGCCATCCCGCCGATCGACGCTGCCCCCGCGGTGATCGCGATCCAGCCGAGCAGTCCGAGGATTGACGGGCCCTCGAGGGTTCCTGCCCCGCGCCGCGCCCTCATGCAGTCACCATGATGAAGTATATGCCTCCTCCGCCCCTCATACCCCGGGGGGCCTTGATTCCGCCTTGACCCTCCCGCCGCACTGTTCGGACGGATCCTGGAACCGACAGTCACCCGTCCACAGGGAGTGTGCCCGATGAGAACCCTTCTTCAGAGAACAGTCGCCGTCGCCGTGCTGGCCACGCTGGCGGCTTGCAGCGATTCCGGCGCGCCGACCGATACGCCCAGAGATCCTGGCGCGCCGGCCGATACACTGCCGGTGACGCCCGCCCTGGCATGCCCGGGCCCCGAGGTGAAGGGACACATCCTGGTGGACGCGTCACGCGATGGCGGGGTGTGGTGGTATCCCCAAGGAGAAGCCGGCTTCGATGCCGCGGCCCCGCACCAGGGGCAGGGGCTCGCCGACTACCTGCGATCCCGCGGTTACGTCGTGGACGAACTCTCGCGAGGACGGATCGTCTCGGACACGCTCCTGGCTACGTACGCGGGAGCGATCCGGGCGGGGCAGTATGGCACGTATACGGAAGGTGAGTTGCGGGCGTACGACTGGTTCCTTGACTGCGGCTCGACGCTGGTGCTGCTCGGCGAATTCCTGCACGAGGGCGGGCGCGACAAGCTTGCCGAGAGCATCGGGGTGCCATTCCAGGGGAAGGTGACGGGCGTGGTGACCACATTCGCCGAGCACCCGATCACCCAGGGCATGGACATGCTCGCCTTCACGATCACTGTGCTGGGATGGCTCGATACCGGCGAGGCAGTGATGGGGGTCGTCACGCACCCAAGGGCGCGGATCTTCTTCCTGGGCGACACGAACGGACTGGAGGAGGTGCCGCAGCCACTGGTGGACAACCTGATCGCGTGGGGATTCCAGTGAGGCCCGGAGTCGCTCAGACCACGTAGGCCTTCACCCACTCCTCGAGCTGAGCCAGGTCGAGGAGTGCGTCCTTGCAGGGGCCTGACGGCAGCGTCATCGTCAGGCCAAGCACCGGCACCTTGCCCGCGACATCGTGCAGGCCGCTCACCATATCCCGCTCGCAGGCCACCGCCACCACCGCGCGGGGTCGTCGCTCCCGGATGACGCGACGGGCGAGCTGGCCGCGGGTCGCCACGAAGACCGGCACGTCGTACTTCCCGGCGATCTGCAGCACCCCGTCGAGTGTAGCCCGCGACAGGCAGCGCGGGATGAGGAGCAGCAGCTCACCCCTCCCCACCTTCCGGTTCCGCTCCAGCACGAGCGCGTTATAGACCTTCACCGCGGCGTTCTCGACCCAGTCACGCCGGCCGAACCGGTCCGCCACGCGCGAGGTGAGGCGCATGAGCCGAAGGAATGGCCCCCGCTCGGCGAGACCCTCGGGCAGGAGCGGACGGCGGAAATAATAGGAGAGGAGAATCGCGACCCACCACAGCCAGAGGACTCCCACCACCACCCCAAGGCCGAGCCAGGCCAGGACGGGGGACTGCGCGCTCAACCGGCCGATGTGGGGGGCGAGGAGGAGGACGATCAGGGCGAGGACGCCGAGGGCGATACCGAGTGCCAGCGCCGACCAGCCAAAGAACAGCGCCGGAGGGGAGTCGTAGTTGCCGAGATTCGGCAGCGGGGTGCCGTCCCACTCAT
>JAGGAG010000015.1 GCA_017889745.1 Gemmatimonadota bacterium | reverse complement strand
ACTCGACTCGGCGGAGGCGGTGCGGGGACTCGCGGAGGCGGCTCGTGCGGCTCGTCGCCGAGTGGGCGTCAATGTCGAAATGGACTTCGGGATGCGGCGGGTCGGCGTCGCGACCGCTGGTGAGGCGATCGACCTCGCCAGGCTGGCCTTGCGCGAGTCGTCACTCGAGTTCCGGGGACTCGCGTTCTACCCTGGGCACATCCGGAGCGCGGTCGATGCACAGGACGAGGCGCTCCTGCGGCTGCGCACTGATGTCGCGGCCGTGCGGGAAGCGTTCGCGCGCGCCGGAATCGGGCTGCCCGCGATCAGCGGCGGCTCGACCCCGACGGCGTGGCGCGCGCACGAAACCGGGGCCACCGAGGTACGGCCCGGCACCTATGTGTTCAACGACCGCACCACGGCGCTGATGGGCGCCTGCGCATGGGATGACTGCGCGCTCACGGTGCTGTCCACGGTGGTGAGCACCGCCGTGCCCGGCCAGGCGGTGATCGACGCCGGGACCAAGGCACTGGGCCGCGAGCCGCTGCGCGCCGAGGGCGACGGATTCGGGGTGCTGATGGCGCACCCCGATGTGGTGGTGAAGGCGATGAGCGAGGAACACGGCCTGCTGGACCTCTCGCGCACCGACTGGCGGCCGTCGGTCGGCGAAGTGGTGCGGGTGCTGCCGAACCACGTCTGCATCGTGGTGCACCTCAACGATCGCCTCGTCGGCGTGCGGGGCGACGTGGTGGAGCGGGAGTGGGCGGTGGCGGCCCGCGGGCGCTAGTACTCGACGGCGGGTTTCAGCTTCTTTGCACTCTTGATCCAGCCGTCGACCTGCAACAGCGACGGCACCTGACGCACCAGGTGTTTCTCGGCGTTGGTCTTCGTCATCGAGGCGACGAGGTTGTCAGGGTTGCGGCCTGCCAACTCCTTCGGCGTGTCGACACCTGATGCTTCGAGCAGGTCGGCGTACTCCGGGCCGACGCCCTTCACGCGCGAGAGGTCGACCCGGTTCACCCACTTGAGCAAGTGATCGGTGCTGATGCCGGTCTGCTGCGATAAGGCGGCGCGACCTTGTCTCGTGCCGCCAGTCTTGAGCAACTCCTTCGGCGTGTGCACCCCGGCGGCGGCCAGTTTCTCCGCCGACGCGGGCCCGATGCCCTCGATGTCCGACAGACTTCCGGTCTGGGCCGTGAGCACCGGCGCACTCACGGCGATGCTCAGGAGGGCTGTGAAGAGTGTGCGCGTCATGGACGCCTCACTTCCACAAGACCTTGAAGGCGTGGGTCCAGCTGCCGCCCAGCTGCTTCAACAGCCCCTCGGCCGTCGTGCCCTTGACCGCGAGTACGAGGATCTCACCCCAGGCGGCGACGTCGGCGAACGTGCCCGATTCGATGCCGTTCATCGCGCTGAAGTCGGTGAGCTTGCCCGGTGCGCGGCTCCCGATGCGCACAGGATAGCCGTGCTTCTTGAATCCCGTTGCGAGTGCCTGCCCCACGCCGGCCGAGCCGAGTACGCCTACTTTCTGCATGGAAACGCCTCCATTCCGTTACCGTACTCAAATATGGGCAGGGTGCAGGAGAATCCGTCATCCGTCAGGAACTCCACTCATGAGAGAGCGCACCTTTCGCCGTCGCATCGCGGGCCTGGCGTGGCTCTGCCTGCCTGGGGTTCTCGGGGCGCAGAGCCAGCGCGCGGTGCTCATCCGCACCGACCGCGCAACGGCCGACAGCAGCTGGAGCGCCGGCTTCCGCGCAACGGTCGGCGCGGCAGCGGTGCCGGATGCGGTGCTGCTCTGGCCCGGAGCGCCCGTCGTCCGGGGCGTGCCCGACATCGGTCGGCTGCTGATGGTGGTGCAGGGTGTGGCCAACCTCGTCCGCCCGCTGGCGGCGGATGCCAAGCCAGACAGCCTGCGGGTGACCTGGCAGCCGCTGGGGGCGGAGCTGTCGTCCGACTCCACCCTTGGTGCCACGTGGGGCGTCACCGTGGCGGCGTCGGCAGGGAGCGACGCGCCAGTGATCGGACGCTATATCGCTGCCTGGCGCCGGGAAGCGATCGGCACCGCGACGACGTGGCGACTCGCGGCGATCATGTTCACGGACATCACCTCTGATGGTGCGGCACCGCGCGTCGCGGAGCTTCCACTCGAATTGCCACCGCTCAAGCTGGCAGGAGGCACCGAGCCGTTCGTGGCATCCGACCTCGCCTTCGCGCGGCTGGCTGGTGACAGCGGCGCCGGGATCGCGTTCGAGCGCTGGGCCGCACCCGACGCGCACACGTTCGTGGGCGGCGGACTGCTGGTGCAGGGGCCCGCAGCCATCGGACGCGCGGTGAGCGGATCGGCGACGTGGAAGTGGCACCCGGTGGTGGCGGGCGCGTCGGTCGACGGCAGCATGGGATGGACGGTGGGCGAGGCGGTGATCACCGCCGCCGACGGCCATTCGGGTCCATCCAAGTATCTCACGGTGTGGAAGCGGCAGGCCGACGGGTCGATCAGGTTCGTCACCGACGGGGGGAACGGGCGGCCGGTCGCCCGCTGAGTCAGGCCTCGACGCGCTGCAGTGCGGCACCGAGCGCGTCGACCTCCGCGTCCAGGACGGTGCGCACATCCAGCAGGACGCGAGCGTCCTGCACGCGGGCGATCACCGCGGGCTCGCCGAGGCGCAGCCGGAGCGCCAGGCCATGGGCGCCGGATTCGCCGGGTGAGAGTGCCACCAGTGTGGTGCGCAGCGCCGCCGTGGGGAACGACCCGCCGCCCACGGCCGATGCACCGGGGATCAGCTCCGGCTCGAAGCGCGCGGGGGCCAGCGCCATGACCCGCCGGGCGCGGGCTGCGATGCTCCCCGGTTCTTCCGTCAGCATCCGGAGCACCGGCACCTCCCGTCGGGCGGTTTCCTCGTCGTCATACAGCGCCAGCGTCGCCTCGAGGGCCGCGAGCGTCATCTTGTCGGCGCGCACGGCGCGGGCCAACGGATTCCGCCGGCAACTGGCCACCAGATCGCGCGTCCCCACCAGGCATCCCGCCTGCGGCCCTCCGAGCAGCTTGTCGCCGCTGAAGAGCACGAGGTCGGCGCCGCTCGACACCGCGTCGGCCACCAGCGGCTCGCCGGCGAGCCCCCAGCGGGCGAGGTCGAGCAGGAGACCGCTGCCGACATCGTGCAGGCACGCGATGCCGCGCTCGCGCGCGAGGGCAACCAGCCGGGCGGGGTCGGGCGTCGCGACGAAACCGGACTGCTCGAAGTTGCTGCGGTGCACGATGAGGATGGCGCCGGTCCCGGGTCCGATCGCGGACTCGTAGTCGGCGAGGTGCGTGCGGTTGGTGGTGCCGACCTCACGCAGGCGGGCGCCGCTCTTCTCGAGGATGTCGGGGATGCGGAACGAACCACCGATCTCGATCAGCTCGCCCCGGCTGATGAGCACTTCCTTGCCCTGGGCCACGGTGTTGAGCGCCAGCACGAGCGCCGCCGCGGCGTTGTTCACCACCAGCGCATCGGCGGCGCCGGTGAGCCGCGCGAGCTGCGCGCGACCATGGTCGGCCCGGCTGCCCCGCGTGCCGCTGTGCAGGTCGAACTCGAGGGTGCTGTAGCCGGAGGCAATCGCATGCACGGCGCTGACCGCCGCCGTGGCCAGCGGGGCCCGGCCGAGATTGGTGTGCAGCACGATGCCGGTGGCGTTGATGGCGCGCGACAGGGAGGGCGCCAGGCGCGCCGCGACGAGCTCGGCGATCTCGGCAGCCCAGTCCTCGGGCGGCCCGGCCCGGCGCTTCCGCGATCGCTCGATCGCCTCGCGCGCCGCTCCCACCACCGTGTTGCGCGGTGCCGCCTGCATCAGTTCCAGCACCCTCGGGTCGCGCAGGAGGGTGTCGACCGACGGCAGGGCGCGCCGCTTGTCCTCGCTCATCTCGGCTGCGCCGGCGGCGCCTTCTTCGCGTCGCTTGGGGGCTTGAGCAGCGAATCGGGCGGCAGGTACTGCTTCAGCGAGTCGGCCGCGGTCGTGTCTCCCTTGGCCATCGCCGAGTCGATCCGGGTGCGCAGCACGCGCGCGCTGTCCGCCAAGGTGGGCTTCGGACGCTTCGGTACCTCGAATCCCGCCTTGGGTGAGCCGAGGATGCCGGTGACGTTCTTCACGTCCCTGGTTTCCACGAGGTAACGAGTGCCCGGGGCCACCGGCGCGCCGAGCCGGACGACGAGGCGATCGGTCAAGGGAGGCCGCGAAAGCTTCACTGCCGGTCGCTGGCCGGCGAGTGCGCCGGGGCCTCCTGCCTGCGCACCCGGAATGCGGGCGCCCGGCACTGTGTCGCGCCCGGCCCTCTTCGTCGTGTCAGGCTTGAGTGCCCTGGCACTGTCGGGGCCGCCCGCCGCCTTCGCCAGTGAATCCGCCCTCGCCTTCTGGAGAGAGTCCGTCCTCGCCGTCCGCTCACCCTTCGAGATGCTGTCGAACTCGGCCGCGGTCATGACCCGGCGCACCGGCAGCGGCGCCGAGTCGGGCAACTGGAGCACTCGCACGGCGGCCGAGTCGTAGGTCGCGTACGGGTCGAGCTTCTGGGTGAACGTCAGGTTGAGGGTGATGGAATCCTGGACGGTGGGCGGGGTGAGGCGCGGTGGCGTGGTGTCGTGAATGAAGGTGAAGAGCTCGGGCACCTTGCCCGAATCGGGTTCGACGCGCACGCTGTCGAACGCCTCGCGGGGGTCGATCCGGCCGTTGCGGTTCTGGTCGAGGCCGACGTAGACGAGATAGGTGCCACGGGGCAGGGGGCCGAACGCATAGGTACCCGACGAATCGGTCAGTCCCTTGTAGACCAGCGAGTCGGGCTCCAGCACGGCCTGGATGAGGCCGCCGCGCATCGGCTGGCTGGCGGTCCAGTCGTAGGCCGCGCCCCGCAGGGTGTAGTCGGGGACCGGTGCGCCGGTGGTAAAGGTGACGAGACCGCCCCGCACGCCCTTGTTGTTGCGGATGTCGGACACGCCCGGAAGGAGCTGCACCCGGTACACGCGATCCGGCGCCCAGCCCTCACGCGGCCGCACCGAGATGCGACTGCGGTGCCATTGCACCACCGGCACCTTGCTGGTGGGAGAGAGCAGAACCAGCCTCTCGAGGTCACCGGTGCCGCTTCCCTGGCTCGGGCTGCTGCCCTCGGAAACCACTTCGCTGAAGATGAAATTGACGTCGCCGTCGAATCCCGGATTGACCGACAGCGACTCGGGCGTGATCGACACCAGGACCGGTGGTTTCGCGTCAGGCGGCCCGCCCGGCGGGGGCTCGATCCTGGCGCAGGACAGGACGCACAGGGCGACGAGGGCGCACAGGGCGCGAAGTGCGCGGCGGGCGCCTGCGCTGCCTAGCATCCGAGCCGGGACCGCTTCTCACCCAGGGCCGCGACCTGCTCCATCCAGCTCACCAGCTTCTCCCGCTCCTTCTCGACCACGGCAGCCGGCGCGCGGGCCACGAACTGCGCGTTGCCCAGCTTCTTCTCCTGCGACCCGATGAGCTGCTCGAGCCGGGTGACCTCGCTGGCGAGGCGGCTGCATTCGCGCGCGACGTCGATGGCGTCGCCGAGTGGCACGAACACGCCGGTGCCGTCGGAGAGGACCGCATAGCCGCCCACGGTGTCGCTGCTCTCGCCGAAGCCGAGCTCATTGACCTTGGCCAGCCGGCGAATGGTGCCCTCTTCGGCTTGGAAGGCGGCGTTCGCCGCGTTCCCTGGGTGCTGCACGAAGACGCGCACCGCCTTGCCGGGTGACACGTCGTACTCGGCGCGGATGGCGCGAATGGCCCCGACGAGTTCCTGGACGAGTGCGAACCCGCGCTCCGCGGCGGGTGCCGCCGCGCGCCGGTCGGGCGCGGGCCAGCCGGCGGTGGCCAGCCAGGAGCCGTCCTTGCGCCCCGGGATGCGCTGCCACAGCGCCTCGGTGACGAAAGGCATGACGGGATGCAGCAGGCGCAGCGCCACATCGAACGTGCGGAGCGCGATGGCGCGTGCCACGTCGCCGCCGGGCGCGTCGCCGTAGAGGCGCGGCTTGATGAGCTCGATGTACCAGTCGGCGAAGTCGGACCAGAGAAAGTGAAAGACCGCGGACGCCGCATCGTTGAGGCGGAACCTCTCGTATGCCTCGGTGGCGGCACGGATGGTGGCGTCGCAGCGGGCGATGATCCACCGGTCGGCCAGCGTCAGCTCATTGGCCCGCAGCGCATTGGCGTGACCGGCGAGCGGCCGGGTCGGGCCATCCAGGTTGGTCAGGACGAAGCGACCGGCATTCCAGAGCTTGTTGGCGAAGTTGCGCCCCGGTGCAAACGACGTCTCGAGGTCGCCGGGATCGAGGATGACGTCAGTGCCCACCGACATGCCCGACACCAGCGTATAGCGCAAGGCATCGGCGCCATAACGCTCCACCACCTCGAGCGGGTCGATCCCGTTGCCGAGCGACTTTGACATCTTGCGGTGCTGGGTGTCGCGCACCGTGCCGTGAAGGTAGACCGTGTCGAAGGGGATGTCGCCCATGAACTCGCAGCCAGCCATCACCATCCGCGCGACCCAGAAGAAGAGGATCTCGGGCGCGGTGACCAGCACCTGGCCGGGATAGAACGCCTTCAGGTCTGGTGTCTTCTCCGGCCAGCCGAGGCTGGAGAAGGGAACCAGCCACGACGAGAACCAGGTATCGAGCACGTCGTCGTCCTGGCGCACCGGGCTGCCGCACTCACACCGGAGGACCTCCGTCCGGCTCACGATGGTCTTGCCGCAGGCCTCGCAGTACCACACCGGGATGCGGTGGCCCCACCAGAGCTGCCGCGAGATGCACCAGTCGCGGATGTTCTCCATCCACTGGACGTACTCGTCGCCGCGGCGCTCGGGGATGAACGTGAGCCGGCCGTCGCGATACGCCTGGAGTGCCGGCTTCGCGAGTGGCGCCATCTTCACGAACCACTGGTCGGAGAGCCGGGGCTCCACGATCGTGTGGCAGCGATAGCAGTGGCCCACTGCATGACGATGCTCCTCGACCTTCTCCAGCAGGCCCAGTTCGCGGAACATCTCGACCACGCGCTTCCGCGCCTCGAAGCGGTCGAGGCCCTGCAGCGCGTCGGGCACCGTCTCCGCCATCCGCGCCTCGGGGGTCATGATGTCGATGCTGTGCAGGTGCTGGCGCCTGCCGATCTCGAAGTCGGTCGGGTCATGCGCCGGGGTGACCTTCACCGCGCCGGTACCGAAGGCGGGGTCGATGGCGTCATCGGCCACGATGGGGATCTCCCGGCCCACGAGCGGCAGCAGCAGCGACTTCCCCACCAGGGCCGTGTAGCGCTCGTCGGCGGGATGTACCGCCACGCCCGTGTCCCCCAGCATCGTCTCCGGGCGCGTGGTGGCCACCGTGACGTAGCCGCTGCCGTCGACCAGCGGGTACTTCAGGTGCCAGATCTTCCCATCGACCTCTTCCTTCTCCGCCTCCTCGTTGGAGAGGGCGGTGAGGCAGCGCGGGCACCAGTTGATGATGTAGTGCCCGCGGTAGACGAGGCCCTTCTCGTACAGCCGGACGAACACCTCGCGCACGGCGGCCGAGAGCCCGGGGTCGAGCGTGAAGTAGGTGCGGCTCCAGTCGCAACTCGCGCCGATGGCCTTGAGCTGCTCGAGGATCGACCCGCCGGTCTCCTTCACATGGGCCCAGACCCGTTCCTCGAAGCGCTCGCGGCCCAGGTCGAAGCGGGTCTGGCCCTCGCGGGCGAGCATGCGTTCCACGACGTTCTGGGTGGCGATACCGGCGTGGTCGGTGCCGGGCAGCCAGAGGGCGTTGCGGCCGCGCATGCGCTCGAAGCGCACCAGCACGTCCTGCACGGTGTTGTTGAGGCCGTGGCCCACGTGCAGCACCGCCGTCACGTTGGGCGGCGGCATCATGACCACGAACCGCCGGTCGCGACGACTCGCGTCGGCGCGGAAGAGGCCGGCGTCGAGCCAGCGGTGGTAGAGGTCGGCCTCGATGGCGGCCGGATCGTACTGGGGGGCGAGCGGCTCGCTCATGCGGAGGCGGTTGAACCCTCTGGGGAATTGAAGTCGTCCTCGCCGTGGACGAGGATGCAGTTGATGATGGCGTCGACGCCGGACACGCCCCGGGCCACCCGGGCGGTCCGCGCGCGCTCGGCCCGGCTGTTCACCCAGCCGTGGAGCTCCACCGTTCGCGCCGACACCGCCAGCGCCTCCAGGGTGAGCAGCGACAGGCCGGGGTCGAGCCGCATGGCCTGCCGCACGAGGCGCGCCAGTTGGCCGGTGCGCGCCGGCGCCGGACGGCGATGGCGGCGCACCAGGCCCTTGATGCGGGCCGGCGCGATTTCACCCAGCGTTTCGCTCACCGCGAGGCCGGCGGTCAGCCCCAGGGCGACGCCACCCACCAACCATGCCAGCAAGCCTGCCAGCGAAGTACCCCGCTTCACCTGCGCTCCCTCGTGCAAAAAGTCCTTGTGCAGCGTTAAGTTAACCGCGTCGTACAGGCGATGCAGCACTGTTCCTCCGTCCTCTCGAGACCAGCAGCGATGTCCGAAGAACGCACCGAAATCCAGACCGCCGAGCTGAGCCGCTGGCTCGTGCTCCTTGGCGTCATCGTGCTCGGGATTTTCCTGTATTTCTGGCTCGCGCCGCGTACCGAGCCGGTGGTACACCCGGTGCAGTCGGAGGGACTGCAGTGAGCCAGACCACGGCGACCAGCCAGGTCCGGCTGACCCTGCCTGATGGCAGCGTGCGCGAGTACCCCGCGGGCGTCACCGGTCGCGAGATCGCCGAATCGATCGGGCCCGGACTGGCCAAGGCGGCGGTCGCGATCCGGGTGGACGGCACGGTGCGCGACCTCATGTTCCCGATCCGGGGCGACGCCCCGATCGCGATCCTCACGGAGCGGGACCGCGAGTCGCTCGACGTGTTGCGCCACTCGGCGGCGCACATCATGGCAACGGCGGTGCGCGAGATCTTCCCGACGGCGGGCATCGGGTTCGGTCCGTCGATCGACGAGGGGTTCTATTACGACTTCGAGGTGCCGCGCCCCTTCACGCCCGAGGACCTCGAGCAGATCGAGGCCCGGATGGCCGAGGTGACGAGGAAGGACTACCCGTTCGTGCGCGAGGAGGTGGACCGCGACGCCGCCAACCGCAGGTTCGCCGACGACCCGCTCAAGCTGGAGCGGATCAGCGAACTGGGCGACGACGAGGTCATCTCCACCTACACGGACGGTACCTTCACCGACCTCTGCCGCGGGCCGCACGTGCCGAGCACGGGCCGGCTCAAGCACTTCAAGCTGCTCAACACCGCAGGGGCCTACTGGCGGGGCGATTCGCGCCGCCAGATGCTGCAGCGGATCTACGGCACCGCCTTCTTCAAGAAGGACGAGCTCGAGGCCCACCTCCACCGGCTGGAGGAGGCGCGCAGGCGCGACCACCGCCGGCTCGGCAGGGAACTGGATCTCTTCATGTTCCATCCATTCGCGCCGGGCGCCCCATTCTGGACCGACCGGGGCACGACGCTCTACAACCTGCTGAACGCGTTCATGCGCGACCTGCAGCGCTCCGGGTACCAGGAGATCAAGACGCCGCTGCTCTACAACAAGGGGCTGTGGGAGATCTCGGGCCACTGGGGCAAGTACAAGGAGAACATGTTCCTCGTGCTCGACAACGAGACGGGGGAGCACGACAGTTCGCTCAAGCCGATGAACTGCCCGTCGCACTACCTGATGTACGGCGCGAACAAGCACTCGTACCGCGAGCTGCCGATCCGCTACACCACGTACGACGTGCTGCACCGGAACGAGGTGAGCGGTGCCCTGTCGGGGCTGACGCGGGTGCGCCAGTTCCAGCAGGACGACTGCCACATCTTCCTGATGCCGTCGCAGATCCCGGACGAGGTGCGCCGGCTGACCCAGTTCATCCTGTCGTATTACCAGGTGTTCGGGCTCACGGCGACGCTCAAGTTCGCGACCCGCCCCGAAGTGCGCATTGGTGACGACGCCATGTGGGACGCGGCCGAAGGGGCGCTGCGCTCGGCCCTCGAGGCCACGGGCCTGCCGTACGAACTCAAGCCGGGCGACGGCGCGTTCTACGGACCCAAGATCGACTTCGACGTGGCCGACTCCATCGGGCGCACCTGGCAGCTGGGCACGATCCAGCTCGACTACAACGCGCCGGAGCGCTTCGACCTCAAGTACGTGGGCGAGGACAACCACGACCACCGGCCGGTTGTGATCCACCGGGCGGTGAACGGCTCGTTCGAGCGGTTCATCGCGATCCTGATCGAGCACTTCGCCGGGCTCTTCCCGGTGTGGCTCGCGCCGGAGCAGGTACGGGTGCTGCCGATCAGCGACGCGCAGGCGGCGGCGGCGCACGCGGTGGCCGACCGGATGCGGGCGGCGGGGCTGCGGGTCGCGGTGGACGATTCACACGAGACGCTCAACTACCGCATCCGTGCCGGCGAGGTGGAGAAAGTGCCCTACATGGCGGTGGTGGGGCAGCGGGAGGCGGAGAGCGACAGCCTGGCGCTCCGCGTGCGCGGCTCGGGCAAGAAGCAGGAAGTGCTGACGGTGGACGCGTTCCTCGAGCGCGTCACCGGGGAAGTACGCACGCGGGCCCTGGTGCCGTAGGCTTGCCGCTCACGGGGGAGCCCGCCATCGGCACTGGCTCCCACGAGGGGCACCTCCTGCGCCTGATCGGCGTGCGGGCGCTCGCGCTCACGGCGATCAACACGACGGTGGGCGCCGGGATCTTCGGCCTTCCCGCGGTGGTGGCTGCCGAGATGGGTGCGGCGGCCCCGATCGGCTACATCGTCACCGCGCTGCTCTTCTTCACCATCGTGCTCTGCTTCGCCGAGGCGGGGAGCCGGGTGTCGAGCGCGGGCGGGCTGTACGCGTACTCGAACGCGGCGTTCGGTCCCTTCACCGGCTCATTCGTCGGCACGCTGCTCTGGTTCGCCAATGGCGCGCTCTCCAATGCCGCCGTTGCCGTGCTCATGGTGAACGGCCTGTCCCTCGCTTTTCCGGCCCTGGGGCAACCTGCCGGCCGTGCCATCACGCTGATCCTCGTCTACATCAGCCTTGCCGCCATCAACATCCGCGGCCTCAAGCTGGGCCTTCGCGTCACCGAGGGCATCACGGTCATCAAGCTGTTGCCGCTCATCCTGCTCGTGGTGGTCGGCCTCATGACGCTCAGCTGGTCGCAGATTCCGATGCCACAGCTGCCGGATGGTGGGCAGCTCGGGCGCGGCGTTGTGCTGCTCACCTTCACCTTCATGGGGATCGAGACCTCGCTCTCTCCAAGCGGGGAAATCCGCGATCCCTCGCGAGTCGTGCCGCGCGGGCTGGCGATCGCGATGCTCGGCATCACGCTGCTCTACCTCTCGCTGCAACTCGTGGCCCAGAGCGCGCTCGGCGACGGACTCGCCAGCGCCACGGCGGCGCCGCTCGCGTCAGCGGCCGAAGTCGTGCTCGGGAGCTGGGGCCGGGTGCTGATGCTCACCGCCGGGGTCGTGTGCATGGCGGGGGTCCTGCCGGGCGACATGCTGGCGACGCCGCGCGTGCTGTACGCGATGGGGCGCGACGGGCTCCTGCCGGCGCGCCTGGGTGTCGTACATCCGCGGTTCAACACTCCGGCGGCGGCCATTGCCACCTACTGCACCGTCTGCGCCGTACTGGCGCTGTCGGGCACCTTCAAGGCGCTTGCCGTGCTCGCCGCTGCGGGGACGCTGGTGATGTACCTGGTGACGGCGATCGCGGTGCTGGTGCTGCGGCGGCGCGCGGTGAACGTGGGCAAGCCACCCTTTGTCATCCCCGGAGGGCCGGTGGTTCCGTTGATCGCCGCCGTGGCGATCGTGGCCGTGCTGTCGACCCTGGCCTGGCGGGAACTGGCGGCCATCGGGGTGATGCTGGCCGCCTCGTCGGTGCTGTTCACGTGGAGGGCGGTAAGCGGTAAGCGGTGAGCAGTGAGCGGTGGGCGCGGCGCGGCGGGAAGTCAGGGGGGCGAGGCAGGCTGAGCGGCGTTCGCGAGCGCTGTCCCGTCGATCCAGGTGCCGTGCAGCAGCACGCCAACCGGCTTGCGCAGTACTCCGAGATCATCCGCCGGATTCCCACTCAGCAGCAGCAGTTCGGCCGGTGCGCCGATGGCGATCGTGCCGAGCTGAGGCACGCGCAGCAGGCGCCCGGGCTCCACCGTCGCGAGGCGCAATGCTTCCCAGTTGGTGAATCCGGCCGCCACGAACTCCATCAGCTCATCGAGCAGCGAGGTGCCGGGCGCCGTAAAGCCGATGCCGGCATCGGTACCGGCCACGAGGCGCGCGCCATGCTCATGCAGGGCTCTTGTGAACAGGCGGCGGTTCTGAACCACGCGCTGCTGGGCCTCGGGTCCCTGGCGTGCGGAGAGCATCGTATTGATGGCCATGGTGGGGCAGTTCCAGGTTCCGGACCGTACCGTCGCCTCCACCAATGGGCCGAACCGCGAGGTGTCGGCGTCGGCCCACCCGAAGGTGCCTTGATTGCCGCTCCGGCTCACCGCGCGGTCATAGCCGGTGTAGTGCTCGATCGATTCCATGCCCACCGTGAGCGCGCGCTGGATCGGCACCGCGGTTGGGACATGTCCCGCAAACAACAGGTGTCGGCGGCGCACCGAAGCCACGATGGAATCGAACGCCGCGGCGGACAGCCGCTGGTACACCTTGATCGTGGTCCAGCCCGCGGCCTGCTGCGCCGCGACCACGCTGTCGGCCTGCGCGGCATCGTCGACGAACTGGGTGTAGGGCCAGGACGGAGGCGATGCATCCAGCCCGGGAGAGAGCGAGTAGATCGTGGGACCGACGAGGCGGCTGCCGGAGATCTCCGCCTGCAGCCGGGTAATGCCGGGATGCCCCCACATGTTGCGCACGGTGAGGATGCCGCTCGCGAGGTAGGCGGGCACGTCGGCGGTCTTCAGGTGCACGTGGGCGTCGATGAGCCCCGGCATGAGCGTCCGGCCGCGTCCGCTGATCCTGAGCGCGCCGCTGGGGACGGGCATGCTCCGCACGGGCCCGATCGCCACGACCCGTCCGTCCGTCGCGATGACGGTCTGGTGCTCCAGCAGGCCGGGCTGGTCCATGGTGAGGACGGAAACATCGATGAAGGCGGCGGTGGGGTACTGCGGCGGGCCGAGGCAGAGGATCAGGGCGGCAGGCAGCAGGCGGCACGCTGAAGACAACAGCGCCATACGAGGGCACACGGTTGGACGTTCCGCATGACTTCCCGCCTCCCGACTTCCTGCCGCCGTCCGGGCCGCCTATCTTGGCGCCCGTAACCTACTCCCCGAGAGCCCCGTGTCCGACGCCACCACACCGGTCATAATCGCCGCCTGCCGCACACCGATCGGCAAGTATCTTGGCGGCCTGGAAGCACTTAAGGCCCCCCAGCTGGGCGCCATCGCCATCCGGGAGGCGGTCCGCCGGGCGGGAGTCGATGCGGCCCTGATCGACGAGGTCATCATGGGCCACGTGGTGCAGGGGGGCACCGGCCAGGCACCGGGCAGGCAGGCAGCGATCGGGGCCGGCATTCCCGGCACGGTGCCGGCGCTCACCATCAACAAGGTGTGCGGCTCGGGGCTCAAGGCGGTGATGCTGGCCGCGCAGTCGATCAGGGCCGGCGACAGCGCGTGCGTCGTGGCCGGCGGGCAGGAGTCGATGTCGACCGCTCCGCACTATGTCTACGGCATGCGGAACGGCATCAAGGCCGGCAACCAGACCATGGTCGACGGCATGATCCACGACGGACTCTGGGATTCGTTCGGCGGCAATCACATGGGTGAGTACGCGGAGTACACCGCGACGAAGGCGGGGGTGAGCCGGAAGGACCAGGACGAGTTCGCCTTCCAGAGCCATCGCAAGGCGGTCGCGGCGCAGGAAGCGGGCGCGTTCGACCGCGAGATCGTGACGGTCGAGATTCCCGGGCGGGGCGGACCCACGCTGGTGAGCAGGGACGAGAGCCCGCGGAAGGACACGAGCCTCGAGGCGCTGGCCAAGCTGAAGCCCGCGTTCGTGAAGGAGGGGACGGTCACGGCCGGGAACGCGCCGGGGCTCAATGACGGTGCCAGTGCGCTCGTGGTGACGAGCCTCGCCTTCGCGCGGACGCACGGGCTCACCCCGATGGCGAAGATCACCGCCTACGCCACCGGTGGCGGCGAGCCGAAGGACCTCTTCTTCGCGCCCATCCTGGCGGTGCAGAACCTCATGAAGAAGGCTGGCACCACCATCGGCGCCTACGACCTCATCGAGGCGAACGAGGCGTTTGCGGTGCAGGCGCTCGCCAACGGCCGTGGCCTCGGCTGGGACTGGGCCCGGGTCAACGTGAACGGCGGCGCCATCGCGCTGGGTCACCCGATCGGTGCGAGCGGCGCGCGGGTCCTCACGACACTGCTGTATGGCATGCACGCGCGCGACGCGAAGACCGGCCTCGCCACCCTCTGCCTCGGCGGCGGCAACGCGGTGGCGCTCAGCGTGGAGCGCGTTTGACCGGGTGGCGCCCGATCGTCCGGGCGGTTGGCTGGGTCGTCGTCTACCTCGCGGCGGGGCTCCTCCTCACCGCGCTGCCCTTCGTTCTCTACATCCGCTATTCGCCTGCGCCGGACACCGCGGCGCTCACCGGCAACTCGACGGCGCTGCTGCTCCAGGGCGTCGCTCAGCTTGCGGTGTTCGGATTCCTCACATGGCTGATCGGCCGCCGAGTGCTCAAGCTGAGCCCCGCCCAGCTCGGGTGGGTATCGCAGGGAAGGGAGAAGGGATTTGGCCGAGGCCTCCTCGGCGCCATGGTGCTCGCGGGCGCGGCGCTGATTCTCGGCGTCGCGCTCGGCGGCGCGCGATGGCTTCCGGACACGGGGGGCGTGCTCGACTACCTGCGCAACGTGGGACTCACGACGTCGGTGCTGGCGCCTGCGGCGCTGGCGGAGGAGGTCGCGTTCCGCGGCCTGCCACTGGTGCTCCTCGCGTCCGTCTTCGGGCGGGGCAGCGCGATCGTCGTCATGTCGCTGATCTTCGGCCTCGCGCACGGGCTCAATCCCGACGTCACGCCGCTCGCCATCGGCAACGTGGCGCTCGCGGGGGTTTTCCTGAGCCTGGCCTTCTATGCGCCTGGCGGGATCTGGACCGCGTGGGGTGCGCATCTCGGATGGAACGCCACGCTCGCGGCCCTCGATGCACCGGTCAGCGGCCTGCCGTTTCGCATTCCCCTCATCAATTTCGATCCCGGCACGGTTACGTGGCTCACCGGCGGGAGCTTCGGTCCCGAGGGCGGCGTCGCGGCCACGGTGGTGCTCTGCGCCGGCTGCCTGGCCCTGGCGCGCTACGTGAGAAAGGATGACTCGGCATGAAGCAGGCGGCGGTGGTCGGCGGCGGGACGATGGGGAACGGCATCGCGCACGTGTTCGCGCTGAACGGCTGGTCGGTGACGCTCATCGACGCCGCGCCCGCCGCGCTGGACAAGGCGCTCAAGACGATCCGCGCCAACCTCGAACGGCAGGCGAAGAAGGGGACGATCCCGGCCGACGCGGTGGAAGCCGCCCTGGCCCGCATCCGCACCGCCGGTGACCTGCAGGACGCGGCCGGCGCCGACATCGCGCTCGAGGCGGTGAGCGAGAACCCGCAGGTGAAGTTCGCCGTGTTCCAGGCACTCGATAAGGCGCTCGGACCCGACGCGATCCTGGCATCCAACACCAGCTCCATCTCGATCACCGAACTCGCGGCGAAGACCGGCCGGCCCGACAGGGTGGTCGGGATGCACTTCATGAACCCGGTGCCGATGATGGAACTGGTTGAAGTGATCCGGGGGCACGCCACCAGCGACGCGACGACGGCATCCGTGATGGACCTGTCGCGTGCCCTGGGCAAGACACCGGTGGAAGTGAACGACTACCCCGGGTTCGTGGCCAACCGCGTGCTGATGCCGATGATCAACGAGGCGATCTTCTGCGTCATGGAAGGCGTGGCCACGCCCGAGGCCATCGACACCGTCATGAAGCTCGGCATGGCGCACCCCATGGGTCCGCTCGCGCTGGCCGACTTCATCGGGCTCGATGTGTGCCTCGCCATCCTCGAGGTGCTGCACCGCGGCCTGGGCGACGACAAGTACCGCCCCTGCCCGCTGCTCCGGCGCATGGTGGCCGCGGGGGACCTGGGCAAGAAGAGCGGCAAGGGCTTCCACGACTACAGGAAGTAGCTCATGACTACGTTCGACCTGCTGAGGGAATTCGGCCACGAGCAGCTCGTCATCTCCCAGGATCCGGGCGCGAACTATGTGGGGATCGTGGCCATTCACGATACGACGCTCGGGCCGGCGCTGGGCGGCACGCGGCTCTGGAACTACGCGAAGATCGAGGACGCGCTGGTGGACGCGCTGCGGCTCGCCCGCGGCATGACCTACAAGTCGGCGGTGGCGGGACTGCCGCTGGGCGGGGGCAAGTCGGTAGTCATCGGTGACCCGGCGCGGCGCGATCGCGAAGCCTGCTTCCGGGCGCACGGCCGGTTCGTGGACACGCTGGGGGGCCGCTACATCACGGCGGCTGACGTGGGCACCAGTTCCGCGGACATGGAGCTTATCCACTTCGAGACGAAGCACGTCGCCGGCCTGCCGGGGCAGTCGGGTGACCCGTCGCCGGTTACCGGGTACGGCGTGTACATGGCGATGAAGGCGGCAGCAAGGGCACGGTGGGGCAACGACAGCCTGGCCGGGAAGCGGGTCGCCATGCAGGGGGCGGGCAAGGTGGCGCGGTACCTGGCGCGTCATCTTCATGAAGAGGGCGTTAAGCTCCTCGTCACCGACATCGACGCGGGGAAGGTGCAGCGCTTCGCCGCCGATTTCGGTGCGGAGGCGGTGGGCCTGGACGCGATCTACGATGTTGCCGCCGACATCTACGCACCCTGCGCGCTGGGTGCCACGCTCAACGACCAGACCATCCCCCGGCTCAAGGTCGAGATCATCTGCGGCGGGGCGAATAACCAGCTCGCCGAGCCGCGCCACGCGGCGGCGGTCGAGAAGCGGGGCATGTTCTACACTCCCGACTACGTGGCCAACGGCGGCGGCGTGATCAATATCTGCCGCGAGATCGAGGGCTGGTCGGAGGAACGCGCGCTGCACAAGGCGGCCGGGATCTACGACACCGTGCAGCGGGTGGTAGAGGTCGCCCAGCGTGAAAAGGTGACGACCGCCGAGGCGGCGGACCGGCTGGCCGAGGAACGGCTGGCGGCGGTGCGGGCGCTCAGGGCGGTGCGAAGATAGCGCCTTTACCGCACCCACGGCCTCCCATACATTGGGCAATGGCCGAACGCATTCCGATCGGCTCGGACCATGCCGGGTTCGCGCTCAAGCAGCAGCTGATCAACGAACTCCGCGCTGAGGGGTACCAGCCCGACGACCTCGGGACGCACTCCACCGAGTCCACCGATTATCCAGACTTTGCGCATGCCGTCGCCTCCCAGGTCGAACATGGGGAGGCCGCGCGCGGGATACTGCTGTGCGGCACGGGACTCGGCATGGCCTACGCCGCAAACCGGCATCCGGGCGTGCGTGCCGCCGTGGTCTGGTCGCCGGAAGTGGCCGAACTCGCACGGTCGCACAATGACGCTAATGTTCTCGTGCTGCCCGCACGGTTCGTGACGGAAGCAGAAGCAGTTACCATCCTCCGGACGTGGCTCCAGACTCCCTTCGAGGGAGGCCGCCACAACCGGCGCATCGCGAAGATCGAACAGGAGCCCAGGCCGAATGCTTGACCACAATGCCCCACTCCGGGAAGCCGATCCCGTCGTCGCGCGCCTGATCGACAAGGAGCTGCGCCGACAACAGCACGGCCTCGAGCTCATCGCGAGCGAGAACTTCGCGAGCCGTGCGGTCATCGACGCCATGGGCACGCCGCTCACGAACAAGTATGCCGAGGGATACCCGGGGAAGCGCTACTACGGCGGCTGCGAGGTGGTGGACCAGGTGGAGCAACTCGCCATCGACCGGCTGAAGCAGCTCTTCGGCGCGCCGCACGGCAACGTGCAGCCGCACTCGGGCGCACAGGCGAACTTCGCCGCCTTCATGGTGCTGCTGCCGCCCGGCGGGAAGCTCATGGGCATGTCGCTGCCGCATGGCGGGCACCTTTCGCATGGCGCCGCCGTCAACCACAGCGGGCGCATCTGGCAGGCGGTGCACTACGGCGTCGATCCATCCACCGGGCGCATCGACTACGACCAGGTGCGCGACCAGGCGCTGCGCGAGCGTCCCACGCTCATCATCGCCGGCGGCAGCGCCTACGCCCGCATCATCGATTTCGCCGCCTTCCGCTCCATCGCCGACGAGATCGGTGCCAAGTTCCTGGTGGACATGGCGCACTTCGCCGGCCTGGTGGCGTCGGGCCTGTATCCATCGCCGGTGCCGCACGCCCATATCGTCACGAGCACCACACACAAGACGCTGCGAGGGCCGCGGGCCGGCCTGATCCTGTCCACCGCCGAACTGGGCAAGGACGTGGACAAGTCGGTGTTCCCGGGCACGCAGGGCGGGCCGCTCGAGCACGTCATCGCCGCCAAGGCCGTGGCCTTCGGCGAGGCGCTCACCGAGGATTTCCGGGCCTACTCGCGCCAGGTAGTGGAGAACGCGCGCGTGCTTGCCGAGGCGATGGTGGACCGTGGCTTCGCAATCGTGTCGGGCGGCACCGACACGCACCTGATGCTCGTGGACCTGCGGCCCAAGGGGCTCACCGGCAAGGAAGCCGAGAAGCTGCTGGGCAAGGCGGACATCACCGTCAACAAGAACACCATCCCCGACGACCCGCAGTCGCCGTTCGTCACCAGCGGCATCCGGCTGGGCACACCGGCCATGACCACGCGCGGCATGGGCACGTCCGAGTTCCGCCGCATCGCGCAGCTCATCGACGAGGCGCTCACCCAGCGCGATGACGCCACGCTGGCGCGGGTGGCGGGCGAGGTGCACGAGATGACCGGCTCCTTCCCGCTGTATCCGCCGGTGGCGAGCCGCCACCGCACGCTGCAGACGGCGTGACCCGGGCGAGACGATGACCGAGCTGCAGTTCGCCGATGACATCCTCGCCCGGATCCGGGCGAAGGGTGGGGCATTCGACGAGCGCGGCTACCTCTTCGTCCTCGCCAGCATCGAGTTCGTCCAGTCGCGCCTGGCGGTGCGCCGGCACATCAGCGGCCCGGAGCTCGCCTGGGCGTGCCGTGACCTGGCGCGCGAGCGCTTCGGACTGCTCGCCCGGCCGGTCCTCGCGCACTGGGGCCTCACCCGCACCGAGGACTTCGGCCGGATCGTCTACACCCTGGTCGAGATCGGGCTGCTGGTAACGCTGCCCGGCGACAGCGAGGAGGATTTTCGCGACGTCTTTGCGTTTGAGACCGCCTTTGACGAGTCGTATGCATGGGAGGGTGTGCGCCGCGTCGGTGCCTGACGCGGCGCAGGTCAGGAGGCAGGCACGGCAGGATCGGAGGGACCATGGACACGCGCGACTGGCCCGAGTGCCTCAAGTGCAACGCAGGAAGGCTCATCCCCCTCTCCGATTACGGACGCGACGGCGCGCCGATCACCTACAAGGCCTGGGTCTGCACCAACCCGGATTGCGGGTTCAATCTCCGCATCGACAACGGGGAAATCTCGTTCGGGCGGGTGATCGGGCAGAGCCACAAGTGAGAACAGCGTGAATAGTGAACGGTGAACAGTGAACGGGAGGCCGCACCGGCTTCGCATACCGTTCCCGTTCCCCGTTTACCGTTTACCGTTCACTTTTCGATGCCCCTCCTCCCCGTCCTCTCTCCCGTCCAGTCCGCTGCCTGGGATGCCCGCGCCGAGCGGGCCGGCATCGCGCTCGCCACGCTGATGGAAGCGGCTGGGCGCGCGGCCGCCACCGTGCTGCTTCGCGACTTCCCGCATGCCGCGCGAGAGGGCGTGCTCGTGGCGGCGGGCACCGGGCACAACGGCGGCGACGGGTGGGTACTGGCGCGCGCGCTGCACCGCCTGGACGTACCGGTGTGGGTTACCGCGCTCGCGGGAACCCAGGCGCCTCTCACCGAGCACGTGGCCGGGCTCGCGCGCGCGGAGGGGGTGCGTGAGGTGGCGCCTGACGGCCCGTGGCCCTCCCTGGGGCTCGCGGTCGATGCCATCCTCGGCACCGGCGCCAGCGGCGCTCCGCGCGCACCGGCGGCTGCGCTGCTCGAGCGCCTGCTCGATCTCGAGCTTCCTGTGCTCGCCATCGACGGCCCGACCGGACTCGACCTCGGCACGGGCGTGGTGCACGGTGTTGCCCGCGCGGATGTCACCATCACCTTCGGCGGATTCCGCCGCGGCCACCTGCTGGCACGCGACGAAGTCGGCAACCTGGTGGTGGTGGATATCGGGCATCCTCCAGCGGAATCCGGTACGCCGTTGTTTGTCACCGATGCGTTTGCGGCGGCGCGCTTGCCGGCGCTGCACGCGTCCGATCACAAGGGCGAGCGCGGACGTGTGGTGGTGATCGGCGGGGACACGGGAATGAGTGGCGCCGCGCGACTGGCGGGGCGCGCTGCGTTCGCCGCGGGCGCCGGCCTCGTGCACGTCGTCTCGCCGGCCGAGACGATCGCTGCCATCCGCGCCGCGGAACCCGACCTGCAGACGCTCGTGCATGCGACCGCCGGCGACCTGAGTGCCGAACTGCGCGCGCTGCTGGAGCGCGCCGATGCCGTCGTGATCGGTCCGGGACTCGGCCGCGGGGAGGGGAAGGGCGCGTTCGTGCTGGCGTGCGTCAGCCTCGCGAAGCGCGCGGTGCTCGATGCCGATGCGCTGGTGGTGCTCCAGGGCCGGGTGCCGGAGCTCGCCGCGCTGGGCGCCGAGCGCGCCATCGTGCTGACGCCGCATGCTGGCGAGTTCCGGACACTCTTTCCCTCCCTGGCCTCGGAGCGCGACACCGACCCATGGGGTGCGGCTGCCCATGCAGCCGAGCAGTCGGGTGCCACGCTCCTGCTCAAGGGCGTCCCGACGGCCATCGCCCGGGCAGGCAAGTCGTCGCTCACCATCGCAGCGGGAAACCCCGGCCTCGCCACGGGCGGCAGTGGCGACGTGCTGAGCGGCATCCTGGGGGCACTCCTGGCCCGGGAGAGTGAGTCCGAGGTTGCCGCGGCAGTTGCGGCCCAGGCGCTTGGCCGTGCGGCCGACCTCGCGGCACGACGGGTGACCGCCCGCGCGATGCGGCCGATGGATGTGATCGCGGCGCTGCCCGACCTCTGGCGCGAATGGGACGTGATGCTTCGCACCGGCAGCACCGCCGAAGCACCGGTGCTCCACCGGCTGCCCAAGCCGAGACTCGTTTGAAGATCGGGTGCACGGTGGCGATGCTGCTCGTCGTCACCGGCCGGCTGCAGGCGCAGCGTGCGCGCGACTGGGCGCCCGCCGACCGGGTGGTGGTGGGTGACTTCAGCTTCGTGCGCGCCGTCGCGTCGGGGCTCGACCGGTTGTACGTGGTCGGCGCGCTCGGCATCATGATGAACCGGCCGCTCGAGCAGCGGTGGGAGGGGCCGTACAGCCCTCCCGACCCGGGGATGCTCGATCGGGTCTTCATGGCGCAGGTGGACCCGATCGACCAGTCCCTCTGGATGGTGACGTCGAATGCCTGGCTCAACTTCCAGCCGGCACTGCAGCTCTGGTCGAGCGGCAGTGTGCCCGGCAACGTGCGGGCAATGGCGATCGACGAGGCCGATCCGGCCGGCGGCATCCGCATCAGCACGAGCGCGGGCTGGTACCGGGTGGCGAGCGGGTCGCAGGTCGCGGTTCCCTCCGGGCCGCCGGCCCGGCCGCTGCGGCCGGCCACGGTGCAGGATGCGCTGGCGGCCAACCCATCGCTCCGCTCCAACGTGGCATACACGCTGCGCGATGCGCGCGGGCGTTCGACGACGTTCACCTGTGCCGCGCCGTCGCCCGATGGCCTGGGCTGGTATCTCGGCACGTCGGGATCGGGGCTGCTGTTCATCCGTCCGGGTGACGCGACGCCGGAGCGCCAGTCGTTCGGCCTGACCGGTGACAAGGTGGGCGCGCTGTACTCGTCGCCCGGCGGCGTCTGGGTCGCCACCGATCGCACGGACCGCATCGACGCCGCGGTGACCTACCTGACGTCCGACCTCGTCACCTCGACAACGCTCGCGGGTGGTGCGACGCTGGGACTGGGATACACCCAGGTGCGCCGCATGACGGCCATGAACCGCAGCCTCTTCCTCGCGACGGACGCGGGCGTGACGCAACTCGAGGTGGCGTCGGGCCGCACGCACTTCTTCGGGGCGGGGGGCTCGATGCCGGATCCCCGCACGAACACGGTGATCGGGCGGCGCGGCACCGTGCTGGTGGGCACGGCGCGCGGCCTCTCGCGCATCACCGACACACTGACGGTGGTGCGGCTCGCACCAACCTTCCTCGAGCCGGTGCTCGCGCTGGAGACGGAGGGCGACAGCATCTGGATCGGCACGCCCAGCGGGCTGCTCCTGCTGCCTCCGGAGGCGAAGCTGCCGGGGCGCACGCCAGGGCTCGCGGCCTCCGCATCGTTGCGGGGCGCCGTGGTGGCGATCGCCTGGCTGGGCGACACGCTCGTGGCGCTCACGACCGACCAGCTGCTGTGGCGCATGCCGGCCACCGACGAGTGGACCCTTGGCCCGATGCTCTCCTCCATCCTCGGCCGCCTGCGCGTGTTCACGCTGTTCGAGGACGGGTTCTTCGTTGCCGGTGAACGGGGGCTGGCCTATGCCGGACTGCGCACGCCGCCCCAGCGGCCGCTGCTGGGCGCCGAGCATCCGGGGGTGATCCGCGACCTCATCGTAGAGGACGGCTACCTGTGGGAGGCGACCGATCGCGGGCTGGTACGCTGGCGCATCGACGCGATCATGCCGTGACACACCTGCCGCTCGGTCCGGGCCGCGAGTTCGACCGCATCCGCGCCATCGAGGCCACGCTCGGCGCCAGGGCCGCGGCGCTGGGGGACGACTGCGCGCTGATCCCGCTCGACAACGGCGACATGATGGCGCTGAGTACCGACACGAGCCTCGAGGGCACGCACTTCCGCCGCGACTGGCTCACGCCGGAGGAGATCGGCTGGCGCGCCGCGGCATCGGCGCTCTCCGACCTCGCGGCCGAGGGCGCCGAAGTGATCGGGCTCCTCGCGGCACTGACGCTGCCGGGGGACGTCACCGATGCGATGGCAACGGCGATCATGAGCGGCGTCGGCGCGTGCGTGAGCGAGGTGGGTGGCAAGGTGCTGGGTGGTGACCTCACGCGGGGCACCTCGCTGTCGGTCACGGTGACGGTCGTAGGGCGCGCGCCCCGCGCGGTCACGCGGCACGGAGCGAATGCGGGCGACGGGGTCTGGGTGACCGGTACGCTCGGCAGCGCGCGTGCGGCGCTCGCCGCCTGGGACTCCGGCCGGGAGCCACGCCCCACCGCCCGGATCGCGTTTGCGCGACCGCTGCCGCGCATCGCGGCGGGGCGGTTCCTGGCCGACGTGGGCGCCACGGCGATGCTCGACTTGAGCGATGGCCTCGCGGGCGACGCGCGCCACCTCGCGGCGGCGTCCGGCGTGGCGCTCGACATCGATCTCGCGAAGCTGCCCATTGGTGCAGGGGTAACGGAGGCGGCGTCGGCGCTGCAGGTGTCGCCTGCCGTGTTCGCCGCCGAGGGTGGTGAGGACTATGAACTCCTGGCGACGCTGCCGCCGCGCTCGGCCGCGAAGCTCAAGCAAGCGGCGGCGGAGCTGCGCGTGCCGTTTACGCTGATTGGCAGCGTGCATGCCGGCGAGGGTGTGCGGCTGCACCTGGATGGGCAGGAGATCTCGATCGCCGGGTACGACCACTTTCGATGATCCGCAGCCTGGTGTTCATCGCCGGACTGGTGGGGCGGACCACGTGGTCCACGTGCGGACTCGTATTCGCCTGGCTCCGCGGAGTCCCGCCCGGACCCGGCAGCATCTACGAGCAGGTACCGCGCGACTGGGTGCGCGGCCTCCTCCGGGCCGCGAGGATCGAGGTGCGCGTACGCGGGGGCGAACACGTGGAGGGACTCGGCACGTGCGTCTACTGCGCCAACCACGTGTCCGCGGTGGACCCGGGGGCATTGCTCGAGGCCCTCCCGGGCTCGGTGCGCTTCGTCGCGAAGCGCTCGCTGTTCCATGTGCCGGTGTTCGGCACGGCGCTCAAGCTCAGCGGGCAGATTCCCGTGGACCGCAGCAACCGCGATGCCGCGATGGATGCGTTCAGCGAGGCGACGCGCATCCTGAAGGATGGCGTGTCGGCCGCGATCTTCGTGGAGGGCACGCGCAGCCGCGACGGCCGGCTGCAGCCGTTCAAGAAGGGGGCCTTCGTCCTCGCCATCAACCTGCAGGTGCCCTGCGTGCCGGTGTACCTCGCCGGCACCCGCCCGCTGATGCGTCCGGGCGAGCTTGCCCCGCGACCGGGCACGGTCGAGGTCCGCATCGGTGAGGCGATCCCGACCACGGGGCTCAACTATGAAGATCGCGATGCGTTGCGGGAGCGTTGCTGGCAGGCCATGAGCGCGCTGGCTGCCGGCTGACCGGACACGTTCCCTGTACGCCATTCCCCGGTTACGTTAGCCCCATCACTTCTTCACTGGATCCGGATGTCCACGATCATCGAAGTTCACGGCCGCGAGATCCTCGACAGCCGGGGCAACCCCACCGTCGAGGCGGAGGTCGTCCTGTCCAGCGGCGCGCAGGGGCGCGCGGCGGTGCCAAGCGGCGCCTCAACCGGCGAGAACGAGGCGGCCGAGCTGCGCGACGGTGACGCCGAGCGATACGGCGGCAAGGGTGTCCTGCAGGCGGTCAAGAACGTGAACGAGGTGCTCGGGCCGCGGCTCGAGGGCCTCGATGCGACGGAACAGATCGCGGTCGACGCGGAGATGATGGACGCCGACGGCACGCCCAACAAGGGCAACCTGGGCGCCAATGCCATCCTCGCGGTGTCGCTCGCCGTGGCCCGGGCGGCGGCTTCCGACTGCGGGCTGCCGCTGTATCGCTATCTCGGCGGCCCGATGGCGCGCGTCATGCCCGTGCCGATGATGAACATCCTCAACGGCGGCGCGCACGCGTCGAACAACGTGGATGCGCAGGAGTTCATGGTGGTGCCGATCGGCGCCGACACGTTCGCCGACGGGTTGCGGATGGGGGTGGAGGTGTTCCACGCGCTCAAGAAGGTGCTGAGCAAGATGGGCCTCTCCACCGCCGTGGGGGACGAGGGCGGATTCGCGCCGATGCTGCCGTCGAACGAGGCGGCGCTCGACGTGGTGATGCAGGCGATCCAGTCGGCCGGCTTCCAGCCGGGCCAGGATGTCGGCATCGCGCTCGATGTGGCCGCGTCCGAGCTGTACCAGGACGGCGAGTACGTCTTCAAGAAGGGCGATGGCAGCCGCCGCCCCGCCGCCGAGATGGTGGAGCTGTACGCAAAGTGGTGCGAGCGCTACCCGATCGTCTCGATCGAGGACGGCCTCGCCGAGGGCGACTGGGAGGGGTGGGCGCTCCTCACCGAGCGGCTCGACGAGCGGGTGCAGCTGGTGGGCGACGACGTCTTCTGCACCAACGTGGACCTGCTGGGCAAGGGCATCGAGTCGGGTGTGGCGAATGCGATCCTGGTGAAGGTGAACCAGATCGGCACGCTCACCGAGACGCTGCAATGCATCGAGCTCGCGAAGGGGAACAAGTACGGGACCATCATCTCGCACCGGTCGGGCGAGACCGAGGACACGTTCATTGCCGATCTCGCGGTGGCCACGGGCGCGGGGCAGATCAAGACCGGCAGCGCCAGCCGCACCGATCGCACGGCGAAGTACAACCAGCTGCTCCGGATCGCCGAGGAATTGGGCGAGCTCGCCCACTATCCGGGGCGAGACCTGTACCACCTGTGACCGGTCCCGCGAAACAGCCGAACGGGAAGAGCCGGCGACTGGCGTGGGTGGTGGGGGCGAGCGCGTTCGTGTTCCTCCTCATGGGGGGCGAGTACAACACCTTCGACTGGATCAAGATCCGGCGGCTGGAGCGGGAGGAACAACAGCGGGTGGCGGAACTGCAGCAGACCGTGGACTCGCTGACCCGGGTGGCGAAGGCGCTGCAGAAGGACCGGCGGGTGCAGGAACGGGTGGCGCGGGAGAGCTTCGGGATGATCAGGAAGGGGGAGCACCTGTACCGGTTGCTGCCTGCGGATAGCGGGAGGG
>JAGGAG010000090.1 GCA_017889745.1 Gemmatimonadota bacterium | reverse complement strand
CCGCTCACCGCTCACCGGCGGTCTCAGATCTTCCCCAGCATCCCCTGCACCCTCAGCCACCACACCATCCAGATCGCCTCCCGCACGATCCGCTTGCTCATCTTGCTGCTGCCCTCCACCCGATCGGTGAAGACGATCGGCAACTCGACCAGGCGGAAGCCTTTCCGCCACGCCCGGAAGCTCATCTCGATCTGGAAGGCATAGCCGTTCGACCGGACGGCCTCCAGGTCGATGGCCTCGAGCACTTGCCTGCGAAAGCACTTGAACCCCCCGGTCGAGTCGCTGAGCGGCAGCCCGGTGATCCAGCGCGCATAGGCGTTGGCCCCGAGCGACAACAACAGCCGGGAGATTGGCCAGTTGATGACGTTGACCCCCTGCTTGTAACGCGACCCGAGCACCAGGTCGGCGTTCTGGATCCGCACCAGGAAGTCGGGAAGGAACTTGGGGTCGTGCGAAAAATCTGCGTCCATCTCGAAGATGAAGTCGTATCCCTGCGCGAGCGCCCACTGGAAGCCTGCGATGTACGCCCGCCCCAGGCCGTCTTTCGACATCCGGTGCAGCACGTGCACCCTCGGTTCGCGTGCCGCCAGATCGTCCGCCAGCTGGCCGGTACCATCCGGCGAGTTGTCGTCCACCACCAGGATCTCGAGCCGCTGGTCCTGGAGCAGGACGGCGGGGACGATCTGGGGAAGGTTCTCGCGCTCGTTGTAGGTGGGAATGATGACGAGCGCGCGGTCAGGCATCCTGCCTCCGGGAGCGGAACGTCGGCACGACGATGAGTGCCAGCGCGATGAGCGAGGCGAACAGGGTCACCAGCTGTCCCTGGTGGTAGGACGGCGAACGGAACACGAACGCCACCTCCTTTGCCCCGGGTGGCAGCTCCACGCTCAGGAGCGCGTTGTCGGCCCGCAGCACCGTCGCCGCCTTGCCATCGACCGTGGCGTGCCAGTCGGGATACCACGTTTCCGACACGACGAGCCATGTCGGCGCAGCGGCTTGGCCGCTGAGCGCGATCGTCATGCGTCCCGCCTCCCACTGGGACACCGTCGCTTCGACCGCTGGCCGTGGAGGAAGCTGACCGCCCGCAATCGCGGCCGGCGTCACCGAGGCCGTGTCGGGGAATACCACGAGGTCCCGCACCGGAAAGCGCGGGTCGATCACCGTCGGCACCAGTTGCGCCTCCGGCACCTTGGCCGCCGCGCCGACCACCCGGGCGTAGGTCGTGGCGGAGTCGCGCTCGAGCAGGAACGCCGGCGCGCTACCCCCGGCGTTGACCGGACCCGCAACCTGGTGGAAGCCCGACACCGGGAGTTCCTGCGGCAGGAGCAGGTATCGCACGGCCAGCAGGTCCCACAGGTTCGGGTTCCCGACATTGCTCCAGATGTTCTTTCCGCCCCAGAGGTCGTCGTAGAACCGCACCTCGTTGCCATGGTACCCGAACACCTGCTGGATGTCGTGCGCCATGAGCGTCGAACCCTGGTATACCCCCTGGGCGCCGGGCACGTTCATGACCCTGAACGGTGCCGGTGTCTCGCGCATCCGCGTGATCAGGGCGTCGTCGGCGAACAGTTCGCTGGCGGGACGGTTCCATTCGAAGAAGAGACGGTCCACGCTCCACAAGTCGACCACGGTCACGAGCACCAGCAGCGCCGCGGCCGCTCCACCCCGCAGTCGTCCGGCCGCCGTGGCCCAGATGATGGCCCCGCCGGCCAGGAGCACCGCGAGGAGCCGCACTGCCCCGCCCTGCAGCGCCCCGGCGTTCTCCATCACCCGCGACGCCATCTGCGGCTTGGCGATCGACTCCGCCACGCTCTGCAGCAGCCCCGTGGCGCCCAGCAGCGCGATCACGCCGAGCACGGCGGTGCCGCCGATGGCTGCACGCTTTGACACCTCTCCCCGGAGCAGGCGATCGGCGCCGAGCCCGGCGAACGCGCAGGTCACGAAAGCCACCAGGTAGAACGCCATCCCCGGGGCCCGTACTTTCTTCATCAGCGGCATCACCTCGTACCACAGCCGGTAGAACGGCGTGTGCCCGCCGAAGGCGATGAGCAGGAACAGTCCCCCGATCGCGAGCAGCGCCCACTTGAGCCGGGGCCTCGTGCGGTCGCCCAGCCCGAGCACGGCGAGCAGGATGACAATGGCACCGACGTACTCGGTATGCAGCTTGAAGAAGTTCTGGCCCCAGTACGAGGCGAGCACGCCATTGAACTGCGGCAGGAACGTGGTCATCAGCTCCTCGACCGGCAGCGCGAAGCTGGTGGCGTACTCCCACCCCTGGGCGGTGCCGCGAGCGGCATACGGCAGGTAGCTCAGGAACGGCATCGCCTGGATCGCCGAGATGGCGATCCCGAGCAGCACGGCGCCCAGGCTCGCCGCCAGCGCCGCCGGCCAGCGCAGATCCGCCCGCCGATCCTCGGCCCAGAACGCGAGGTACAGCGTCCACAGCCCGCCGGCCACCAGCATGTAGTACGTCAGCTGGTAGTGCGGGCTCACCATGCACAGCCCCGTCACCACGGCTACCCAGCCGTATCCGCTCGCCTTGCCGTCGCGCACGGCGCGCAGGAGACCCAGGAAGAAGAACGGGGCGAGCGCCGACACGAAGAGCTTGCCGTCATGGCCCGGGCTCACGAGTGACGCGAGGATTCCGCTCATCTCGTACGCGACGCCGGCCACCACCGATCCCGTCCAGCTCACCTTGAGCGCCCGCAGCAGCGCGTACATGCCGAGCCCCGCGAGCACGAGGTGCCCGGCGTAGGCCAGCGTCATCGCCACGTCCTCGGCCAGGAACCAGCGCAGCCACGCGGCGGGATAGAAGATGTCGCCGTGCATGGCGGCGATGAACGGCATGCCCCCGAAGATGTACGGATTCCACTCCGGGATCCGGCCATGCGCCTTGAAGAACTCCGCCCCGAAATGCCGGAAGGCATAGCCGGCGACCAGCTGGTCGCTGCCGTAGATGAACCTCCCCGCCAGCATCGGCCAGCAGAGCGTCAGCATCGCCGCGATGTACACGAGCGACGCGACGAGGAGCGGACGGCGCGGCACGAAGCCGCTGGAGGGAGTCGACTGCTCAGGGTGCGGCACGCGCATGCTCCCGCGAAGTAAGGAGGAAGGGCACCGCGGCCCCGACCTCGGTGACCGTCAACATGACCCGCGACGCGATCGCCAGCGCCGCCGCACCGGGTGCGCCGAGCGTGCCCTGCAGCATCAGGATGAATACGCTCTCGCGCACGCCCAGCCCCGCCGGCGCGACTACCGCCACCAGCCCGGCCACGTACGACGCGGCGAACGCGCCGATGCACTGGGCCAGGGTCGGCGCCCGGTCCAGCACGCCGTGCGCCAGCAGCCAGAGGGCGCCAGCAGCCAGAGGGCGCCGCCGTAGCCGCACCAGGCCACGATGTTGGCGCCGGCGGCGAGCAGGAGCGCGCCCGGCGCCGGCGCCGCGGGCTGCCCGGCCTTGACCCGCGCCAGCGCGAGCAGCCGTTCGACGGCGCCCGGCCACATGAGGAAGAGCATTCCCGCGATGCTCACACCCAGCAACAGGGCGAGCGCCACACGAATCCACGGGTACTGAGCTTGCAGCAGGGACGTACCGGCGACGCCCACCACCACGGCGCCCGCCGCCACCGAGAGCGCCTGGTTGAGCACCGCGGCACCGGTCGCGACCCACGGCGCCACGCCCACCTGCCCCGCCATCACCGCCATGCCTGCGATCGCCCACACCTTGCCGGGCAGGTACTTGCCCAGGCTCGACACGATCCAGATGCGCGCGGCGGAGCCCAGCGTCATCACCTGGCCCCACGCGGTGACCAGCCGGCGCCAGGTCATGATGAGCACCGCGTACATCGCCCAGGTCAGGAGCGCGCTGGCCACGAGCAGCAGCGGCCTGATGTGCCATTCGACCGGCGCCGCCTGCGCATCGGCCCACGCGTGCCAGAGCTGGCGCAGGGCCAGTGCCACCAGCAGCGCGCCCAGCGCCATCCGCACCAGCCTCCAGCTGCTACTCACGGCGCAGCGCCTCGCGGTACCAGCCCTCGCAGACCTCCGCCACGCGCGCCGGTGAAAGCTTGTGCCGCCACTCGGCCCCCACCCGCCGTGCCAACTCGGGCGTTTCCGGGTCCTGCAGCAGTCCCAGCGCCGCGTCGGCGATGGCCTCACCCGACGGAATGACGAGCCGCCCGGCGCCCTGCTCGGGCACCACATCGAGCACGCCCCCGCCGTCCCAGCATGACACCACCGGAACGCCCCGCATCAGCGCCTCCGCCGCCACCAGGCCGAAGCCCTCGCCTTCGGCGGGAAAGAGCATGAGATCCGCGCGACACAGGAGGTCGAGCACCCTGGTGCGGGTCAGGCCGCCGGCGAAGGTCACCTGGGTGGACAGGTCGAGCGCCGCCGCGCGTTGTTCCAGTGCTGCGCGCTCCGGGCCGTCCCCGATCACGGTGAGTGGCAGGCGCACGTCGAGGTCCCGGAGGCAGGCGAGCGCCTCGAGGGCCAGGTGCACCCGCTTCTGTGGCGTGAGCCGCGACACGACCATGAGACCGGCGCCACCGGTGGTCCACCGCTCGTCGGCCAGCGGTACCGGCATCGGCTGTACCCGCTCGGGCTCGATGAACATGCCGAGCGATTCGCGGATCGTGGTGGCGATCGGATTGGAAACGGTGGTGACCACGCGCGCGCGGTGGAAGAGGGGCCGCGCCACGGTGCGGGCCAGGCGCGACCGCTGCAGCAGCCGGGCGTCGGTGCCGTGGACCGTCAGGACCAGCGGGGCGCTCTTGGGCGCCGCGAGTCCGCCGGGCACCCACCAGTGCGCGTGCACCAGCTTCGCGCCCGCCGAGAGTTCCGCCTGTGCCGCCCGCCGCATCGCCCGCCACAGCCCGTACAGGGCGCGCATCCCGCCCTGCATCCGCAAGGCGTCCATCATGGTGCCGCGGTAGGCCAGGGTCTCGCTGTGGGGCTGCGCGTACCGCACCCGGCGCACCGGGATGCCGTCCACCTGCGCGGGACCCGTGTCGCCGGCGTCCGAAGGGGCCACCACCACCACCTCGATGCCCCGCTGTTGCAGGCCGTGGGCGAGCGGCACCAGGAAGTTCCCGGAGACGTCCCCCGGGAACCTGGGGAAGTTGTGGGTGAGGAAGACGACCCGCACGGTCAGTCCCGCGGATCGCCCTGGGACCGGCGCGCGAGCTCCCGCGCGAGCGCGCGGTTCTCCTCCCGCATGCCGGCGATCAGCTCCCCTACGAAGCCGAAGCCGAAGAGGACCACACCGCAGATCACCATCGTTTCGACCAGGTTGAGCAGCGGCCGGAAGCCGTAGCCGTAGCCGAAGCGGAGCACGAGCGCGGTGATGCCGGCCAGCAGGCCGACGAGGAAGAGCAGCGCGCCGCCCAGGCCGAAGAAGAGCATCGGCTTCCGCCCGAAGCGGAGCTGGAACCACACTGAGATCAGATCGATGACCCCAACCGGGATGCGGCGCCAGTTGAACTTGGACACGCCGTAGCGGCGTGGATGCAGCGGCACCGGGCGCGAGTCGAGCCGGAACCCGTCCACGGCGGCGATCACCACCATGTAGCGGTGCCAGTCGGGACGCAGCGGCACGTGGTCCATGACCTGTCGACGGAAGGCCTTCACCGAGTTCAGGTCGGTCACCGTGACCCCGAAGAGCCAGCGGCAGAGCCGGTTGTACACCCCGGACACGAAGGCCTTGTCGTACTGGCCCTGCTTGGTGCCCGTCACCACGTCGGCGCGGCCGGCGAGGATGGGCTCCACCAGCGCCGGGATGTCCGCCGGGAGGTACTGCAGGTCGGCCGGATAGAACACGAACACGTCACCCCGGGCCACGTCGCTGGCGGAACGGAGCGCGTCGGCGATGCCGCGCTGCACCCGGTGGTTCACCACCCGCAGGAACGGGTAGCGCACGGCCAGGTCGCGCAGCACCTCGGTGCTCTCGTCCCGGCTGCCGTCGTTCACGACCACGACCTCGGCCGTGAACGGCGCCGATCGCAGCGCCTCGTCGCACAGGCGGGCGAACTCGGGCAGGTTCTCGACCTCGTCCTTGGCCGGCACGAGGACGCTCACGTCCACGTGGGTGGCCGGCGTGAACGTCATACCCGCTTGCGCATCCGCGCCGGCAGGATGCCAAGCTGGTCGCGGTACTTGGCCACCGTGCGCCGTGCGATCTGGATGCCCTGCTCCTGGAAGAGATGGACGATCTGCTGGTCGGTCAGCGGCTTCTTGGGGTCCTCCTCCGCCACCATCTTCTCGAGCTTCGCGCGGATGCTGCGCGCGCTCGCGTCCTCGCCCGACGACGTCGACAGCGCGCTGGAGAAGAAGAACTTGAGCGGCAGCACGCCGCGCGGCGTCTGTACGTACTTCTCGTTCGTCACCCGGCTCACCGTGGACTCGTGCATGTTGATCACTTCGGCTACCTCGCGCAGCGTGAGTGGCTTGAGGTACTCGACGCCCTTCTCGAAGAAGTCACGCTGCCGGTCCACGATGAAGTTCATCACCTTGAGCATCGTCTGGCGGCGCTGCTCGATGGCCTGGATCATCCAGTTGGCGCTGTTCATCTTCTGCGCGATGAACTCGCGGTTCTCCGGCGTCAGCTTCTTCTTGTCCCGTGCGATCTCCTGGTACGACCGGCTCAGGCGCAGCCGCGGCACGCCGGTGTCGTTGAGGAAGACCTTGTACTGGCCGTCGATCTTGTCCACCACCAGGTCGGGCAGGATGTACGCGTCGCCCTTGTCGGCGTGCTTCAGCCCCGGCTTCGGGTCGAACCGCGCCAGTTCGTCGGCGGCCTTCTGCACGGCTCCCGGGTCCACGCCGAACCGCTTCGCCAGGTCGTTCCACCGGTGGGCGATGAGGTCGGGAAACGCCTCGTCCACCAGCCGGTGCGTCAGCGCCGGGGCGTCCTTGGCCTCGCGCAGCTGCAGCAGCAGGCACTCACGCAGGTCGCGCGCGCCGATGCCCGGCGGGTCGAGCCGCTGGATGATGGCCAGCATCTGTTCCAGGTCGGCCATGGTGTAGAGCAGTTCCGGCGGCAGGTCGGCCCACGACGGTCGGGCCGGTGCGGCCCCCTCGCCCGGCGGCTCCGCCGGGTGCCCGTGGGGCAGCGCCTCCGCGACCTCGGTGAACTCACCCTCCTCGTCCTCGTCGCTGCTGCCGCCGTCGCGCGCCGCGTGGTGCGCCGCCATCAGGCTGTTGACCGAGTCGAGGATCTCCTCCAGCGTCGCCGCGAGGTAGCCGTCGTCGTTGATGTTGCCCACGAACTCCTCAGCGAGCAGCTGCTGCCGGGGCGACAGGTCGAGCATCTGCAGCTGCTCCTGCAGGTGGTCGGCCAGCGTGGTCGTCTCTACCGTCACCGGCTCGGTGTACTCGAGCTGCTCGTATTGCTCGCGGGCGCCGCCCACGTCGAAGCCGTTGAGCAGGATCTCCTCCCAGTCCACCTCGTCGTCCTTCTGCTGCTGTTCCTTCTCCTGCTTGGTGTCCGCCTGCTCCGGGTTCTCGTCTTCCTCCGGCTCCAGCAGTTCCAGGAAGGGATTGGCCAGCAGCTCCTGCTTCAGGTGCTGCTGGAGGTCCATCATGGGCATGTAGAGCATGTCCATGGCCTGGTAGAGCCGCGGGTTGACCCGCAGCTCCTGGCGCATCGATGTCTGCTGTGACAGCCCTGTTCTCATGGACAGCCCCCCCAGCGCGCGCGCAGGCGCGCCGTAAGCGTGGGACCCAGGTAGAGGCGCGCGATTTCCTCATCGCACACGAGTTCCTTCACGGTGCCGGATTTCGCCACGCGACCCTCACTCATGATGTACGCCCGGTCGACGATGTCGAGCGTCTGCTCGACGTTGTGATCGGTGATCAGCACGCCGATGCCCCGGTGCCGCAGGCCGGCGACGATGCTCTGGATGTCGTGGACCGCGATCGGGTCCACGCCGGCGAACGGCTCGTCCAGCAGCATGAACTTGGGCTCGCTCACCAGCGCCCGCGTGATCTCGAGCCGCCGCCGCTCGCCGCCGCTGAGCGAGTAGGCCGGGGCGTGCCGCAGGTGGCTGATCGAGAGCTCCTCCAGCATGCGCTCCAGCACCGTCGCCTGTTGCGCCCGCGGCAGGCGCCGTCGCTCGAGGATCGCCCGCACGTTCTCCTCGACGGTCAGCTTGCGGAACACCGACGGTTCCTGCGACAGGTAGCCGATGCCGCGACGGGCCCGCTTGTACATCGGCCAGTTGCTGATGTCCGCGCCGTCCAGCACCACCCGTCCCGTCTCCGCCCGGATCAGACCCACCAGCAGGTAGAACGTCGTGGTCTTGCCTGCCCCGTTGGGCCCGAGCAGCCCGACGATCTCGCCCTGCCGCAGCGAGAGCGACACGTCGTCCACCACCCGCCGGCCGCGAAAGCTCTTGCTGAGGCCCACCCCCTCGACCAGCGATCCCGTGCCCACGGTTCCGGTCGCCGGCCGCTCCTCGATCGCCGTCACGGCGAGGGCTTCGGCGCGACGGCGCTGTCGCCCGGGGCTGGCGTGCTCGGCGCCACCGGCTCGCCCAGCGTGGCATTGGGCACCGCGGCCCCGGGCGGCCCTGGTGACGGCGTGGCCTTGCCGGGCTCCAGCTGGATCCCGTCGACGTGGCCGAACAGGTCCACCCGTTCCATCCCGCCGTCGCCGCTCGTCGCCATGCGCACCACGATGCGATCGGCGCGCGCGTAGTTGAGCGACGGCGGCTTCCTGGTGCTGTCGGCGGCCTTGCCCTTGTCCACGGCGCGATAGAATGACCGCGCGCTGTCCATCGCCTCCAACTGCTGTACCTTGGTCTTCTTCGTGCCGGCGGAGTCGGCCTCCACGAAGCGCACGATCACCGTGTCGCCGGCCACCCAGTCGCGCTCGCCCGACGCGGAGTCGCGCTTGGTGCCTGCCCACGCATTGAAGAAGGCGCGCACCTCGCGCAGCTCGCCTCCCGGTGTGGCGATGGCCAGCGAATCGCCCCGGAGCTCGTAGTCTCCGGCGAGGCCCACCGGCCGCCGCGTGCGGCCCCAGGCGCGCGTCAGCTCGGCCTTCTTGTCCTTGAGTGCGATCGACACCGTGTCGCCGGTCAGGTCCACGTTCCCCGTCACCGCGTGCGCGCTGTCGATGGCCACGACACCGGTGAGGTCCTTCTCGTTCATGGTGAAGTCGATCCGCAGGCCCTTGAGGTCGAAGGTGTCCTTGCCGAACCCGCGCAACGCCGGTTCCCCGCCGATCATGGCGCCCTTCCCATCCTTGCCGGTGCGGAGCCAGAGCGAATCACCGTGCGCCGTGAGGTCGCTGCGGTCGATGGTCACCTTGCCGCCCGCCCACACCTGGTCCTCGCCCTTCTCCCTCACCCGGTCGCCCACGATGACGTATGGTTCCGCCCTGCCCCCGGTGGAGTCCTTCGGGATGTAGTGGATCGTGGGCCGACCAATGGCATAGATCTCCACCGTGTCCCGAACCCCCTTCACCGCCCGCAGGTAGTCGAGGCTCGGTCCGTCCATGGTCGATCCGGTGGCCAGGTTCACCGTGTGGACCTTGCCCCGGGCCTCCCACCGCTCGCCGTCCTTGTAGTAGGTGCCGTTGTCGGCATCCATCGTCACGGTGGAGTCGCGGTAGTGCACGTTGCCGATGAACTGCACGATCCGGCCCGCGTACGCCGCCACGCTGTCGCTCTTCATCGAGATCGAGGTGCCCGCGCAGGTCAGGTGCACCCCGCCACCGGCGTAATAGTTCGTACCGTCCGTCGTGGGCACGCGCCGGCCGGTGTCGCCGATCGCGACGATGCGGAAGACGCACTTCCGGCCCTCCTGCCCTGACAGGGCGCTCGCGCTCGCCAGCAGCGCGCCAAGGACCAGCAGCGAACGCGTCATCCGGAGTCGGCATCCTGCCCGGGCAGGAGCGTGCCCTTGTCCGCCTCGCCCCGCGGCTTGTTCACCACGATGTGCTCGAACCTGAGGTCCGACCGGAAGCCGTCACCCTCCAGGTGCTCGCCCTTCTGGTCGAACGTGAAGTACAGGTCGGTCGTCAGTTCCTTCTTCGCCGCGTCGTACAGGAGTTGCTCGGTCTTGAGTATCCGCCCGTCGTTCGATCGCAGCACCACGTCACCGTCGGCCGTCATGTTCCCGGTCTGCCACTTGTACGTCCCGGTGCGCGACGTGATCCTGGCGTTCTCCTTGCCCGCGCTGTCGATGAAGACCAGCTTCATGTGCCTGAGCACCGTGGTCTGCGTCGGGTCGTAGAAGAACGCCGTGTCCGCCTCCACCTGGCCCTCGCGCACGCCGTCGCGCGTCAGGTAGTGCACGAAGCCGTAGAGCACCTGGTCGGCCGAGTCCGACGCCGCCACCACCGTGTTCGGCTTGGCACCACTCTCGTTGCAGGCCGCGAACCCCGTGCAGCCCAGCAGCGCCGCGACCGCCCAGCGGCGGAGCGTGCCGGTCATACCGCGCCCGCCCGCATCAGGTCGTGCAGGTGCACCACCCCGACGATGACGTCCGCGTCGTCCAGCACCGGGAGCGCCATGATCCCCTTGCGCTCCATGAAGCCGAGGGCCGCGGCACCGAGATCCTCCGGCCCGCAGCTGTGCGGCGCGTCCGTCATCACCTGCTCCACCGGCCACTCGAAGTAGTCCCGCTCCCGTTCGGCCAGCCGGGTCAGGTCGCCCGCCGTGAACACGCCGAGCAGGTGGTTGTCCCGGCTCACCAGCGCGATGCCGCGATGCCGCGCCAGCTGGACGACGACGTCGCGCATCGGCGTCTCCGGCGCCACCAGCCCCTGCGGCGGCAGCATCACGTCGCGCACCCGCACGAGGAGGCGGCGCCCCAGCCGTCCCCCGGGATGCAGCTCGGCGAAGTCCTCCGGGCGAAATCCCTTCTCCACCAGCAGCGCCACCGCCAGCGCATCGCCCAGCGCCATCGCCACGGTGGTGCTGGAGGTCGGCGCCAGGTCGTGGGGACAGGCTTCCTCGCCCACCGACGCATCGAGCACCGTCGTGGCCACGCGCCCCAGGAACGAGCCGGGTGCGCCCGTGATCGCGATGATCGGTACGCCCTTCCGCTCGAGCGAGGCGAGCAGGCCGTCGAGGTCGCTCGACTCGCCGCTCTTGCTCAGCACGATGGCCACGTCTTCGCTGCCCACGATGCCGAGGTCGCCGTGCAGGCTGTCCACCGGGTGCAGGAAGGCGGCCGGCGTGCCGGTGGAGGTGAGCGTCGCGGCCAGCTTCCGCGCAACGAGCCCCGACTTGCCGACACCCGACACGATGACCCGCCCCCCGCGCCGCGCGAGCAGCTCCACCGCCCGCGCGAACCGGGAGTCCAGCCGCCGTCCCGCCGCGGCCACCTCGGCGGCCTCGAGCTCGAGAACGCGGCGGCCGGCCGCCAGCAGGGCTTCAGGTGACGTCGCCACCGCGCTCACGGTAGTACTCGGCAAGGGTACGGTCCCATTCTCCTCGTGCGTGGAGCAGTGCCTCGACCAGTTCGCGAACCGCACCCGACCCGCCCGCCCGTGCCGTCACGAAGGCCGAGACGGCCCGGACCTCCGCGACCCCGTTCGCCACCGTGACCGGCAGGCCCACCCGCCGCATGACCGGGACGTCGGCCAGGTCGTCGCCGGCGTACAGCACTTCCTCCCACCGGACTCCCCGCGTCGCGAGCAGTTCCCGCAGTCGCGGCAGCTTGCTGGCCGATGGGTCCTGGATCACGTCGGCGATGCCCAGTTCGGCCGCGCGGATCCGCGTCGCGTCCGACACCCGGCCACTGAGCAGGGCCACCCCGATGCCCGCGATCCGCAGCAGGCGCAGCCCGACACCATCCTGGACGTCGAACCGCTTCAGTTCGACCGGTACCTCGCCGGCGGTGCCGATGTACAGTGTGTTGTCGGTGAGCACGCCGTCCACGTCGAGCACCACGAGGCGGATGCCACGCGCGATGCGCGGGTCGATGCCGCTCACCGCCTGGCGCTCTCGACGCCTCGCGCGCGTGCCCAGATGTCGAGTACAGGGGCCATCAGCTCGTACATCTGGTCCAGTGGCCACTGGGTCGCGGCATCGCTCACGGCCCGCGCGGGGTCGGGATGCGTCTCGATGAAGAAGCCGTCCGCCCCGGCCGCGGCCGCCGCGCGGAGCAGTGGCGGGATCGCCTCGCGCTGGCCGCCGCTCGTGCCTCCCGAGCCCATCCCCGGCTGCTGCACGCTGTGCGTGGCGTCGTAGATCACCGGCACCGATGCCGCCTCGGACATCCGCTGGAAGCTGCGCATGTCCACCACGAGGTCGCCGTAGCCGAGGAAGGTGCCGCGCTCCGTCAGCGCTACCTCGGCGCTTCCCGCCGAGCGGACCTTCTCCACCGCGCCCGCCATCGCCTCGGGCGCCATCCACTGACCCTTCTTCACGTTCACCGGCCGGCCGGTCCGCCCGGCCGCGACCAGCAGGTCCGTCTGCCGGCAGAGGAACGCGGGAATCTGCAGCACGTCGACCACCTGCGCTGCGGCGGCCGCCTGCCCCACCTCGTGAATGTCGGTCAGAACCGGCAGGCCCGTGGCGCGTTTCACCGCGGCCAGTGCCTCGAGCCCGTACTCGATCCCCGGTCCGCGCGCACCGGCCAGCCGAGCCCGATTCGCCTTGTCGAAGCTCGCCTTGAAGCACAGTGGAATGCCCAGCTTCACGGCCAGACCGGCCAGCGCCTCCGCCGTGCGGGGCAGCACGTCACCCGCCTCGGCGACACAGGGCCCCGCGATGAGGAACGGTGACTCGCGGAAGCTCCACTGGCTCACGACGAGGCGACCTCCACCAGCGAGGGCTGTCCGGCGCGCTGCTGCATGCGCCGCTTGAGGGCCGCTCCCACGAATCCGGCGAACAGCGGGTGCGGACGGTTGGGCCGCGACTTGAGCTCGGGATGGAACTGGCACCCGAGGAAGAACGGGTGATCGGGCAACTCGATCATTTCCACCAGCCCGCCGTCGGGCGACTGGCCCGACAACCGGAGCCCGAACTCGGCGAGCACGTCGCGATAGGCGTTGTTCACTTCCAGGCGGTGCCGGTGCCGCTCGCTGATCTCGTTGGTGCCGTAGGTCAGCGCGGCCTTGGAGCCGGACCGCAGCCGCGCCGTGTAGGCGCCCAGCCGCATCGTGCCGCCGAGGTTCACCACGTCACGCTGTGACGCCATCATGTGAATGACCGGTGACTCCGCCTCGGGCTCGAACTCCGTGCTGTTGGCGCCCGGCAGCCGGCAGACATTGCGCGCGAACTCCACCACCGCTACCTGCAACCCGAGGCAGATCCCGAAGAACGGGAGGTCGTGGTCGCGCGCCCACTGGATCGCCTGGATCATCCCGTCCACCCCGCGAACGCCGAACCCGCCCGGGATCAACAGCCCGTCGTAGTGCTGCAGGATCTGCCCGGCCGCCGCCTGGTCGGTGAAGTTGTCGCTCGAGAGCCAGTCGATCTGAACCCCGGCGTCGTTCGCGATGCCGCCATGGATGAGTGCTTCCTGCACCGACTTGTAGGCATCGTGCAGGTCGGTGTACTTGCCCACCACCGCGATGCGCACCCGCTCCCTGGGCCGCAGGATCGTCTCCACCATCGTGCGCCACGGCCCCAGCTCCGGCTCCTTCGTCTCGAGGCGCAGGCGCTCGCACACGACGCGGTCGATGCCCTGGTCGCGGAACCGCAGCGGGATCTCGTAGATCGACTGCACGTCCGGGCTCTCGATCACGCACTCGAAGTCCACGTTGCAGAACAGCGCGATCTTGCGCTTGATGTCCGCCGAGAGCGGTTGCTCGCTGCGGCACACCAGGATGTCGGGCTGGATCCCGATCTGCATGAGGTCGCGCACCGAGTGCTGCGTCGGCTTGGTCTTGAGCTCGCCCGCAGCGGCGATGTACGGCACCAGCGTGAGGTGCATGAACAGCGCGTTGTCGCGCCCCACTTCCTGGCGGAACTGCCGGATCGCTTCCAGGAATGGCAGCGACTCGATGTCGCCCACGGTGCCGCCGATCTCGGTGATCACCACGTCGTGCCCCGGCGCCGTGCGCCGGATCGCGTTCTTGATCTCGTCGGTGATGTGGGGAACAACCTGGACGGTGGAACCGAGGTACTCCCCGCGCCGCTCCTTGTTGATCACCGTCTGGTAGATGCGGCCGGTGGTGATGTTGTTCTGCTGGGAGAGGGACCGGTCGATGAACCGCTCGTAATGGCCGAGGTCGAGGTCCGTCTCCGCGCCATCGTCGGTCACGAACACCTCGCCGTGCTGGAACGGCGACATCGTGCCGGGATCGACGTTGATGTACGG
>JAGGAG010000089.1 GCA_017889745.1 Gemmatimonadota bacterium | reverse complement strand
CGCGTACCCGGCCGGAGCCGCTCGATCTCGTAGACCAGCGCACAGGTGCCCATGGCGTTGGTGGCCCAGGCCGTGAGCGGATCGCGCCGGGCCTCGGCGCCGGACGCGACCGCCGCGAGATGGACCACCGCATCGGGAGCGTGGTCGAGCGCCGCCTCGATCGAAACGGCGGACCCGAGCTCAAATCCGATCCAGCGAACCCCGGCAAGACTGGCCCGCAGGGCCTCGTCCACGACCTCGGCCGTGCGCAGAGCGCCCAGCACCTCATGGCCTTGCCTGAGGAGCTCCTGGCAGAGGGTCCGGCCCACGAATCCGCCCGCACCCGTCACGAGAACGCGCATCACCGGGCCTCTTGTCCGAGTACGCCCAAGCTGATAAGTTTCAAGGCTTTCCGAATTGAACTAACACGCTTGAGAGGTATCCGATGGCTCGCGTCTGTAGTGTCTGCACCAAGGGTCCGGCGACTGGCAACAACGTCAGTCACGCCAACAACAGGACCAAGCGCCGGTGGTACCCCAACCTGCAAACCGTGCGGGTAATGGTCGAGGGTGCCCCGCGTCGGGTGCGCGTCTGCACGCGGTGCCTCAAGAGTAATCGCGTCAAGAAGGCGTCGTAGCTCCGGGCGGCGGCGCTCCGGCTCCACGGCCTGCCAGGCGGGCTGAAAAAAAGGGGACCCTTGGGTCCCCTTCTTCATTTCCATCACCGCCACGAGCGCCGCCGTCACTCTGCCAGCAACTCGATCCGCGCCAGGTCGGCGCCATCGCCGGGGCGATGCCCCAGCTTGAGGATGCGGGTGTAGCCGCCGGGCCGGCTGGCGAAGCGGGGGCCGATCTCGGTAAACAGGCGGCCGAGCGACTCGCGGTCGCGCAGTTTCTGCTCAGCCTGCCGGCGGGCGTGCAGGTCACCGCGGCGGGCGAGGGTGATGAGCCGCTCGGCGTAGGGCCGGAGTTCCTTCGCCTTGGCCTCGGTGGTGACGATCTGCTCGTGGGTGAACAGGCTCGTGGCCATGTTCCGCAGGAGCGCCTTGCGGTGCTCCGCAGTCCTGGAGAGCTGGCGACCCTTGGCGCGATGCCGCATTACGCCCCCTCACCGGCCGGAGCGGCCGACACGTCGGACTTGCTGCGGACGCGCAGCTCGCCATCGACGTCCTCGAACTGCAGGGAGAACGTGAGTCCCTCGCGCTCGAGGAGTTCGCGGATCTCGGCGAGTGCCTTCTCGCCCACGTTCTTGACCTTGAGCAGCTCGTCCTCGCTGAACGCCACGAGGTCGCGAAGCGTGCGGATGTTCGAGTTCTTGAGCGAGTTGAGCGAGCGCACCGAGAGACCGAAGTCGTCGATGAGCCGGCCCAGCAGGTTCTTCAGGCTCTGGCTGGCAACGGAACCCTCGGCAACCGGCTCGCGCGCGGCCGGCACCTTGCCGAACTCGACGAAGTACCGGAAGTGCTCCTGCGCGAGGGCGGCCGAGTAGGCCAGCGCGTCCTCCGGTGAAATGGTGCCGTTCGTCTCGACGGTGACCGTGAGCCGGTCGTAGTCGGTGCGCTGGCCAACGCGCGTCTCGGCCACCATGAAGTTGGCGCGCCGCACGGGGTTATAGATGGCGTCAATGCGCACGACGTCGACCGGCATGGAGCGGTCGACCGGATGCATTTCGGACTCGACGTAGCCACGGCCCTTGTTCACGTAGAGCTCGGCGTTCACGTCGCGGTCGTCCTGCAGCGTGAAGAGCAGCTGGTCGGGATTGATGACGCGCACCGAGCCGTGGGGCTGGATGTCGCGGGCGTACACCGGGCCGGCGCCGTCGCGCTTGATGTGCAGCACGGCCTCGTCGACCTCGGGATCGAGGACGAGGGTCAGCGCCTTCAGCCGCTGGATGATCTGGTGCACGTCCTCGAGCACGCCCTGCACCGTCTGGTGCTCGTGCACGACGCCATCGAGGCGGAACGCCCAGACCGCACTGCCGCGCAGCGAGCTCAGCAGGAGCCGGCGGAGCGAATTGCCGAGGGTGTACCCGAAGCCGCGCTCGAGCGGCTGCAGGCGGAACTCAGCCACGTTTGGATTGTCTTCGCGCTTCGTCATTTCGACGAGGTGCGGACGGACAAGACCGGTAAGATCGATGCTCATGGTCACTTGGAGTACAGCTCGACGATCAGCTGTTCCTGCGCGTTGATCGGGATCGCCTCGCGAGTCGGACGCTCGAGCAGGCGGCCTGAGGCCTTCTCGGTGTCGATGCTGAGCCAGGAGACCGGCTGGCCACGCGACGCGTATTCCTGCGCCATGTGGACCGACACCAGCTCGCGACTCGACGGGGCGACGCGGACTTCCTGACCCGGGAGGACACGGAACGACGGGATGTCGACCCGCTTGCCGTTCACTTCCACGTGACCGTGGCCGATGAGCTGGCGCGCGGCCTTGCGGCTTGAGGCAAAGCCCAGGCGATAGACGATGTTGTCGAGGCGCGTCTCGAGGGCGATGAGCAGGTTCGTGCCCTTCACGCCGGCCTCGCGGGTAACGCCGTCGAACAGGTTGCGGAACTGGCTCTCGGAGAGGCCGTAGATCCGCTTCACCTTCTGCTTCTCACGCAGCTGCTTCGCGTACTCGGACGTCTTGCGGCCGCGGCCCTGCGTCTGCTGGCCATGCTGGCCCGGCGGATACGCGCGGCGCTCGACCGGGCACTTCTCGGTGAGGCACTTGGCGCCCTTGAGGAACAGCTTGGTTCCCTCGCGCCGGCACAGCTTGCAGCTTGCTCCAGTATACCGTGACATGGCTCAGACCCGACGCTTCTTGGGGGGACGGCAGCCGTTGTGCGGAATCGGCGTGACATCCCGGATGGACACGACCCGAAGACCGACCGACGCGAGTGCCTGGATGGCCGACTCCCGTCCACTCCCGGGACCCTGCACCCGAACGTGGACCCGGCGCAGGCCCATGTTCATGGCCTCACGCGCGCAGTTCTCGGCGGCGACGGTGGCGGCGAACGGCGTGGACTTCTTCGAGCCCTTGAAGCCGGCCTTGCCAGCGGTGCCCCACGCCAGCGTGTTGCCACGCATGTCGGTGAGCGTGATCAGCACGTTGTTGAAGGTCGCGGAAATGTGCGCGATCCCCTCGGACTCTACGGCCTTCTTGGAGCGCTTCGCCCCCGACGCCTTGGGGGCGGCGGCTGGCGCGGCGGCGTCCGGTTCCTGAGCGGTCGGCTGCGTCGGTGTGGTCATGATTACTTCTTCGTCGCCTTCTTCTTGCCCGCGATGGCAACGCGACGGCCCTTCTTGGTCCGCGCATTGGTGTGGGTGCGCTGCCCGCGCACCGGAAGTCCCCGGCGGTGACGGACGCCGCGATAGCTGCCAATGTCCATCAATCGCTTGATGTTCATGGCGGTTTCGGTGCGGAGCGCCCCTTCGACCTTCACTGAGCGCTCGATCATCTGCCGCAGACGCGCGACCTCCGCGTCGGTCAGGTCGCGCACCCGCGTGTCGGGGCTGACACCCGTCTCCGCGAGCAGCTTGGTGCTCGTGGGGCGGCCGATACCGAAGATGTACGTCAGAGCGATCTCGACGCGCTTCTCGCGCGGAAGATCGACGCCAGCAATACGTGCCATGATCAGCCTTGCCGCTGCTTGTGCTTGGGATTGCGCTTGCAGATGATCCGCGTCACGCCTTGCCGCTTCACGACCTTGCAGAACTCGCAGATCGGTTTGACACTCGAACGAACCTTCACGATCAGTCTCCCAAAGGCCAGTTTAGAACGCAGCTGATCAAACTAGCACCCGTCGCATCCTGACGCAAGGGAACGGGTTAGCCCATCGCCGCGGCCGCCACCAGTTCGTCGAGAACCCGGGCAGGATCAGGGGCCTGGAGGATGGGCCGACCAACCACCAGGTGGGTTGCGCCGGCCTTCGCGGCGTCCTCCGGAGAGCCCGCCCGCGCTTGATCACCCGCCGCGTCGCCGGGCCGTCGGATCCCGGGTACCACAATGACGTGCCCCGGCCCCAGTACCCCGGCAACCGTCCCCACTTCATGAGGAGAACAGACCACGCCGGCGAGCCCGGCCCGGACGGCCTCGCCGGCAAGCCGGGCAACCTCGGCCTGCAACCCGACCAACGTGCGGCCCACCGCTCGGGCGAATGACTCCGGGTCATGCGACGTCAACACCGTGACTCCCACCAGGAGGAGTTCGCCTTCCGCCGCCTCGGCCGCGGCCGACATCATCTCCGCTCCACCAAGCGTATGTACCGTAGCCATTGATACTTGCAGGTCGCGAGCGGAGCGCACGGCCCCGGCCACGGTGTTCGGGATGTCATGCCACTTGAGGTCGAGGAACACCTTCAGGCCGCGGGCGCGGCAGTCGGCGATGAGCGCGGGTCCGGCCGCGGTGAACAGCACCGATCCAACCTTCACCCAGCGCGCCGCCGGCAGGCGGTCCAGGAGGCGACGGGCAGCGTCGGCGTCCGGCACGTCGAGCGCCACGATGATCTCAGGCAACATCACGCTCCAGGCGGGCTATTACACGCTCGGGCACTCGCGGGTCGGCGAGCCCCGCGGTCCCGATGGCGACCAGTATGGCACCGGCCCGCAGGTACTGCCGGGCATCGGCCGCAGTGGTGACCCCGCCCATGCCCACGATGGGGATACCACCAGTGCACTCGAGCACGCGGCCCACGGCGCGCACGCCGATCGCCAGCAGCGCCGGGCCGCTCACCCCGCCTGTTCCGTGACCCAGCCGGCGGCTCCCATCGTCGTGGGTGAGGGCTCCGGGCACCGTGTTGACGACGGAGATGCCGTCGGCGCCGGCGTCGCGCGCCACCACTGCCATGGCCCCGATGTCCGGGAGCACGGGCGAGAGCTTGGCGATCAGCGGCCGCCGGGTGCGCGCGCGGCAATCGGACAGGATCTGCCGAACGGACTGCGGATCGGCGCCGAACTCCATGCCGCCCGCGCTGGTGTTGGGACAGGAGAGATTCAGTTCGTAGGCGGTGATGCCGTCGACGGCATCGAGTCCCTCGATGACCTCTGCGTATTCGCCGAGTTCGAACCCCACGACGTTGACGATGATGCGCGCGGGGCCCGCGTTCGCCGCGAGCCACGGCAGGTGTTCCTGCCGCACCGACGCCAGACCGGGGTTTGCCAGGCCCACGGAGTTGAGCATGCCGCCGCGATACTCGGCGACCCGCGGTGGTGCGTTGCCCGCGCGGGGCGCGAGCGAGACGGCCTTGGTGACGAGTCCCCCGAGGCGATGGAGGTTCATGACCCCGGCGAGTTCGCGGCCGTAACCCGCAGTGCCGGCAGCAAGGAGAATCGGATTCTGGAACTGCGCCCCGAAGACCACTCGTGCGGCCACCACTACTCCTTGGGTACCCCGGACGCTGCACCGGCCCGGTTGCGGGAAGTGGCTGAGCTGCGCTGGCGCTGCTGGTTGCGCCGTACGGCAGGTGCGTCCGCGTCCTCGGGCTCGACGGTCCCGTCCGCTCTCTTCGCCCCGGCACCCCGGGCGGCTTGCGGCACGGACGCGGCGGCGAGCGAGCGCGCGAAGTTGGCGAGTGAGTCCTCGAGCTGCGCGTAGGTCGCGCCTTCCTCGCCGCGCAGTACCGCCAGATAGGGACTGGCGGCGAACCGGCCGCCGGCATCGGTGGTGTCACCGGTCAACTGGCGCGCGGCCAGCCAGGCCTTCGCGGCGTAGGGCGACTCGGGCCACCCCTGGGGGATGCTCTCGAAGAGCGATGCGGCCAACCGACGAGCATCGAGTGTGTCCCGCGCAAACTCCGCGGCAAGGAAGCGGCGCATGTCACCCCGCGGCTCCCCCGGTGCAGTCGAGTCCATGAGGAGTTGCAGCTGCTGGATCCGGTAACGCAGTGGAACCAGTGCGGCCGCCACCGACCCGTCGGCCGCCGCGAGCGCCTGCATCGCCTGGAGGGTCGCGGCCAGGTCCGGCATGCTGTCGGCGGAACGAATGCGCATCCTGGCCATGTCGAACCGCGCGCGATCGGCGAACTCCCCCGAGCCGGCCATCTGGATGATGTCTTCGTAGCGCTGGCGCTGCCGGGCCGTGTCCACCGCGGCAAGTCGAGTCGCGTCGGCGAAGGACAGGGCTGCGGACCTCTCGAGCGAGAGGGTCTTGCTCCGGGTGAGCGTACTGGTGAAGTCGGACGCCAGCTCCGGATTGGTACGCCCGGTGATCGTGAGCAGCGAGTCCCACGGCAGTGTCGAGTCCCGCATCGCCACGAGCGAATCGAAGGCGCTGGTGGCGGCCGCCCCGTCGTGCGCGCTGGCATACGCCAGCGTGCGCTGCACCAACGCCGGCGTGCCGCGAATGCCCGCCAACGCGGCCAGAGCGGCCGAGTCACGGCCGGCCTGACGCTCAGCCATGCCGAGCAGCAGCAGCGCCTGCCGCCGGCGGGTGCCATCGTGGCTCTCAGTCACGGGTCGGACCGTGCTCGCCGCGAGGTCGGGCGTCCCCAACCGCAGTTCACAGGATGCCAGCGCAATCGTGGCCTCCTCCCGGTCGGTCTCGCTCTTCAGTTGCTCGATGGCCGGGGCGAGAATCCGGCTGGCCTGACCGCACTGGCCCACCGCCGCATACGCCTCGCCCTTGATCGCGAGCGCACCGGCCGCGTACTTGCCGTCCGGGTTGTGGGCGAGGAGCGAATCCGCCTTCACCGACGCCCGCCCCCAGTAGCCCCCGGCCTCGAGCGTGCGGCCCTCGCGGTCGAGCCGGCGCGCTTCATCGGCGTACTTGTTTGCCTTGTAGTTTGCGTTGAAGGACGCGCAGCCTTGCACCAGCAGCGCGGCCGCCAGCAGGCCGCGCCTCACGAGTCGTCCCCCGTCTTCCGCTCGTAGTCGGCGAGGTACCCGACCACCGCATCCGCGATCGCCGCCGCCATGCGCTGCTGCGACCCCTTGCTGGTGAGAAGGCGCGCGTCCGCCGGGTTTGTGCTGTAACCCATCTCCACCAGCACGGCCGGCCGGCGCGCCGTGGTGAGCACCATGAAACCCGCCTGCTTCACTCCCCGGTCGCCCCCCGGATTCACGTTGCCGAGCTGTGACTGAATCAACTCCGCCAGGCGAGCGGACTCGCGCAGATACTCGTTGGCGGCGAGGTCCTTGAGGATGAAGTCGAGTCCCTGCTGCTCGGCCGTGGCTTCCGTCTCGGGCTCGAAGCGGACCGCCTCGTTCTCCATTTTTGCGACGCGCTCCGCGTCTTCAGTCTTGGCCTCGGCAAGGAAGAACGTCTCGAACCCGCGGACATCGGAAGACCCCCGCCGCCGCGGCAGCGAGTTGACGTGGAGACTGACGAACAGGTCACACTCCTCGGTACAGAACGCGCCGCGGTCGCCGAGCGCGATGAGCGTGTCACGCGTGCGGGTCATCCGCACGGCAATGCCCCGTGAACGCAGCTCGTCGCGGAGCAGCAGGCTCATCTGCAGCGTGACATCCTTTTCCTTCATCCCGGCCGGAAAGAACACGCCGGGGTTACCCGGATCCACCCCGCCATGCCCGGCGTCGACCGTGACCACGTGCTGGTGTCGCAGGGTGCCGCCCGCCGGCGCCGCCCCGCCGCGGCGCGCCTTAGGCGGGGCCTCGATCGGCGCGGCCTCCCCACTGCCCTTCACCAGTTGCCAGCCCGCATCCATCAGTCGTGCCGCCTCGACGTCGTAGCGGTAACGCTCGGCGAAGAGCCGCGGCAACACGTCGGTGACCAGCTGCAGGGGGAGGTAGGCGGTGTCGCGCTGCACGATAGCGCCAGAGACGAGGGGCTGCGCCCTGCCGTCGAACACCACGTACGGGGTGGCGAGGAGGAAACGCAGCTGCTGGCGGGCCACGAAGACGTCGAGCCAGGCATCCTGCTGCTTGAAGGTGCCGCCGAGGGCGGCCAGGAGGGCGCGCGCCTGGAGCATCGGCGCCCCGTCAGCGCCGATGGAGACGGGTACCCGCTGTTCACCCCGCACCGACGCGATCGTGACCGCGGATGGGGCGCCTGCCGCCAGGGCCAGCGCGAGCCAGAGCCCTGTCATTGGCGGTTCCGGCTGGAGAGGGCGCGGGCGACGTCGCGCTCCGCCATGCGCTTCTTGACGTCCTCGCGGCGGTCGTGGTGCTTCTTGCCGCGCCCCAGCCCCACAAGGAGCTTGATGCGTCCGCGGCGGAAGTAGAGTTCGAGGGGAACGAGCGTAAGGCCCTTCTGCTCGGTGGCGCCGATCAGTCGCTCGATCTCCTTGCGATGGAGGAGGAGCTTCCGCGTGCGCATCGGATCATGATTGTAGTGCCCCCCCTGCGCATACGGCGTGATGTTGAGGCCGTCCACGAACACCTCGCCGTTCCGGACCCGGCCATAGGCCTCCTTGATGGATGCCTTGCCAGCACGCAGCGATTTCACCTCGGTGCCCGTGAGAACGACCCCTGCCTCCCAGGTATCCAGGATGTGATAGTCGTAGGACGCCCGGGGATTCCGGGCCACGAAGATCTTGTCTTCCGCGAGGGACTTCAGTGGCGTAACCATCGTTGCAAGTGAAGGATAGGCCCGCACTTCGGCACGGTCAACCAAACTGCTTGCCGCGTCCCACCCTGCACGATACCTTTACCGCCCTTCGCCGAAGTGGTGGAACTGGTAGACGCGCTGCGTTCAGGGCGCAGTGGGCGCAAGCCCGTGGGGGTTCGAGTCCCCCCTTCGGCACTGGAGTCACGCACCAGGAGATTACGAAACGGGCCCGGCCGCAAATCGCGACCAGGCCCGTTCTCATTGCCATCGGGGGTACTTCCGCGTCAGGTCGTGCCCGGGCTGAGGCTGACCAGCTCCTGCACATGGGCCTCGTCGTGAAGCAGGTCGGCCAGGCTCACGCCGCGCAGGAAACCGTCAATGCGGTGCTGGAGTGCGAACCAGACGGGGCGGATGCTGCAGGAGGCATCGCCGGCGCAGCGCTCGCTGTCCACCTGATGGGTGTCGCAGTTGACCTCGAAGGTCTGGTGCTCGGAGGCCTGCATGACGTCGCGCACGGAAATCTCGGCCGGTTGCCGGGCCAGCGTATAGCCGCCCCGCGCCCCGCGCACGCTCTCCACCAGTCCAGCGCGCCGGAGCCGGAGCAGGATCTGCTCCACGTAGTCGGGCGGCAGGCGCTCCGCATCGGCCAGCTCGCGGGCGGCCACCGGTGACGGGCTGGTCTTCGCCCGCCTGGCGAGGTGCAGCGAAATGATGAGCGAGTACTCGGTCCAGGTGGTCACGCGCATGGCGCCAATATCACCGAATTCCGAGAAACCGACAAGGATTTGACGATTACCCGCCCCCCGGCAGGGGCTTGCCTCCCGGTATGCCGATTTCGGTCATGGCCCGCAGGTCGAGCACGTCCTCGAGTTCGGCGCCGGCGAGCAGGCCCTTCTTCACCACGAGTTCCTTCACCGTGAGGCCGGTGGCAATTGCCTCTTTGGCGAGCTTGGCCGCCTCCGCATACCCGATCTTCGGTGCCAAGGCGGTCACGAGTGCGGGGCTCCGCTCCAGCCAGTAAGCGCAGACCTTCTCATCCGCCTCGATCCCGTCGATACAGCGCTCCGCGAACGTACGGGACGCGTTGCCCACGATCATGAGACCGAACACGACGTTGTGGGTGATGACCGGCATCATCACGTTGAGCTCGAGCTGCCCGGCCTCAGATGCCATCGCGACGGTGGTGTCGAGGCCAAGGGCCTGATAGCACACCTGGTTCACCATCTCGGCGATGGACGGGTTCACCTTGCCGGGCATGATGCTCGAGCCGGGTTGCACCGCCGGCAGGATGATCTCGGCCAGGCCCGTGCGCGGACCGGACGCGAGCAGGCGGATATCGTTCGCGATCTTGTTCAGGTCGAGCACGAAGGCCCGCACCACCCCGCTGAAGGTGGCGATGTCTCCCATCGACTGCATGAGCTGGATGCGGTCCTCGCCGAGCCGGAGGTCCAGGCCGCTCACTTCCTCCAGGTACTTCCACATCAGCTCGGGGTACTGCGGCTCCGCATTCAGGCCGGTGCCGACCGCCGTACCGCCGATATTGAGGTCGCGCAGCCATTCGGCGGCACGCGTGAGCTTCTCACGATGCCGCGCGACGGTGGCGCCGAAGGCGGTGAACTCCTGGCCCAGGCGGATCGGCGTGGCGTCCTGCAGGTGCGTGCGGCCCGACTTGATGACGTGGTCGAATTCCCTGCCCTTGCGGAGGAGCGACTCCGCAAGGATGTCGAGGTCGGCGAGGAACGGCCGGAGCGTGGCGAGGGTCGCGAGGCGCATTGCCGTCGGGATCACGTCGTTCGTGCTCTGCGCCATGTTGACGTGATCGTTCGGGTGCACCGGCGTGTAGCTGCCGCGCGCGCTGCCCAGCAACTCGTTGGCCCGGTTCGCCAGCACCTCGTTAACGTTCATGTTGTGGCTGGTGCCGGCGCCCGCCTGGTACACGTCCACGATGAACTGGTCCCGGTGCTGGCCGCCAAGGATCTCGTCGGCCGCCTGCACGATGGCGTCGGCCAGGCGCGCCTCGAGCCGCCCCGTTTCGCGATGCGTCAGCGCCGCACTGCGCTTGATCCACACCACGGCATCCACGAACTGCGGCAGCGGCCGGAGCCCGGAGATCGGGAAGTTCTCGGCGGCGCGGAGGGTCTGGATGCCGTAGAGTGCCTCAGCAGGCACGGCCTTCTCGCCCAGCGGATCGTGCTCGATGCGCGTGGTCATGCGGGGGAGTGCAGGACTGGGGGAACCATCCTCGCGAGCGGAGCCTGGCGAACCGGGAGCAGCAACATGCCGAGTCATTTCTCCAAGATTTCCGACGTTATTCACTTCGACGCGGCCAAGGCGACCAAGGCCGACCTGGCCCGCGGCACCACGCTCTTCGCCGGGCTCAACTGCTTCGAGCCGGGGCAGGCGCAGCACATCCATGCCCACCGTGGCGGAAAGGCGAGAATGACCGTGGGTGAAGAAACGCTGATCGCGGAGGCGGGCACACTGGTGTGGGCGCCGGCCGGTGTTCCCCATGGAGTGGACGAGGCGCTCGAGCGAACGGTGCTGCTGGTCTCGATGGGCCCGCCTCCCGGCTGAGTGTTCAGCCGCCCCGGCCGATGAAGATCCTCGCGGCACCTTCCTTCACCGCGGGCCAGCCGTAGTGCCGTATGGCGAGCCAGATGCCGAGCGCCGCCCCGATGCCGTTGGCGTAGATACGCCAGGCCAGCAGCAGCTGCGAGCCGTCGGTTCCGAGGTCTCCCGCCGCCCCGCCGAGAAACCCGAATTCGACCGCCCCCGCCCCGCCCGGCGTCGGCAGGATCAGCTGGGCGTAGATCAGCGCGAAGGAGCCCACGATCAGCACCGGGAGCGCGGGCGGATCGGGGAGCGTGAGTGCGAGGACGGGCAGGAGCGCAATGCGGGTGATCACGTTCACGAACGACAGCGGCAGGCTCGCGATCAGCGGCCACCGTGGCATCCGTCGCCAGTAGACCCTGATACGGCTCAGCGGGCGCTTGAGCTGTCGCGGCAGGGCGTGCGCCACGCGGTGACCCCCAATCCAGGCCGCGAGGCTGACGACGGCAATGGCAACCGCCCACGGCCAGGCGTCGCGCAGCGACGCTGTCAGCTGTGGCCCCGCACTGGCCCACCATTCGGGCGCGAAGCCAAGGAAGATCCAGAGACCCACCGCGATCAGGACCGGCCATGCGGTGATGACCTCGTACGCGATCGCGACGAATGACGCCGTCGCGGGGATACCGCAGGCAAGCATGCCACCCAGCCGCGCCGGCTCGCCCCCGACCCTCATGGGCGTCAGGGTCGAACCCGCATCGGCGAAGGCGTTGATGCGCAGGCTCTCCGCAAAGGTCAGACGGGACCCGACGCCAAGCGCGAGCCACTGCAGTCGGTATGTGCGCGCGACGAGGTCCGCGGCCACCAGGGCCAGGCAGATGGCGTGGGCGACGGGGACCGAGAGCTGCATCGTCAGGCCAGGAGGGAGGCGTACGGCTCCGCGCTGCGGAGCGCCGTCCAGCGCGCCATTTCGCGTGCCACCGACGCGGCCACCGCTGGATGCCGAAGGTCGCCGGGGTGCAGGGCGATGCGCATCACCGGCGTGTGTCGCCGCAGCCGCCAGCGCCCTTCGGCCACCAGCACGGAGGCGCGGGCCCGGAACGGCGTCCGCGCGCTCCAGCGGAGCGCCGGCGCTGCGATACGATGCCCGCTCGCGAAGTAGATGGCCGTCTCATCCTCGGTCAGCCGTGCGCCGGCCGCGTAGATACCTCGTCGCGCATCCTGCCGCATCAGCCACGCCGGCGGCACGAAGCCCTGCGCGTCGAACCCCAGCGCCCGAAGGCGCACCAGCCCACGAGTCACGAGGGCCTCGAGTTCCGCCGCGTCCAGCGTAAGGCACTCGCCCTCGCGCGCCGTTCGCCCGGCGGCGCGGATCTCGTCGGAGAGCGCGCGTGAGCGGCCGGCCTCGTCATGTCGCTCGCCATGGAGAATGATCTCGGCGCCTTCGGAGGCCGCGCCGCGCAGCCACGACAGGAATGCCGCATCGCGCTCGATGGGCGCGGTGCCGTGCCAGTCGGGGACGACCAGGAGCGCGGGGACCACGCCGGCATCCCGACAGAGCTTCCACAGCCGCTGCGCGGCCGCAAGGTTGGGAGGGGCGACATCGTGAATGGAAACGAGCAGCGTCACCGGCCCAGCAATCCCTCGTAGACCCCGAAGATGCGATCGAAGACACGGTCCCAGCTGTGCTCGCGTTCGGCGTGCGCCCGCGCGCGCCGGCCCAGCGCCGCGCGATCCGCGCTGATCATGGATTCAACCCCGCGGAGCAGCGCGCCCGGTTCATCGGCGTGGTACAGAAAACCCGCCCCCGAGCGCACCACCTGCTCGGAGACACCGCCCTCATCCGCGGAAAGCACCGGCGTGCCACTCGCCAGGGCCTCGAGCGCGGCCAGCCCGAACGTTTCGTAGGGGCACGGGGACACGTAGAAGTCGGCCGCGGCATGGAGGTCGGCGATCGTCTCGCGGGCCCGGGTGTACCCGAGTACCACCAGACCGGGCCCGGCGAGCGCCTCGAGCCGGGGACGCAGCGATCCCTCCCCGACCATCACCAGGGTGGCGCCGGTGCGACGATACACCTCGCCCCAGGCGGCCGCGAGCCGCCCCGCGTGCTTCTCGGGCGCGAACCGTCCCACATACAGCGCCACCTGCCCCTCGGGCAGGCCGAGCCGGACCCGCGCGGCCGGATCGACGGCATGCCGCGCCGGGTGAAAGAGGTCGAGGTCGACGCCGAGCGGCACGTGCACCACGTTGGTCACGCCGATGCGCTCGAGGTCCCGTCGCGCAAAGTCGGACGCCACGATGGTACGGTCCACCGCTGCCGCGATACGCCGCGTGTACCAGCCCACGATCCGCGCCAGGGCGCGGCGGGCCGCCGGCTCCCGGTCCTGTCTCGGCGCCACCAGGCGCGGCAGGTTCGCATGGTAGAACCAGACGGCGGGCGCCTGGTACTGGCGGCGCGCGCGGAAGATGAGCCACGGAGCGAAGTAGGAGCTGCCGACCTCGATCACGTCGGGGCGTTCGTGCGCCACGATCCGGCTGGTGGACCGGGTGGCCAGCATGAACCGGTACGCCGGGTTGAACGGGATGGCGGGCCCGCGCAGCCGGTAGCAGCGCACCCCCGCCGATTCCACGATCGCATCGTGGGCTCCGGGAATCAGCAGCACCTGTCGGAGTTGCGGGCGCCGTGCCACGTAGCGCGCCTTCTCGGCGAGGTAGGTGCGCACCCCCCCGGTGAAATCGCCGACATATTCGGAGATGTCGAGCACGCCAAGGGTGCTGTCGGGCCGGAGAGGCGGCGGGAGCGGAGAACCTGCGATGTCGATCGGCGTACTGGCCGCCGAGGAGAAAATGCGCTGCTCGACCAGCGCACCGGACGTCATTCGGACTCCGTGCGAGCGGTCATCCGGCGCGCACTTCGCCGGTGATGAAGGGATTGGTGGCGCGCTCGATCCCGATGGTGGAATCGTCGCCGTGGCCCGAGTAGAGGGCGGTGTCATCCGGGAGCGTCAGCAGGTGCGCGTGGATGCTGCGCATGAGCGTGAAGAAGTCGCCACCCGGAATGTCGGTGCGGCCGATCGACCCCTCGAACAGCACGTCGCCGGCAATCACGCAGCCGGGCCCGACGAAACTCACACTGCCGGGCGAGTGGCCCGGCGTGTGCCGCACGACGAACGCGTGGGGCCCCACCTGCAACTGCTGGCCGTCGCGCAACTCGCCGTCGGGCGCGGGCAGGGCCGGAGCGTCGAAGCCCATCCAGGCTGCCTGCTGGGGCACATTGGCGTAGAGCGGCAGGTCGCCGGCATGCAGCAGGACGGGCGCCGCGGTGCGGGCTCGTGCCTGGGGCACGCCGAGGACATGATCGATGTGCCCATGCGTCAGCCAGATCTCCCCGACCTGCCACCCGCCGCGCCGTACTTCCGCGAGCAGTCCGCCCGGGTCCTCTCCCGGATCGACGAGCACCGCGGCGCGCGAGGCCACGTCGCCCAGGAGATAGCTGTTCTGGGCAAAGCGGCCATTGGTGAACTTCCGGACGACCAGCTCAGACACCGGCATGAGCTCCCGACCCCACTCCCGCTCCCGACTGCCGGCGCTCGGTGAGGTACTTCTCCACCGCAATGGCCGCCGTCGTCGCGTCACCCACCGCAGTCGTCACCTGGCGCGTGAGCTGCACGCGCAGGTCGCCGGCGGCAAAGAGCCCGGGAATGGAGGTCATCATCCGGTCGTCGGTGATCATGTAACCGCTCGCGTCGTGCGCGAAGTGCTGCTGCACGATCCCGGAGTTCGGCCGGAAGCCGATGAACACGAAGCACCCGGTGGCCTTCAGCTCGGACAGCTGACCGGTCTCGGTGTCCTCGAGCGCGATGGTCTTGAGGCCGGATGGGTCGCCGAAGAGCTCGAGCACGCGCTTGTTCCAGACCACCTCGATCTTCGGGTTCTGGAAGAGCCGCTCCTGAAGGATCCTCGATGCGCGAAGCTCGCCACGCCGGTGGATCAGGTACACCTTCTCGGCGTAGCGGGTGAGATAGTCGGCTTCCTCGACCGCGGCATCACCCCCGCCGACCACCGCAATGGTTTCCCCCTTGAAGAACGCGCCGTCGCATACGGCGCAGTATGACACGCCGCGCCCGGCGTACTCGAGTTCGCCGGGGACCTCGAGCTTGAGCGGCGTCCCGCCCGCGGTGATGATGACCGCAGGCGCCTCGAAGATCGTGCCCAGCGACGTGGTTACCTCGAAGATGCCGTCCGGGCGCCGCACGATCGACTCCGCGTTCTCCTGCCGGATCTCCGCCCCGAACTGCAGCGCGTGCTGGGTCATCAGGTCGGCCAGTTCCCGGCCCTTCACCTTGGGAAAGCCGGGATAGTCCTCGATCCATTCGGTATTGAGCAGTTCCCCGCCAGGCACACCGCGCTCGAGCAGCACCGTGCGGAGCATGCCACGCCCGCCGTACAGCGCCGCGCACAGGCCCGCGGGCCCGCCACCCACAATCACCACTTCATACTGCTCTCGACCAGCCATGAAAAACCCCCGAAAAGACCCGCTGAAATATAGCGCTACCTGAGAACCCGCCCGCCGTCCACCACCAGAA
>JAGGAG010000014.1 GCA_017889745.1 Gemmatimonadota bacterium | reverse complement strand
GCACGCCAGCCTGTGAAACGGCCTCCCGCATCGCCTCGAGGGAAACGCGCAGGATCTCGAGCGGGTCGTGCTCCACCCAGCCCGGCTCGGGGAAGTACTGCGTGAACTCACGGTAGCCGCGCCCTATGACGTGGCCGTCCTGGCGCACCACCAGCGCCGTGGACCCGGTGGTGCCCTGGTCGAGGGCGAGAATGGCGGTCATGGGCGCGTCAGCAGGCCGCGATCGGTGATGAACCCGGTGATGAGCGCAGCCGGTGTCACGTCAAACGCGGGATTCCACACAGCCACGCCTTCGGGCGCAATGCGTCGGTCGCCGATCATGGTAATCTCGGTGGCATGCCGCTCCTCGATCGGGATGGCAGCACCGTTCGGCGTGGCGAGATCGAAGGTGGACTGCGGTGCCGCGACGTAGAACGGCACGTTGTGCGCCTTTGCCGCGAGCGCGAGGGGATAGGTGCCAATCTTGTTGGCGGTATCGCCGTTGGCTGCGATCCGGTCGGCGCCCACGAGGACGCAGGTGACGTCGCCGCGACGAAGGCGGCTCGCCGCCATGCTATCCGCGATCAGCGTGCAGGGGATACCGGCCCGCGTCAGTTCCCACGCAGTCAGGCGGCCGCCTTGCAGCACCGGGCGAGTCTCGTCGGCGATGACGTGCACCCGCCGCCCCGCCTGGTGCGCCCGGTATACCGGCGCCAGCGCGGTGCCGATGCCGCCGGTCGCGAGCGAGCCGGCATTACAGTGGGTGAGCACGACCGCCCCATCGGGAACGAGCGGCAGGCCGTGCTCCCCTATGGCGTCGCACATCGCGCGATCCTCGGCATGGATCGCCATGGCTTCCGCCTCGAGGGCGGCGCTGAGGCGGCGGGCATCGGGCATGGTGCGCTGGGTAACCGCCAGCATGCGGTCGATGGCCCAGCGCAGGTTGACGGCGGTCGGACGGGTGGCGGCGAGGAGGCGGCCGGCGCGGTCCACCCACTGCCGCACGGCTGCGGCGGAGTCATCGCCCGGCTCGCGGGCGGCCAGCGCCACCCCCATGGCAGCCACGATCCCGATGAGTGGAGCACCCCGCACCCGCAAGTCGCGGATCGCATCGGCGACCTCCGCCGGGGTGCGCAGCGTGAGGTACCGCACTTCGCCCGGGAGGAGCGACTGGTCGAGCACCACCAGCCCTTCCGGCGTCCATGCCACCGTCACTGGAATCGTCATGCCCAAAGATAGGCGAGCGGACACCGGGCGCGATTAGGTTTCCGACATGGCCTACGAGACCCTCCTCTTCGACGTGACGAGCGGCCTGGCCCGTGTCACGATCAATCGCCCCGACAAGCTCAACGCCCTCAACGGCGCCGTCCTCCGCGACCTGGGAGAGGCCGCCGGGGCCGTCGCGCGCGACGTCGGCATCCGGGGCGTGATCCTCACCGGCGCCGGCTCGAAGGCGTTTGTCGCCGGCGCGGACATCGCGGAACTGACCACCCAGGGACCGATGGATGGCAAGGCGCGGGCGCAGGCCGGCCAGGCGATCTTCCGGGCCTTCGAGCACCTGAACAAGCCGGTCATCGCGGCCGTGAACGGTTTTGCCCTGGGTGGCGGCTGCGAGCTGGCCATGGCCTGCCACCTCCGGGTCGCAAGCGACACGGCGAGGTTCGGGCAGCCCGAGGTGAAGCTGGGACTGCTTCCGGGCTATGGCGGTACCGTGCGCCTGCCCCGGATCGTCGGCAAGGGACGCGCGCTCGAGCTGCTGCTCACCGGCGCCATCATCGATGCCGCCGAGGCGCTGCGCATCGGGCTCGTCAACAGGGTGGTGCCCGCGGAACGGCTGATGGACGAGGCCGAGGCCCTGGCGCGCAGCATCATGGACCAGGGGCCGCTGGCGGTGCGCTCCGTCCTGGAGGCGGTGGACGCCGGTTATGAGATGAGCCAGGCGGACGCCCTGCTCCTGGAGTCCACCCTCTTCGGCCTGCTCTCGTCCACGGACGACATGCGCGAGGGCACCAGGGCCTTTCTCGAGAAGCGGAAGCCCGCCTTTGAAGGGCACTAGCCGCCCTGCAACACCCTCACCAAACCGGCTATTTTTGTGAGGCTCCTTCGCCTCGCGATCCGCGGGTTTCGCAACCTGGCCGACGGCGTGCTGGAGGTGCCGTCGCGCGGGTTCGCCCTGGTGGGCCGGAATGGCCAGGGCAAGACCAACCTCCTCGAGGCGGCGTACTACCCGGTCCTGCTTCGGTCATTCCGCGGGGCGGCTGATTCCGAGCTGGTCGCGTTCGGCGGACCGGGGTTTCACGTCGAGGCGACGTTCGGTGGCGAGGCAGCAGGATCGCTGGCGGCAACGTTCGTCGCGGCAGGGCGCAGGAAGCGGGTCACCATCGACGACGTGGAGGAACGGCGGCTCACCGCGGCCATCGGGCGGTGGCTCGCCGTGGTGTTCCTCCCGGGCGATGTCGCACTCGCGGGCGGGCCGGCGCTCGAGCGACGCCGTTACCTGGACCGGATGCTGTCGCTGGCCGAGCCGGCCTACCTCCGGGCGCTGTTGCGATATCGCGGTGCCCTGGCCCGGCGAAATGCCGCGTTGCGGCAGCAGCAGGGCGACGTGGCCCGGGCGTGTGAGCCGATACTGGCTTCTGAAGGGGCGCTGCTCGTGGAGCGGCGGGTGGCGTGGATCGTGGCCGCGGGCGGGACCTTTGCCGACGAGCTCGCCGGCCTCGACGAACCGGGCCACCCCACGCTGGGCTACAAGGGCCGCGCGGAGCTTGCGCAGCCGGAGGCGTGGAGCGAGGCCTTCGCGGGCAGCTTCGCCACCGACCGGGCCCGCGGCAGCACGACGATCGGGCCTCATCGCGACGACGTGACGCTGGCCATTGATGGCCAGCCGCTCCGGGTGTTCGGGTCCACCGGCCAGCTCCGCAGCGCCGCTATCGCGCTCAAGCTGCTGGAGCTGGCCACGCTGCGTGAGCGGCGCGGGATCGAGCCGGCTCTGTTGCTGGACGACGTGTTCGCGGAGCTCGACACGGAACGGCAGCGCCGCCTGGCGGCGCGGCTGATGAGCGAGGGACCGCGGCAGCTCTTCGTCACCGCGCCACGGATCGATGAATTGCCGGCGCAGCTCGAGCTTCCGCGCTGGGCAATGGACGGCGGCCGGGCCACCCCCGGCAGGGAGTCGGCATGAGCGACGACGAGACCAGGCGAACGCGTTCCGCCCGCCCCGCCCCGCTGGGCGACGCGGTGTCGGCCTGGCTGAGCCGCACCGGCATCGGTGCCCGCGTGGCCCAGGCGACCATCATCGTCGACTGGCCGCGGCTCGTTGGGGAACAGATCGCCGCGGTGACGGAAGCGGAGTCGATCACGCCCGACGGCCTGCTGCGGGTACGGGTGGCCACGGCGGCGTGGGCCAATGAACTGAGCCTCATGACGCCGCAGATCATCGCGCGGCTCAACGCAGGACGTCAGGGACGGATTCGAGGGATCCGCTGGATCGCCACGGGTCCCGGCACGAGACCCTCACCATAGCTGGAGACATGGCAGCCAACGAGACCGCAGTGGTGACACCGGGATACAAAGCCGACTCGATCCAGGTCCTCAAGGGCCTCGAGGCCGTCCGCCGCCGCCCCGGCATGTACATCGGCTCCACCGGCGAGAACGGCCTCCATCACCTGGTCTACGAGGTGGTGGACAACTCGATCGACGAGGCGCTGGCCGGGTTCGCTGACCATATCACCATCACGATCCACCCCGACAACTCGGTCACGGTCACCGACAACGGTCGCGGCATCCCGGTGGACGTCCATCCCACCGAGAAGATTCCGGGCGTCGAACTGGCGCTCACGGTGCTGCACGCGGGCGGCAAGTTCGACAAGAGCAGCTACAAGGTGTCGGGCGGGCTGCACGGCGTCGGCGTCTCGGTGGTCAACGCGCTCTCCGAGCGCCTCGAGGTACTGGTGGACCGCGACGGCCAGCGGCATCACATGCAGTTCGTCCGCGGACATACCACGAAGAAGCTCACCGTGCTGGGCAAGACGAAGAGCACCGGCACGACGGTGCGCTTCAAGCCCGACCCGGAGATCTTCCAGGTCCTCGAGTTCAACTACACCACGCTCGCCGACCGGCTCCGCCAGCTGGCGTTCCTGAACAAGGGCGTCACCATCGTTCTCAAGGACGAGCGCGCCGATCCGCCGAAGGAGGACACATTCTTCGCGAAGGGCGGGCTGGTGCAGTTCGTGGAGTGGCTCAACCGCAACAAGAAGGCGCTGCACCCCAAGCCGATCACGTTCCTCGTTACCAAGGACGATGTCGAGGTGGACATCGCGCTCCAGTTCGAGGACGGCTACAACGAGAACACGTTCACCTTCGTGAACAACATCAATACCCACGAGGGCGGCACGCACCTCACGGGTTTCAAGGCCGCGCTCACCCGCACGATCAACGACGTGGCGAAACGGCGCGACTTCCTCAAGAAGGAGGGCTTCACGCTTTCCGGCGAGGACATCCGCGAGGGCCTGACGTGCGTGCTGCACGTAAAGGTGCGGGAGCCGCAGTTCGAGGGCCAGACCAAGACGAAGCTGGGCAACTCCGAGGTCGAGGGCATCGTCAAGACGGTGGTCAACGAGCACCTCGGCAATTATCTCGAGGAGCACCCGCCGGTGGCCCGGGCCATCATCGAGAAGGCCGTGAGCGCCGCCCGCGCCCGCGAGGCCGCCCGCAAGGCGCGCGACCTCGTGCGCAAGAAGTCGGGCCTCGAGAACATGGTGCTGCCGGGCAAGCTGGCCGACTGCTCCATCGACGACCCGGCGCACAGCGAGATCTACCTCGTCGAAGGCGACTCGGCCGGCGGCAGCGCCAAGCAGGGCCGCGACCGGTCCTTCCAGGCGATCCTGCCGCTCCGCGGCAAGATCCTCAACGTCGAGCGGGCCCGGATCGACAAGATCCTGAGCAACGAGGAAATCCGCGCGATCATCACGGCGATCGGCACCGGCGTCCGCGAGGACTTCACGCTGGCCGACGCGCGCTACCACAAGATCATCATCATGACGGACGCCGACGTCGACGGCGCCCACATCCGCACCCTGCTGCTGACGTTCTTCTTCCGGCAGATGCAGGAGCTCATCGAGGCGGGCTACATCTACATCGCCCAGCCGCCGCTGTATCGCGTCGCCCGCGGCAAGGAAGAGGTGTACTGCTACGCCGAGCCGGAACGGGACGAGGCGGTGAAGCGGATGAGCGGTGATGGCAAAACGAACGTGAGCATCCAGCGCTACAAGGGCCTGGGCGAGATGAACCCGGGACAGCTCTGGAAGACCACCATGGATCCCGACACGCGCACCATCCTCCGCGTCACGATGGAGGATGCGGTGGAAGCATCGAAGCTCTTCGACGAACTGATGGGCGACGAGGTCGAGCCCCGGCGGCTGTTCATCGAGCGGAATGCCAAGTACGTCACCAACCTGGACGTGTAACGTGGACCTCCCCACCCTGCGCCGGAAGATCCCGGAGCTCCTCACGAAGCTCGGCGAGGACCCTGCCTCGGTTGCCCTGGGTGATGATGCCTGGGTGGTCCACTACGGCTCGGCGACCGGCTACGTGGCCATCCTGGGCGCGAGCGAGCCGGGGGCTGACCCGTTCCTGCACGTGAAGTTCCGCGTGGTCCAGGTGCCGCAGCGGGGCCGGGAGGCGCTGTTGCGCACGCTGCTGAGCCTCAACCACGAGCTCGGTGCCTACGCGGCGTTCTCGGTGGACGAGAACGACTGTGTGTGGCTGGGAGCCGGGCGATTCTGTGATGACGTGGAGGAACCGGAGTTGCTGGAGCTGGTGACCCAGACGGCGCGGCTCGCCGATCGCTACGACGGCCAGCTCATCGAGACCTTCGGGCCGGAGCTTGGGCTGCAGTAGTCCCCGCCGGTGTCAGTGCGCCGCCGGCCGGTCCAGCTCCGCCCGCCTTCGCGCCACCGCATCCCGCTCGGGGCGCAGCGCCGGGTCGGGATCGCTCCAGAGGGTCAGGAACTCGTCGTAGCTCCGGCGCGCCAGCGCCGAGTCGCCAATTTGTGCCGCCACCCCACCCCGCCGGGCAATCGCGCGAACAAAGAGAAGCCAGTCGGTGCTCGCCGAGGAGCCGGGTTCCACGTGCAGGGAGTCGAGCCTGTCGTAGTAGCCAAGGGCGTCGGCCGGCCGGCCGAGTGCCTCCGCGGTCACGCCCAGGGCAAACAGGTGATCCGCATCGGAACTGGTGTCGCGCGCCGCACGCTCGAAGAGGCGCGCGGCACGAGTGCGGTCACCGGCGGCCGCCGCCGCCGCGGCATCCAGCGAGAGCAGGCTGTCGGTACCCAGCGTTGCCCGCCACGAGCGCACCGTCGCCGTGTCGCCCAGCGCCGCCGAGGCCACGAGCATCGGCCGCGATGCCCGCTGACGGAGTGAGACGCGCTGGTCCTCCGGCGCCTCTGCGATCAGCCGCTCGACGCGCGCGCCGGTCTCGGTCAGCTGGGCGGGCGTAACAGTGCCGGCACGCGCAGCGATGCGAAGGTCTGTGGACGCGTCGGACAGGGCGAGCTGGCGCCGGATCCGGTCGGACTGCTCGAACCGCTGCAGCTCGGCCATCCGCGCGCGCACCAGTATGGTGGCCTCGGCCACGCGCCCGCGGGTCATCTCGTAGTTCGCGATCAGCGACCCGAACAGCGGGGACGAGAGTGACACGCCGCGACCGCCCGGCGGCGCGAGGGAATCGCCCAGCGGGATCGCCGCCTCGTAGCGCCGTGCCATCATCAGCACAAAGAGCCGCTGCAGCGGCATCGGCACCGGCGAACTGGTGCCGAGCGACTCCGCCCTGGCCAGCGCGCGGAGCGCCTTGTCGAACGCCTTGTCCTCGGCATCGAGCGACGCCTGCAGCATCCACGCCTCGCCCTCGTCGGGAGCAACCGTAAGCCACCGGCGCACCACCGCCGCCGCGCGATCCCGCGCGCCGGTGCGCAGCGAATCGAGCACCCGGGGCGAGAAGCGATGCGTGAGTGACTCGGCCGGCACCGCCAGCAGCGAGTCGCCCTTCAGCACCAGCGAGTACCAGCGTGCCGGCACCCGGAAATAGAGGCTCTGCAGGCTGCCGGTCGCCGGCTCGCGGTACCCGGGCACATTCTGCTCCTGGCGCGACATCGCCCAACTGAGGACGCTGGCGAGGTTCGCGTAGTTGCGGTGATCCGACCCGTCCAGCTCGATGGCGCGGCTGTAGGAGCGCAGGGCCTTGGTGAAGTCGGCGGGGAGGTACTCGTGGCCGGCCGCGTCGCGCCGGAGGGTCAGGTCGATGCCGGACGCGAAGGCGAGCCAGCCCCACACATCGGCGTTGAGCGAGTCGGTGCGCGACAGTTCCTCCAGGCTTTGCCGCGCGGCCGGGATGTCGGCATGCATGAGGGCGTTGTATCCCTCGAGCAGCTTGCGCTCGCGCGGGGGACTCTTCGCGGCATAGCGGAGCGCACTGTCGGCATAACCGACGTAGGTCGGCGCAGGGCTCGCGCGCTCCGTCCATACCAGGGCCTGACTCAGCTCGTAGTACGCGAGGGCGAACTGCGGGTCCTCGGCGATCGCACGGCGGAACGCGGATACCGCCGAATCGATGCTCCAGCGGCTCCGCAACTGGATGCCCTCGATGTAGGCCTGGTACGCCGCCAGCGAGCGCGTGGGCGGCTCCATCTCCGCGAGCCCGGTCGCGGGGGCACCGGCTACCGCGAGCACCTTCCCCGCGAGCGCGCGAAAGGCGGACTGCACGTCGCCCTTGTCCGGCGCCATCGCCTGGGCCGACAGCAACTGGCTTCCGTCAGCGACGTCGTAGACCTTGATGGTGAAGAGCAACGAGTCACGGACACGCACCACCGAACCCAGGGTCGCGGTCCACGTGCCCGCGTCGCGCGCGAGCTTCAGCACGTCGTCCTGGCTCAGGCGGCGGTCCATCGGCATGCCCGCGCGCCGCGTGAGGTCGAGCAGGCGCTCGGCGTCCACAATGCTCAGGTCCTGCCAGCGCCCCAGCGCCTGCGCGAGCAGGTCGACGCCACCGACACGGAGCCAGTCCAGCGTGGGGTCCTGCGCCGTGTTGTCGAAGAAGCCGACGAGGATCGACTTCCGCGGATCCACTCCCCTGGGGACGTCGCTCCGCCCCCGGGTGGCGATCACCGCCCCGCCAAGGATGGCCACCGCCAGCGCGAGGAACACGCCAATGCGGCGACGACGCGCCCGCTGCGCCGGCACCGCTACCGTCGACGGACCCGACACCGCGCTGCCCTCGATGGCGGCGGCCAGCTCATCCGCCGAGGCGTAACGCTGGGCCGGCTCCCTGGCCATGGAGCGATTGACCACCGCCTCCAGCTCGCGTGGCACGTCGCCCACGCGCGTCACGAGGGGAATCGGGACGCCGGTGATGTGGGCCAGGGTGTAGTTGGGCGGCTGGCCAAGCCGGTACGGGTACTCCGCGCTCAGCATCTCGTACAGGATGATGCCCAGCGCGTAGAGGTCGGAGGCAGGCGTGAGGTCGCGAATACCGCTGGCCTGCTCCGGGCTCATGTAGCGGGGGGTGCCCATGACCATGCCGGCCGACGTGAGCCGCTCCGCATCGCCCCTCGAGGCGGCCGCCCCGACGCTCGCGATGCCGAAGTCGGTGACCATGGCGCGACCGGTCTCGCGGTCGAGCAGCACGTTCTGCGGCTTCACGTCGCGATGGATGATGCCGCGGCGGTGGGCGGCGCCGAGCGCCGCCGCCACCTCGCCGGCGATGCGGCGCGACTCCCGGGGCGACAGCCGGCCCACGCCGCGCATGCGGTCGGCGAGGCTCTCCCCCTCGATGTAGCCCATCGTGAAGTACGACAGGCCATCCGCTTCGCCCACCCGGTAAATGGGCACGATATTCGGATGCTGGAGTTGGGCCGCCGTTTCCGCCTCGAGCTGGAAGCGGTTGCGGAAGAGCGGGCTGGACCCGAGGTCGGGATCGAGAACCTTGATCGCGACGAGCCGCTTGAGCGCCTTCTCCCGGGCGAGGACCACGGTGCCCATGCCGCCCTGGCCGAGCAGGCGCAGGATCTCGTAATCCTGGCCAAGCGCAGCCCGGATGCGTTCAAGCGTTGGTGGAGTGGTCACGCTGGGAAGCTAGCCGTCGTCATTCCCGGCTACTACGGCGACGCTTGGCGGGGGTTTCCCGCCGTCTCCGTTGTGTCACAGCCGGATCGGCGGGCGCGGGGCGCCTGGGCCCCAGTCGTCACGCTCATCGAGGGGCACGCGATCCTGTGCTCCCATGGCCTGCACCTCCCGCTCCGCCTGCTCCAGCTCCGCGCGGTGGATGATGGGGCCGCCGGGGACGCGATGCCGGCGCCGGCGCTGCACCAGCCAGAGCACCAGGGCGACGCCAGCGAGCAGCCCGTACCACGGGGAGCTGATGCTCACGCGAGTGTCTCCACGCCAGCCTCGGTGACGCGATGTGATATGAGCGGGAGCGGCTCGGCGATCTCTCCAAAGCGCACGGCGCCCTCGAGGGCGCGGCGGCCGACCGCCAGGCCGTGCTCCTCGCGCGCGTGAATGGTGGCGAGCGGCTGGCCCCGCCGCACCACGTGGCCCGGCTTGACCGTGATGTGGAAGCCGACGGATGGATCGATGTGATCGGACACGCGCTGGCGCCCGCCTCCCATGACATTGATGGCCCGGCCGATGTCGCGGGGAACCACCTCGCTGACCAGGCCGTCGCGCGGGGCTCCCCAGACCTCGCTGTGCCGCGCTTGTGGCAGCGCGCCGGGATCGTCCACCACGGCGGGATTGCCACCCTGCGCCTCGATCATGAGCCGCAGCTTCTCGAGCGCCGCCCCGCTGGAGACCGCCTGTTCCAGGCGGGCCTTCGCGGCCTCCCGGCTGGTGTCGATTCCCACGGCGAGCAGCATCTCGATCCCGAGGGCGTACGTGACCGCCATGAGGTCGGCCGGGCCCTCGCCCCGGAGCCCCGCGATCGCCTCCTCCACCTCGAGGGCATTGCCGCACGCGTGGCCCAACGGGCGGTCCATCGCCGTCAGCAGCGCCACCGACCTGCAGCCATGAGCGCTGCCCAGGCCGATCATGGTCCGCGCGAGCTCGAGCGCACTCTCCAACTTCGGAATGAAGGCGCCGCTTCCCCGCTTTACGTCGAGCACCAGCCCGTTCAGCCCCTCCGCCAGCTTCTTGGACATGATGCTGGCGGCGATGAGCGGCACCGACTCCACGGTGCCGGTCACGTCGCGCAGCGCGTAGAGCCGACCATCGGCGGGGGCGATCTCCTGCGTCTGCCCCAGCATCACGCATCCGATGCGCCGTACCTGTGCCTCGGCTTCCCGCAGCGTGAGACGGGTGCGGAACCCGGCGATGGCCTCGAGCTTGTCGAGCGTGCCGCCGGTGTGGCCGAGCGCGCGCCCCGACATCATCGGCACGGCGGCACCTGCGGCGGAGACCATGGGCACGAGGAGCAGTGAGGTGTTGTCGCCGACGCCGCCGGTCGAGTGCTTGTCGACGCGGGGTGCGGTGAGGCCTTCCCAGCGCAGGCGGTCACCGGAATCGAGCATTGCCTCGGTAAGCGCCGTGAGTTCGGGAGCCTCGAGACCGCGCCACACCACCGCCATGGCAAGCGCCGACATCTGGTAGTCCGGCACCTCACCGAGGGCGAAGGCCTGAATGAGCGTGCGCCACTCGTCCGGCGTGAGCGCACCGCCATCTCGCTTGCGTTCGATCAGGCTCGCGATCACCATTCAGCGCCGCTCACCGACCCATCGCTTTCGTTCCCCTGGAGGCTCCTGGATGCGCCCTGCCGGCTTGCTGGCGTTGTTCGCGATCCTTGCCCCGGTTTCCGCCGCTGCCCAGTCCGAGGCGGCGGACATGGCCCGGGGCAATGCCGCCCGCGCGGCCCTCGACATGCCGGCGGCGCTCGCCGCCTACACGGCAGCGATCGCGGCCGACTCGACCAACGCGACGGCCTACTGGAAGGGGGCGCTGACCCTCATCGACATGGGCAAGCTCACGCCCGATTCCGTGGCGAGCCCGGAGCGGGATTCGCTTTATGCGCGCGCCGAGGTGCTGGCGCAGCGCGCCGTCGTGCTCGCCCCGAAGAGCGCTGACGCGTATTTCGTCCTGGCCAACGCCATCGGACGCGCCGCCCTGACCAAGAGCCGGAAGGAGCGGGTGCGGCGGGCGGTGGAGATCCAGCAGGACGCCCTGACGGCCATCGGGCTCGACCAGTCGCACGACGGCGCCTATCACGTCCTGGGACGCTGGAATGCCGAGATCATGCGCCTGTCGAGCATGGAGCGGTTCTTTGCCAAGTCGTTCATGGGTGGGAGCGCGTTCGGCCAGGCCAACTGGCACAACGCGCAGATGTACCTGCAGCGCGCGGTGACGCTCAAGCCTGACTGGATCTATCACCGGCTCGACCTCGGCCTGGTGTATGTCGATGTCGGGAACTACGCGGCGGCACGCGAGCAATTCGAGGTCATCGCCACCCTACCGGTCGCCGACGTCGGCGACCCGATGTACAAGCGGGACGCCGCGACGCTGCTCACCGGGATCGCAGGCAAGAAGTAGCGACGTGCAGCAGCCGGGGCGGCGCGCTGGCCGCCCCTGCGCCTGTCAAACGCCCAGGTTCCGGGCAATCTCCCGGCGGCGACGCGCCACCTCGTCCCGCACCTCCTCCGCCGCGTCTTCCACCACTTCGCGCGCCGACTCGGTTACCCGCCGCGCCTTCTTGCCCAGCTTGCGACGAACCGCCTCGCCCTTTTCGGGAGCAAAAAGGAGCGCCAGCCCGGCGCCGACCAGCGCCCCCACGAGCAACCCTGCGGCAAAGCTGCCACCGGCGTCTGATTCTTCACGATCGAACATGCGACCTCCTCCAGCGGACCCGGACACGGCCCGGGAACGGCGTCTCCGCTCCCGGCGCAACCGGCCTTCGTGAACCAACTTACCGCCAGAATGGCGGCCCTCCAAGCGCCGTGGGCCCCTGTGGCCCTACACCGTTGTCATGATTACGTTTGGCACATCTCCAACCAGCGGACCCACGCATGACCACGTCGGTCGGACAGGGCCAGGGGGAGGAGCTCGAGCGGCTCCAGCAGCGGGTCGAGCACCTCGAACACGAGCGCAGGCACCTCCTCGCCGTGATCGAGATCCTCCAGGAAATCGCCGGCTCCCTGCACTTCGTTGACATCGTGCAGGCCGTGGCACGCCGCCTGGGCGAAACCTTCGGCCTCGATCGATGCTCCATCTTCCTGATGGAGCGCGGCGGCCAGACCGTGCGCCTGGTCGCGAGCTACGAAGACCCGAGCATCCGGAACTACGTGGTCGACGTGGACCGCTACCCCGAGCTGAAGCGCGCCCTGCAAACCGGCGAGACAGTGTTCATCGCCGATGCCGCCGACGATCCGGCGCTCAAGCACGTCCGCGGCCAGCTGCTGAGCCGCCGGGTGAAGACCATTACGGTGGTACCCATCACGTGGCGGACGGTTGCCATCGGCGCCATCTTCCTGCGCACCTTCCGCGACGGGCCCTCGTTCAGCGAATCCGACATCCAGTTCTGCCGGGTCGTGGCCAACCTGACCGCCAAGGCGCTGCGCAACGCGCACCGGTTCGAGCGGCTCCAGGAGCGTATGGGTGACGAGCCGGCTGGACGCGCCCAGGACCGCGAGCGGGTGGCGATCCTGGGTTACCTCCGCCGGCTCCTGGACACCTTCTCCGACAAGCAGGGCCCGTGGAGCGAAAGCCTGCTCGCGCGCGCCAGCGCCGAGGAGATCGACCGCCTGGTCGGCGTGACCATGACCGTGATCACGCAGGAGGCGACGGGCCGGTGACCCCGTCGGCGGCGGCGGCACGGCGCGAGCGTGCCGCCGCCCTTCGCCAGCAGATCGATCAGGCCAACTACGCCTACTACGTGCTCGATGCGCCGACCATCTCGGACGCCGAGTACGACCAGCTCTTCCGCGAACTCCAGTCACTCGAGGCGGAGCATCCCGAGCTCCGGTCGCCCGACAGCCCCACGCTCCGCATCGGCGCCACGCCGGCCACGGCGCTGGCCAAGCATACGCATGCCCGTCCGATGCTCTCGCTCGCCAATGCGTTCCTGCCGGAGGAACTGCTGGCATGGGAGGACCGGAACGCCCGCCTGGCGTCGGGCGTGCGGACGGCGGGGTATGCACTCGAGATCAAGATCGACGGTGCGGCGGTGAGCCTCACCTATGAGGACGGCCGCTTCCTGCGCGGCACGACACGGGGCAACGGGCTCGTGGGCGAGGATATCACGCCCAACCTGCGCACCATCCACGACATTCCGCTCAAGCTCACGGGACCCAATCACCCGGCCCTGATGGAAGTGCGAGGCGAGGTGTACCTGCCGTTCCGTAACTTCGAGCGGGTCAATCGGGAACGGGAAGAGGCGGGCGAGCCGGTCTTCGCCAACCCGCGCAACTCCGCCTCCGGCGGCCTGCGCGCGCTCGACCCGGAAGTCACCCGTCGCCGGCGGCTGCGGATGTTCGCGTTCACCGTCGAAGTGATAGAAGGTGAGCCGGTCGCGACCACGCAGCATGGCCTGCTCGACCGGCTGGAGCACTGGGGTTTCCAGGTGGAACCCCATCGCTCGCGCGCCACGACGATGGATGACGTGCAGGAGAAGGTCGCCGAGCTGGCCAGCGTGCTGCCCCGGCTTCCCTTCGCGGCCGACGGCGTGGTGGTCAAGGTCGACCGCCTCTCGCTCCAGGCGGAACTCGGCACCATCAGCGACCGGGAGCCGCGCTGGGCAATCGCGCGGAAGTTCGCCCCCGAGATCGCGGTGACCAAACTCAGGAAGATCCACATCAATGTCGGCCGCACCGGTGCGCTGAGCCCGTGGGCCGAGCTGGAGCCAGTGGAACTCGCCGGTGTCACGGTATCCAGGGCGACGCTCCACAACGAGGACGTGATCGCCCAGAAGGACATCAGGGAGGGTGACTGGGTCGAGGTGGTGCGGGCCGGCGAGGTCATTCCCCAGGTGCTGGGACCGGTTCGTGCGCGCCGCGACGGCACCGAGAAGCCGTTCCACATGCCCCATCATTGCCCGGCATGCGGCACCCCGGCCGCACGCGTCGAGGAAGAGGCGGTGCGCTACTGCCCGAACGCCGCCTGCCCGGGCCGGGTGCTCGAGGGCATCGTACACTATGCCGGACGCGGTGCGATGGACATTCGCGGCCTGGGCTACGAACGGGTACGACAGCTGCTCGATGCCGGGCTGATCCACGACATCGCGGACCTGTACAAGCTCAAGGCCGGAAGACTGGTGGAACTCGACCGGTTCGCCGAGCAGTCCGCCGAGCAGCTCGTGCAGGCGATCGCCAACTCGAAGGCGCAGTCCCTCTCGCTCCTGCTCTTCGGACTCGGCATCCGGCATGTCGGGAAGCAGGTGGCGCAGACCCTGGCACGCCACTTCGGCACGCTCGACGCGCTGATGGCGGCGAGCCGGGAGGACATCGACGAGGTGCCGGGTGTGGGCAGCACCATCGGCGACGCCGTGGCCGACTTCTTCTCCGATGCGCGGAATCGCCGGCTCATGGAGCGACTACGCACCGCGGGAGTCAATTTCACCGAGCCACACCTGGCACCTGGTGACGGTCCGCTGGCCGGGCTCACGATCGTCCTGACCGGCACCCTCCCGGGCCTGAGCCGGACGAAAGCCACCGAGTTGATCGAGAGTGCCGGCGGACGGATCGCCTCGAGCGTGAGCAAGAAGACCAGTTTCGTGGTGGCCGGGGATGAGGCGGGGAGCAAGCTGGACAAGGCAAAGAAGTTGGGTGTCGAAATACTCGACGAAGCGGAACTCTTGCGCCGCCTCGGGCGCTCGCCGTAGACTCCCACTCACATCCAAACATGAATCCCAACTTCCTCGCTTCCAGCCATTGCGTCGGCATCGGCCGCCGGCTGTTCCAGCAGCTCCGCGCCACCCTCGAACGCGAGGTGGGGGTGCAGACGGCGGCGTACCTGCAGGAGGCAGGGTTCGCGGGCGGCGCCGAGCTCTACGCAGCCTATGCCGCCTGGCTGGAGGAGACCTACCAGCTCTCCGATCCAGGCGACCTCGACCAGGCCTTTCTGAGCGAGGTGCTGTCGCGCTTCTTCTCCGAAATGGGCTGGGGTCCGCTGACGGCGCGCCCGCTCGGTGATGCGGTGCTGGCCCTCGACGCCATCGAGTGGGCGGAGGCCGGCGAGCCCGGTTCGAGCGAGTATCCCTCCTGTCACGTGAGTTGCGGCATGCTGGCCGAGTTCTTCGGCAGGCTGTCGGGCCAGGTCACGGCGGTCATGCAGGTGGAGTGTCCCTCCCGGGGAGACCCGCGAGCCCGGTTCCTCGCCGGGGCTCCGGAGACCATGGGCGCCATCTACGACCGCATGTCACAGGGCATGGCATACGGCGAGGCGCTGGGGTTGGCCTGACGGGACCCGCGGTGGCAGGGCGAGGGAACAGGGAACGGGGGAGCCGGATTTGATGCGACTGCGACCGAGCTCCGCCCTGCCTGGTATTACCCTCACAATTCTCTCGGCAACCTGCCTCCCGGCCCAGTCCCGCCCAGCCGACCTCGTCGTCACCAACGCCACCATCTACACAGCCGATTCGGCGCGACCACGCGCGGACGCGCTCGCGGTGTCCGGCGACCGCATCCTGTTCGTCGGCTCGAACACCGGGGCTGCAGCGTTTGCCGGGCCAGCCACCGTCCGGCTCGATGCAGGCGGACGGCCGCTGTACCCCGGCTTCATCGACGCGCACGCGCACCTGCGCAATCTGAGCCTCATCCTCGCCACGCTCGACCTGCGCGGGGTTCCCTCCTATGACTCGCTCGTGGCACTCGTCGCTGCGAGCGCAGCCAGGGCGGCCCCGGGCACCTGGATTCGCGGGCGCGGCTGGGACCAGAATCTCTGGGGCACCGCCTTTCCCACCAACGCCCTGCTCTCCCGCGCCACCCCCGGAACCCCGGTGTACCTGCGGCGGGTGGACGGCCACGCCGCCCTGGTGAACCAGGCGGCGCTCCGGCTGGCGGGAATCACGCAGCAGACCCCGGATCCTCCGGGTGGTCGCATCGTGCGTGACGCCGACGGTGAGCCCACCGGCGTGCTGGTCGACCAGGCCTTCATGCTCGTCGAGCGCGCGATTCCGCCCGACGACGCGGCGCAGATGCAGGCGATGACCCTGCCGGCGATTGCGGAGGCGACCCGCTTCGGGCTGACGGGGATCCACGACGCCGGCATCGGGGCGCGCGAGCTGGACGCATACGAGGCGCTGGCGCTTGCCGGCCGCTTCAACCTGCGCAGCTATGCCATGATCGCGGGAACGAGCGACACCAGCGCCTTCCTGGCGCAGCAGCTGGCACTGGGGCCGCGCCGCGCGATGGATGGCGACCGCCTGTGGATCCGCGCGATCAAGATCGAGTTCGACGGTGCCATGGGCAGCCGGGGTGCTGCGCTGCTGGAGCCGTACACCGACGACCCCGGCAACGTGGGCCTGTTCCGGATTTCCCCCGAACAGGTGGAGCGTATCGCCGTGCGGGCACTGCAGGCGGGCTACCAGATGGCCACGCACGCCATCGGCGACCGGGCCAACCGCGTGGCGCTCGATATCTACGCGTCGGCGCTGCGCCAGGTGCCTACCGCGGATCACCGCTTTCGCATCGAGCACGCACAGCTGCTGTCGCCACAGGACATTCCGCGATTCGCCGAGCTCGGGGTCATCCCGTCGATGCAGGGCAGCCACCAGACGAGCGACATGTCCTGGGTGGCCAGCCGCATCGGGCCGTCGCGGGTGCACGGAGCCTATGTCTGGCGATCACTCCGGGAAACCGGCGTCATCGTCCCCAATGGCTCGGACGCGCCAGTGGAGTCGATCAATCCGTTGGTGTCCTTCCATTCCTTCGTGACGCGGCAGGACGCCGACAACAATCCCCCGGGCGGATGGTTTCCGGCACAGCGCCTGACGCGCGAGGAGGCGCTGCTGGGCATGACACTCTGGCCGGCGTACGCGGCGTTCATGGAGAACGACGTCGGGAGCCTGACCGCCGGCAAGTATGCCGACTTCGTCATCCTCGACCAGGACATCATGACGGCGCCGCCCGAGAAGATCCTGGCAACGAAGGTGCTGCGGACGGTGCTGGGAGGACACACTGTGTATGAACAACGGTGAACCAGGAGGCATGATGCGCACGTTCGTCAGGCTGCCGGGGCTCACGGTCTCGCGCCGTCGACCTGACCAAGGTGACGATACTTCCCGGGCTCATCAACGCGCACACCCATCTGCTCTACCCCGGCTGCCCGGAGTCGAGACCGAGCCGGGCGGGATCAAGCCCAAGGCGTACGCGGACATCATTGCCGTGAACGGGAACCCGCTCGATGACTTCAGCGCCATCGAGCGGGTCATGTGCCTCATGAAGAACGGGACCGTCTACACGGCGCCGCAGGAGAACACCTACGGCCGCTTGAGGAGCTTGACGTCGCCCGACCCGGTGTCGATGTCGATGCGCCCCGAGCCGGAGCCGATGGTGCCGATCAGTTCGTCACCACCGGTCTTGCGCACCTGGATCGGGAAATCGGTCGTGATGTCGCCGCTCCCCGTCTCGATGGCGACCTGCGCACTGAGCGTAGCGGGCACCGCGATGACGACGTCGCCCGATCCGGTATCCACCGTGATGTGATCGACCGTGGCGGTGAACGCCAGGTTCACCGATCCACTCCCCGTATCGACCGACACATCGTCCGCCGTCACCTCGCTGAGCGAGACATCGCCCGACCCGGTGTCAACGTCCAGCGCCGCCGTCTTGATCCCGGTGCCATTCACCTCGCCCGAACCCGTGTCGATCGAAATCGCGCCGCCGGAGACGCGGGTCACCTTCACGTCGCCCGAGCCGGTGTCGACGCTCAGCTCACCCCTGGTACCAGTCACGTCAACGCTGCCGCTCGACGTGTCGAGCCGCAGGTTTCCGCTGACGTTGGAGGCCGTGATGTCGCCAACCCCGAGATTGACCCGCACGCTCTTGCCCTCGGGGACGCTGATCGCCAGGTCCGCGTGGGCCTCGAGCCCCGAACCCGAACCCGAGATCCGCACGCGCCCACCGTGGTCGCCGTTCCGGTGCTCGTCGTCGCCGCCGAAGGTGCCGTCCTCGCGCACCGACAATTCGGTGTGGCTGCCCTGCCCTGTCGCGCTGTAGACGATGCGGTCGGACGGGTAGATCACCCGGAGCGAGTTCCGGCCCCGGACGGTGCCTTCGGCAAAGGTGAGCTTGCCGCCGTCACTGCCGCCGGGCGTCACGGCGACCGTGACCGAACCCCCGCTGCCCGCCGAGACGCTGACCTTGCCGGCAAGGTTGTAGACCGCCACTTCATCACCCGAAAGGGTGAACTGCTTCTGGGCCTGGCACAGGGTTGGAGCACACAGGGCAAGCGCCGCCAGTCCCAGCGACGCGCGAGCGTATGACATTGGACCTCCGACCGTTGTGGGTATCGGGGGCTTAGACGGAACGCGCTGGCGAAAGGTTGCAGGGAGGAACCCGGGCGAGCGCCGGGGCACGGGCCATCAGCGAGGGGCGACGGTGACCCCTTCCAGGAGCAGGGGCGGAAGGAATGAACTTCCGATCCAGCGCGCGTCCCGGCCGATGCCACCAACCGACCAGAGCGCGTCGAAGCAGTTCCCGGCAATCACAACTCCCTCCACGCGTCCGGTGACTTCCCCACCCTGGACCCTGTAGCCGAGCACGACCGGGTGGGTGAAGGTCCCGGAGCGGGAGCTGCCGCCCGTTCCTCCCGCCACCGCCTCGACGAGAAGCCCGTCGCCCATTGCGGCGAGGAGGGCATCGAGGCTGTGCTCGCCCGCGTGAAGCACGAGGTTGGAGAACGCGGGCTGGGGCTTGGCGAACGTGGAGCGGCGGCCATGGCCGGTGGAGGGGCGCCCCGCCAGGGCGCCCGTTTCAAGGTCGTAGATGCAGCGGCGCAGGACACCTCCCTCGATGAGCGGAGCGCGGAAGCTCGGCACCCCTTCGTCATCGACCGGGCGAGATCCCGCCTGGCCATCGCGCAGCGGGTCGTCGGTGAGGGAAATGCCCGGATGCATCACCTGTTCGCCAAGGCTATCGGCGAGCGGCGACGTGCCGAGGAGGAAGGCCTTCCCGACCAGTGCCTGCTGCACCGGCGCCAGGAAGGCCCGCACCGCCTCGGGCAGGAGCAGCACCGGGGCGGCGATGGCGGGTGCAGGCGCCGACCTCGCGGCCCAGGCGAGCCGCTGCTCGACGTCAGCGACGAGGCCGTCGATGGCCGCGTGATCCGGAAGGTCAGCGCCCGCCAGGTGCGCCACCACGTGCACGTTTCCGTCGCCCGACGGGTTCACCACGTCGATGTCGAGCGCCACCAGCGTCACGTGGTACTCGGTGTCGACGCCCCTGGTGTTGCCGACCTGCACCGATCCCACCGACCGCTCCACGTGCACCGTGACGCTCCGGCCGCCCTGGCTCAGGCGCGTGGTCAGGAGGCGGCCCAACTGGCCCAACTCGGTCATGGTAGCGGCGGCAGCCCGAGGCACGTGTGTGTGGACCCGTGGCAGGGGTGACGGGCTGGGCAGCAGCAGCGGCGCTTCCTCGCCGGCGGCGGCGGACGCAAGTGCGGCCCCGAGCAGCGCGTCGGGGTCGAGCGCGGTGGTGCCAGCCACGCCGATACGGCCCTCCACCACGACGCGCAGGTTGTGGCCGGCCTGCTCCGAGGTGTGCGCGGCGACAACCTCGCCATCGCGCAGCCGGACGGTCAGCGTTTCATCGGTCTTGGCGGCCGCGTCGGCCAGTTGCGTGCGCGCGCGTGCGGCGTCCAGGAGGCGGGTGATCATGGGGCCTGCCCCCGCACCTCGGCGCTGCGCAGGCGGACGTGGGGCGCGCCCTCGGCCACCGGCAGCGGGGACTGGCCTCCCTTGCCGCAGCCTCCGCCCGACTCGTGCCACCGGAAGTCGCCCGCCACGCGGTCCACCGCGCCGAGGAGTTCCGTGATGAAGCCGACGAGCACCACGCCCTTTACCGGCTCCGCGAGCGCGCCGTCGCGGATCATGTATCCGTGACCTGCCGTGAACGAATAGCTGTCACCACGATGCCGGCTGCCCACGGCGTCGCAGGCGTAGACCCCGAGCTTCACGTCGCGGATCAGGTCCGCGAAGGTGCCGCTGCCGTTCGCGACATAGGTATTGGTGAGCCGGACGAGAGGCACGTGACGGAAGGAGAGGGCCCGCGCGTTGCCGGTGGGCCGCTCCCCGAAACGTGCGGCCGTCTCCCGCGAATGGAGGCGTCCGACCACCACCCCGTGCTGCACCAGGAGCGTATTGCTGGGCGGCGTGCCCTCGTCATCGAACGGCAGCGTACCCCGGAGCCCGACCACGCTGCCGTCATCCCCGATGGTCAGCAGTTCGCTTCCGAGCTTGCGTCCCGGGGCGGCGAGCTCGGCGGCCACCGGGTCCTCGAGCTGGGTATCCGCCTCACACAGGTGCCCGACCGTCTGGTGGGCCACCACCGCTGCGAGCCGGGGATCGAGCACCAGGGGATAGCTTCCGCTCCGCACCGGCCTGGCGTCGAGGAGGCCAACCGCACGCCGCGCCGCCGCGCGGAAGAGGTCCTCCTGGTCGCGCATCCGGGTCCAGCCGCCACGCGCGCCCAGCGACTCGACGGCCCGTTCCATGACGCCACCATCGCGCGCCACGGCGAGCGCGGACAGGGTCGCGTCCGGACGCAGTTCGTGCAGGGCGGTACCCTCGGAGTTCACGAACCAGCACTCGGTAATCTCGTCGCGGTAGGCGGCCTGCGTGTCGACGATACGCCGGTCGAACCGGAGCATCTCGGCGTTCAGGTGCTCCAGGTACCGGCGCTTTTCGAGGAGGGGTATCTCGCGGAAATCATCGGTGAGCGCCGGCAGCACGTGGCCCTCACGTACCGGGGCCGGGGCAAGCTCGACGGGCTCCGGCGGTCGCACCGCGAGCGAAAGCTCATGCGCGCGCGCCAGCCTGGCCTCGAGGTCGTCCAGCCGGTTGAAGCTCGCGATGCCCCATCCGTGGCCGTGGTTGAGACAACGCACCGTGCCGCCCACGTCGGTACCGGTGCTGGCCCCTTCCAGCCGGCGCCCACGCCACGCGACACTGGTAATGGACGAGCGCTCCACGCGGATATCGGCATAGTCGGCGCGGGAGGACTTGATCGCGTCGAGAAGGCGTTCGAGCACGGCGGTGTGATCAGCCCAGGCGGGCGGCGTAATCAGGGCGGACTACGAGTTCGCCGTTCTGCACGATCTCACGGTCCCATGGCAGGATGATGAAGTTCTCGGTCTCGAAGGCATGGTAATCCGGCGCGAACGGGCCGGTCTTGAAGGACACCGCTGTGCGCACCTCGGCAGGCCGGAGCGCGCGCACCTCGCTGAGGGCGAGGCGCATGGTGTGCCCCGTGTCGCAGGTCTCGTCCACGATGAGCACCCGCCGTCCGCGGATGGTCGCCGGAGGACCGGCGACCAGCACCGGCTCGCCGCCCTCGGTCTGCCGGGTCACGATCATGGAGGCGAAATCGCACTGGAGGATCGACGCCACGACGGCGCCGGGAATGACGCCGGCCTTGGCAATGCCCAGCACCACCTCGGGCTGATACTCCCGCGACACGCGCAGTGCGAGGGCCCGGCTGATCTCGCCGAAGAACGCCCAGTCCACCACGAGGGTGCCACGTGGGCCTGACGCCGGCGGCCGACGCATAGAAACTCCCGGGGAAGGTGAAGTGAGCGGACGGAGTCGGGCGCCGGGAACCGGCGTGGCCACAGCCACCTGCGTTGCGGTGCTCCGCGCCCACGGACTACAATACTATCTGACGCAGCCACGCGCAGGCCAGTCTTTCACTTACACCCGGACCACGCCCCCCGTTCATGAGCATCTGGCGACGACTTTTCGGGTTAAGCAAGGATAATCTGAGCCCGCAGCGGCTGGATTACCTGAACGAGGCGCTCGCCCTGGAGCGTCAGGGCGACTATGAAGCGGCCCTCACCTCGTACCGGCTGGCGCATCGCGACAACCCGAACGACGCCCGCATCATGCTCAACATGGCGATCGCGTTCACCAAGACGGCGCAGCAGGAGGAGGCGATCCGGCTCTACCGCCGTGCGCTCGAAGTCGATCCGACGCTCGGGGGGGCACACTACGGGCTCGCGTTCCTGCTGCTCAAGCGGGGCGAGACCGACGCGGCCTCGGTGCACCTGCGGGAGTTCCTGGCGCGCCCGCCCAGGGGCACCGACGCCGAGCGCTGGGTGCAGCACGCAGAGGAGGCCCTGCGGCAGCTGACGGCCCAGCCGGAGTCGCGGTGAAGGGTTTCCTGCGCATTGCCACCTTGCTGGGGCTCGTGTCCTGCAGCAACGCGGGGGAGCTGGCCGACGGCGTGATCGAGATCCAGGTGGTGGCGCCGCAGCCGCCAGTCATCGACTTCGGCGATACGACCCGGTACGTGGCGATCCCGCTCAACCAGGATGGCGACAGCGTCAGCGCCCCCGTGGTGTGGGGCACCCCCGACGATTCATCGATCACCATCATCGATCCTGCAACGGGGCTCGTCACCGGGGTGAAACCGAACACGCAGGGCCGCCTGCAGGCGGTGCTCGGGAATCTGACGACCGGCTTCTTCACCCTCACCATCGTGGCGCGGGCGGACACGATCATCCTTCCCGCCGACACGGTGCAGACGGTGCTCATCGACGATAATTCGAGCCTGCCGCTGCTCCCGGTACTGGAGTCCTTCAACCCGGCCGGACCGGTGACGGCGCGGCGCCTTGTCTTCACCATCGTGAAGCCGACCTTCGCCGACACCACGGGGGTCCAGAACGTGGCGCTCACCAGCGGCAGGCTGGTGGACTCGGTACTGACCACCACTGACGGCACGCCGGCAACCGGCATCGTGGTATCGAGGGTCACCGGTCGCGCGGCGCCGGACTCCGTGCTGGTTACCGTGAAGGCCTCACAGTCATCGGGAAATCCTGTGCCCGGCTCGGGCCAGTCGTTCCTGGTTCTCTTCGAGTAGCGGGAGGACACCGGCGTGACCACGTCCCCGTCGCACACCCCACCCGGCACTCTCAACGAGCTGTGCCTTGGCGCGATCGCGCGCTATCGCGAGCGGCCAGTGGCCATGCGCTGGAAGCCCGCCGGCGGCCAGTGGACGCCGATCTCCTTTCCGGAGCTGCTCGAGCGCATCCGCTCGGTGAGCCTCGCGCTCGCCGACCTCGGGGTGCGGCGCGGCGACCGGGTCGCGATCCTGTCGGAGAACCGGCCGGAGTGGGCGATCGCGGACTACGCCGTCCTGGCCCTGGGCGCCGCGGACGTGCCCATCTACCCGACGCTGCCCGTCAGCCAGGTCGAGTACATCCTGCGCGACAGCGGCGCCACGGTGGCGTTCGCTTCCACGCAGGCCCTGCTCGACAAGCTGCTCGAGGTCCGTCCGGCCCTGCCCGCGCTCCGTCATGTCGTGGCATTCGACGCGACGGCGCATGGCGCCAATGTGCTCCCGTTCGCGGATCTCGAGGCGCTCGGCCGCACGCTGCCCGGAGAGGGGTGGGAAGCCGCGGCGCTGATGGCGCGGGCCGACGACCTGGCCACGATCATCTATACCTCGGGCACCACCGGTGAGCCCAAGGGCGTGATGCTGACCCACGGCAACATCACGTCGAACGTGCTCGCGGGCCTGCAGCGCATCCCGATTCAGGACGACCCCGGGCAGCAGGAGTGCCTGTCCTTCCTGCCGCTGTCGCACATCTTCGAGCGCATGGCGGGGCATTACCTCATGATGCACGCCGGCGCCATCATCAACTACGCCGGGAGCATCGACACCGTCTCCACCGACATGGGCGAGGTCCGCCCGACCCTCATGTGCTCGGTGCCGCGCCTGTACGAGAAGATCTATGCGCGCGTGCAGGAGAACGCGATGGCGGGCTCGGCGGTGAAGCGTCAAATCTTCAAGTGGGCCAAGCGCGTGGGCGAGACGTGCGTCGACCTGACGCTCGCCGGCAAGCCGGTGCCGGCGGCGCTCGCGGCGCAGCGCGGCGTGGCCGATCGCCTGGTATTCCGGAAGCTGCGCGATCGCACCGGCAACAGGCTGCGCTTCTTCGTGTCGGGCGGGGCGCCGCTCAACGCCGACATCGCGCGATTCTTCCTGGCCGCGAAGCTCCCGATCCTCGAGGGATACGGCCTCACGGAGACGTCACCCGTCATTACCGTCAACACTTTCAGCGACCTGCGCCTTGGCAGCGTGGGGAAGCCGCTCCCGGGGATCGAGGTCAAGATCGCGCAGGATGGCGAGATCCTGACCCGCGGGCCCAACGTCATGAAGGGCTACTTCAACAAGCCCGAGGCCTCCAGGGAGGTGCTCGAGCCGGACGGCTGGTTCCACACCGGCGACATCGGCGAGATCGACGCGGATGGCTTCCTCCGCATCACCGACCGGAAGAAGGACATCATCGTCACGGCTGGCGGCAAGAACATCGCGCCGCAGCCGATCGAGAACATGGTCAAGATCAGCAAGTGGGTGCTCAACGCCGTCATGCTGGGCGATCGCCGCGCCTACCCGATCATGCTGGTGGTGCCGAACGTGCCCTTGCTGCGGGAGTGGGCCAAGCGGCACCAGTATGCCTTCCTCGACGACGATGCACTGCTGGCGAGGACCGAGACGCACGAGAAGATCGAGCGCGAAGTGAAGCGGATGCTGCGCGACCTGGCGCGGTACGAGGTGCCGAAGCGGTTCGTGCTGGTGAGGGAGGACTTCAGCATCGAGGCGGGGGAGCTGACACCGACAATGAAGGTGCGGCGCCGGATCGTGGAGCAGCGGTACAAGGACCGGATCGAAGCCGCGTATGTCGAGGGGCCGGACACCCAGGCCTAGGCGACGGTTCCCGGCCGGCGGGTCGCGACCCACCACCCGCCGGCGCTCGCGACCACGTCGACCACATCCGGAGCGGGCTCGGCGCCCTCACCCACCACGCGCAGGCCCGGCAGCAGCACTCGCGCGGCCTCGCGGACCCAGGCCGCGTCACTTCCATATCTTCCGCTCAGCACCACGCCGCGCATGGATGACGACTTGAGCGGCAATCGCGCGCTGCGCAGCACGCTCAGGCCGCGGGCATCCTTCAGCGATGCGGGACCGTTCACCGCCACCATCGACACCCCGTTCAGCACGTCCTCGACTTCGCGCCACCGGCCCCCGATCGGGCCGACCAGCACGAGGTAGCCCCCCGGACCGCCAAGGCCGGTGAGCGCCGCCACGGAGCCACCGTCCAGGGACGGCTCGGCATCATCGGGCGACGGCCCGTCGCCGGTATCGAGGATTCCATCCCTGACGTACAGGGTCCGATGACAAACCGGGCACCCCAGCTCACCCGACTGCACCGAGCGCTGCACCACCGAATCGGGGAGAAGGACCAGGTAGGCCTCCTCATGGTCACCGGGGCAGCGCAGATGGTCGGTGAGCTCGATGAACATCTACGGCCGGAACTCCACCCACGTCATCTTGCCCACCTCGACCTTCACGCGCCGCAGCACCGGCGTGCCGCCGATGTCGACCCCCATCAGGTAATCGCCTGGCGGAACATCACCGACCGCAAAGTCCTCCCCGTAGAGTGGGTTGGGGTGATTCTTGTCGCCGTATGTCTCCGCATAGGCGTACGGCGTCTCACGGGGTGTCGGCTTCACGATGCCATAGACCCGCGCCTGCTTCACCCGGGCACCCGCGGCATCGCGCACCACACCAGCCACGATGCCGGTGCCCGGCAGCGGCTGGATCCAGAGCTCGGGGTTGGTGGTGTAGCTGGGATAGCGGTTGAGCGAATCGACGATGGCCTTCATGCTGGAATCGGGCGCGGCGTGCACCTCGAGGTGCAGGTGATCGTTGGTCGCCCGGCCGGTGTTGCCGACGCGCGAGATCGGCTGGCCCGCTCGGACGCGATCGCCCACCTTCACGTCGAGCCCGCTGTTGTGATAATAGACCGAGAAGATGATCAGCGTGTCGCCGTTCACCGGGAGGGTCCGGTCGTGCAGGATCGACACGGTGAGCGCCCCCGCCTCCGCGCGCCCCGAATAGACCACGAGGCCGTCGCCGATGGCCAGCACCGGCGTGCCATCGGGATTGTTGAACTCCACACCCTGGTGGGGCTGGAAGAATCCGCCCATCGTGCTGCCGTAGCGGTAGGTCTGGTCGATGTTGTCGTTCGCCGGCGGCGCGATCGGACGGCCGAACCAGGTCGTTCTCGGCGCGGCCGGGGCGGACGCGGCCGGGGCGGGGCGCGATGACGTCGACCCCCTCATGCGAGGGCACTGGGGCGCGCCTGCCACGAAGCCGCATGACAGCGGCTTGCCCTTCACGAGCGTCGCGGCCCGCGCCGAGGCACCCGCCTCCACGGC
>JAGGAG010000191.1 GCA_017889745.1 Gemmatimonadota bacterium | reverse complement strand
TTCCGCACCTCGCGTGGCGAGGTGCTGCGCGACGCGTGGCTCGGCTACCGGGTCTTCGGCGACACGGCCGCCGCCGCACGCAACGGCTGGATCCTCGTGTTTCACGCCCTCACCGGCAGCCCCGATGTGGACGCCTGGTGGGGCCCCCTGCTGGGTCCGGGCGCCCCGCTCGACACCAGCCGCCATGCCGTCATCGCCGCCAACCTCCCGGGGAGCTGCTACGGCTCCATCGGCCCGGCGGACACCAATGGCACTCCCTTCCCGGCCCTCACGCCCGAAGACATGGCGCGCGCTCACGTCCCGCTGCTGGAACACCTCGGTGTCGAGCGGCTCTCGCTGGTTGCGGGGGGATCGCTCGGCGGCATGGTGGCGCTTGCCTGGGGAACGGTATCGCCGGTGCCGGTCGACCGGCTGGTCGTGTTCGCCGCACCGGCGGCGACCAGCGCGCAGGCCATCGCGTGGAATGCCGCACAGCGCATGGCCATCGAGGCCGACAGCCGATGGCAGGGAGGGCATTTCGCGCCGGGCGCCGGCCCGGTCCACGGACTCGCGGCCGCCCGCGCCATCGCCATGATCACCTACCGCTCGGGCATCGAGTTCGACGAGCGGTTCGGGCGCGCGTCCACCCGCAACCGCGCGCGGTTCGACGTGGAGCAGTACCTCCGGCGCCAGGGGGAGAAGCTGGTGGAGCGCTTCGACGCGCGGAGTTACGTGGCCCTCATGGCAGCAATGGATGCGCACGACGTGGGCGACCTCGCCGTCGCCGGGGCGCGCACCCGCGAGCGCGTCCGCGAAGTGGTGGGGGTCGGGATCGACACCGACATCCTCTACTATCCCGACGAAGTGCGTTCCTGGGTGTCGGCCTACCGGGGGGCGGGCGTCAACGCACGCTACGAGGAGATTTCATCCCCGTACGGGCACGACGCATTCCTCATCGAGTGGGATCAGGTGGGAGCACTGCTGCGTGACCGGTAAGAACGAACGGTGAACGGGATCGCATGTCCTGTCCACCGTGACGGCATCAGTATCTGCGTTTCTATCCGAGGAACGTCTCCAGCGCCCGGGCGCGACTCACGTGCCGCAACCGGCTCAGTGCCTTCTCCTTGATCTGCCGCACCCGTTCCCGCGTTATGCCCAGCAGGCTGCCGATTTCCTCGAGGGTCATCGGCTCGGGTCCGTCCAGGCCGAAGTAGAGGCGGAGGATCTTGGTTTCCCGCTCCTTGAGCGTGGACAGCACCTCTTCGATCGACTCGGTGAGGGCGTGCTCGAAGGTGTCGCTGTCGGAGCCGTTGTTCTGGGTGTCGGGCAGGTAGTCGAGAAGCCGGTTGTCCTCGCCGGGCGTGATCGGCGCGTCGAGGGACAGGTGCGTCTGCGAGATGCTCAGCGTCTTCTGAACTTCCTCGATGGTGATGTCCATTCCCTCGGCGATCTCCGAGGGCGTCGGCTCGCGCCCGAGCTCCTGCAGCAGCATGGAGGACCGCTTCCCGATGCGGTGCAGCGTCCCGGCGCGGTTGAGCGGCACGCGCACGATGCGGCTCTGCTCCGCCAGCGCCTGGAGGATGGCCTGCCGGATCCACCACACGGCATAGGAGATGAACTTGATCCCCTTCGTCTCGTCGAACTTGTGGGCCGCGCGAATGAGGCCGAGGTTGCCCTCGTTGATGAGGTCGGAGAGAGAGACACCCTGATTCTGGTACTTCTTGGCCACCGAGACCACGAACCGCAGGTTGCTCCGAACGAGCTTGTCCAGGCACTCGGCGTCACCCGCGCGAATGCCCTGGGCCAGCCGGACCTCTTCTGCCTGCGGAATCAGCGGGTAGCGGCTGATCTCTCTCAGGTAGAGGTCGAGCGAACCCTCGTCTGCAGTAGAGGAAGCGCGCTTGCCGGAACGGACCTGCATGGGGCGCATTGAGACTCACCCTCGTTGGGACAGAGTGCAACGCGGCGACCACGTGCCGCGTTGCGATCGAACCTTACCCGTGCCTCTCCTGCCGCGCAACGGGCGCGAGCGTGATTTCAGGCGTCGTAGTTGTCGATCTGGGCGCGCTGCAGCCGGCCCGAGTAGTCGACGTAGCAAACCTTCGTTTCGGAATAGAACTCGTACACTTCCCAGCCGCCCTCGCGATGCCCGTTCCCGGTCTGCTTCACGCCCCCGAACGGCAGGTGCGCCTCGGCGCCGATCGTGGGAGCGTTGATGTACGTGATCCCGTTGTCCAGCTCGGCCATTGCCCGGTACGACAGGTTCACGTCCTGGGTGTAGAGGCTGCTCGACAGGCCATACCTCACGCCGTTGTTGATGCGCACCGCCTCGTCGAACGAGTTGAAGCGCACCACGCTCAGCACGGGCCCGAAGATCTCCTCCTGCTCGAGGCGGCTTCCCGCCTTGACGCCCGCAAAGATGGTCGGCTGGTAGAAGAATCCCCGCGCATACTTCGCGCCAGCGGGCCGGCGGCCGCCGGTGACGAGCTCGGCCCCCTGGTCCCGGCCGATCTCGACGTACCGCTCCACCTTCATGCGCGACTCCTCGTGGATGAGCGGGCCCACGTCGGTGCCCGACTTGCGCCCGTCGCCCAGTCGCAGTTTGCCCGCCGCATCGGCAAGGCGGCTCACGAAGCGATCGTGGATCCTCCGGTGCAGCAGCAGCCGGCTCGTGGCCGTACAGCGCTGCCCGGTGGTGCCGAACGCCCCCCAGAGCACGCCTTCGAGGGCGAGGTCGAGGTTCGCGTCGTCCATGACGATCATGGCGTTCTTCCCGCCCATTTCCAGCGACAGCCGCTTGTGCATCCGCCCGCAGGTCTGCCCGATCCCGGCCCCGGTCTCGGTGGATCCGGTGAAGGAGATCACCCCGACTGCCGGGTGCTCCACCAGCGCCTTCCCGACCGTCTCCCCGCGCCCGTGCACCAGCTGGATCACCTCGGGAGGCAGCCCCGCCTCGAGGAGGATCTCGACCAGCAGCGTGACGGTGTGCGGCACGTCCTCCGAGGGCTTGATGATGACCGAGTTGCCGCACAGCAGCGCCGGAAACGCCTTCCACGTCGGGATCGCCAGCGGGAAGTTGAACGGCGTGATGAGCCCGCAGGTGCCGATCGGGCGGCGATAGCTCATGGCCCACTTGCTGGGCAGCTCGCTCGGCACGGTATGGCCGAACAGGCGGCGGCCCTCGGTGGCGGCATAGAAGGCGGTATCAATGCCCTCCTGTACGTCGCCTCGCGTCTCCGCGAGCACCTTGCCCATTTCCCGGGTCATGGCGTCGGCAACTTCCTCCTTACGCGACACCAGGAGGTCACCGACCCGCCGGAGCACGTCACCGCGCGCTGGCGCAGGAGTGCGCGACCAGAGACCGAAGCCGCGCCCGGCGGACTGGACGGCCGCCTCGATGTCGGCGGCACCCGAGTCAGGGAAGCGCCCGATCAGGTCGCGCGTGTCCGCCGGGTTGCGGTTCTCGAAATATTCGCCGGTGGATGGGGCAACCCACTTGCCGGCGATGAAGTTCCTGAAGGACTTGGCCATGGAGCGATCGCGAAGAGTGAGGGAGCGGTTCAGGGGCACATCCACCGCGCCTGGTGCGCCGCGTAACCGATCCGGGGCAGCACCTCGGCGGCCAGAAGCGCGAGTCCCCACACGACGGTGAGGAGCGAGAGGATGTGCGCGTTGCCGAGGCGGCGGCCCCAGCTGGAAGCGGCACCCCAGAGGCCTGCGACGACCAGGAGGGAGATGACGCCCAGGTAGAGGAACAGGTTGATCCCGCACCCGCGCGGATACGGCCAGAATGGCACCGCGATGGCGAAAGCCAGCACCAGCAGGACGCGGAGCCACGTGGCCATCGCGCCCTTGGCCGGCTCCTTCGCGGCCGCGACGACGACCGGCGCGGCCTTGGCCGAGCCCGGACTGGTGCCGGGCGTGGTGGCCTTCCAGCTCTCGATCGCCTTGTCGACGGCCGCGAGGTCCTTGTCCCAGTCGCGTGGTCCGGTCATGCCGATTCCCTCCGCAGTCCGTAGCGCTCGATCTTCTTGTAGAGATTGGAGCGGGGCATCCGGAGCGTGCGCGCGGTCTCGGAGACGTTCCAGTCGTGATCACGGAGCTTCTGCAGCAGGAAGTTCTTCTCCGCCTCCTGCTTGAACGTCTCGAAGGTGTGCGGCGCGACCACCACCGCTTCCCCTGGTACCCCGGTGT
>JAGGAG010000013.1 GCA_017889745.1 Gemmatimonadota bacterium | reverse complement strand
GCCCTCGTACTCGTCGAGCGCGTCCTCCAGCACCTCGATCGACTCGACGTCGAGGTGGTTGGTCGGCTCGTCGAGGATGAGCAGGTTGGCGCGCGCGAGGGTGATGAGCGCGAGGGCCACGCGGGCACGCTCGCCGCCCGAGAGCACCGACGTGTTGCGCAGCACCTCGTCGCCCGAGAACCCGAAGGCGCCGAGGTGATTCTGGATCCGCCCGCGGGTCCACTCCGGCCGCAGGTCGGCGATGCAGTCGTAGATCGTCTTGTCGCGCGGCACCTGCGCCAGGTCCTGGCGAAACCACGCGGCGCTCACGGAACCGCCCAGCTTCGCTTCGCCCCGCGCCGGTTTCCGGTCGCCCAGGAGCGTGGCGAGCAGCGTCGTCTTGCCGGCCCCATTGGGACCGACCAGCGCCACCACGTCGCTGCGCCGTGCCACCGACGAGAAGTCCTTCACCAGCACGCGGTCGCCCACGATGACGTCGAGATGCTCCGCCACGAGGGCCTGGTCGCCGCCCCGCTCGTCGATCTCGAGCCGGAGCGACATCGCCTCGTCCTCGCCCGGCGGCGGCGACAGCCGCGGCAGCCGCGCCAGCTTCGCGCGCCGCCCCTTGGCCTGGGTGCTCATCCGGCCGGCGATGTTGCGCCGGATGTAATCCTCCTCCTTGGCGATCACCTTGCGCTGCTGCGCCACCGCGCGTGCCAGCGCCATCTCCCGCTCGGCCTTGAGGGTGACGAATTGCGTGTACCCGCCGCGGTACTCGATGGCGGTGTTGTTCGAGACGTGGAGGATGTGATCGACGGTGTCGTCCAGGAAGGCGCGGTCGTGGCTGATGACCAGCACCGTCTCACCGAACTCGCCCAGGTACTCCTTGAGCCACTCGATCGTCTCGAGATCGAGGTGGTTGGTGGGCTCGTCCAGCAGCACCAGGTCGGCAGGGGCGGCGAGCTGCGCCGCAAGGCCCACGCGCCCGCGCTCCCCGCCGCTCAGTCCGGCCAGGGCGCGGGTCTTCGACTCCTCGGCGTCGAAGCCGAGTCCCTGGAGCACCTTGTCCACCCGGGCATGGAATTCATAGCCGCCCTGGTGCGCAAACCGTTCCTGGTCGCGCCCGTAGCGATCCAGGTCGGCCTCGGTGACGCGGTCGCCGAGCTCGGCAAGCCGCTCGCCCTGCTGCGCGAGGGAGTGCTCCAGCGCGATGACATCGCGATACTCCAGGGCGGCCGCGTCCCAGACCGTGGCGGCGGTGCCGAAGTCGCGATGCTGGTCCAGCATCGCGATCCGCAGGTTGGGCTGCCGGGCGATGGCGCCGCGCGTGGGCGCCATCACCCCTGCCACCAGACGGAACAGGGTAGTCTTGCCGGATCCGTTCCGGCCCACGATGCCCCAGCGTTCGCCGGCGGCCACGGTGAAGGTGACGTCCCGGAGCAGCGTGGTAGCGCCGAACTCCACGGCGACGTCGGACATTGCGAGGATGGTCACGCGCCAAATATGGCGAGGCTTGACTCCCGCTGCGCGGCACGGTAACCAGCAGGCTGGAATCGCCCGACTCTATATGGAGGCTGCCGATGCCGATCGCCCAGGCGCTGCTCCCCGAGTTCGACCACGAAATGGCCGGCACCCGGGCCGTGCTGGAGCGCATTCCCGAAGCGAAGGTCGGCTTCCGCCCTCATCCCAAGTCGTGGACCCTGGGTGAGCTCGGCTTGCATCTCGCCAACCTGCCGACCTGGGCCACCCTGACGCTCACGCGGCCCGAACTCGACCTCGCACCCCCCGGCGGCCCGCCGTTCACGTCACCGAAGTTCGAGTCCGCCGCGGCGTCGGTACGACTGCTCGACAAGAACGTGGCGAAGGCCAGGACACTCATCGCCGGCGCGACGGATGCCGACCTCATGACGATGTGGAGCCTGAAGAACGCGGGCGCGACCGTCTTCACCCTTCCGCGGCTGGCCGTGCTGCGCTCGATGGTGCTGAGCCACATGATCCATCATCGCGGGCAGCTCACCGTGTACCTGCGCATGTGCGACGTGCCCCTGCCGCCCATCTACGGCTCCACCGCCGACACCTGATCCGGCGCCGGTCGATAGATGCCACTCATCCTCGGCATTCCGTTCACGGCGTTTCTCGCGATCGCCGTCGCGGCCCTGTCCAATCGCTTCGGGCTGGACCTCTACTGGGTCCTCGCCGGCCTGTCGGGCCTCTGGGCCTGGCGCGACTCGCAGCGGCACGACCTCCAGCGCTTCGAGCGCACCTTTCCGCTGGAGGCGCGTGCCGCCGGGTTCTCGGTGGCGCTGGCGTGGCCGGTGGCCTTCCCCTGGTACCTGCGGCTCCGGCATCGCGCGCTCACCGGCAGGCTCACGGCACACCCGGCGCGGCCGAGCGTCCGCGGACCCCTGATCGGGCTCGGGATCGTCGGTGTGTGCGTTGCGGGCTTCCTGCTGTGGATTCCGCACTTCCTGGGCAACATTTCGGAGGTGTCGGCCCGCGTGGGCAGGATCACCCGCGATCCCGTCGAAATCAGTATCGAGAACGGGCACGACCTGACTATCGTGGTGATCAACAGCAGCATCCCGCCCGACGACGAGGACGGGCAGCGGCTGCAGGCAATGCGCCTGGCCCGCGAGGCGCGGGCGGCGTACTCGAAGCGGCGCGACCTGCGCCTGGTGCGCGTGACCTACGTGCGCCGCTCCCGTGTGGCGGGGGGCATCGAGGCAAGGGTGGAATCCCAGTTCGAGTGGCCGGCCAACTCGCTTGCGTCCGACACCTGGATCTCATTTCGTGGTGACGTCGTCACCCGCACCCGGAGGGCTGAGGGAGCATGAACGCAACTGCCGCATCGGTCGCCGCGATCATCGAGCGGGAACTCCGCTCGCTTCGGGCACAGCTCGAGGCCTACAGCGACGAGCGTGACATCTGGCTCGTGGCGCCGGGTATCTCGAATCCGCCGGGCGTGCTGGCGGCGCACCTGGTGGGGAACCTGCAGCACTTCATCGGGGCGCGGATGGGCGGCACCGGCTACGTGCGCGACCGGGAGGCCGAATTTGCCCGTCGCGACCGGAGCCGCGAGGAGCTCGTCGCCGCCATCGACGAGACGCGGGGCGTGGTCCGGGCGACGCTTGCGGCGCTGCCCGACGGCGAGCTCGACCAGGACTATCCCGAGACCATCGCGAGTGTGCGCGTCTCCACCGGCGACCTGCTGATCCACCTCGCAAGCCATCTCGCCTACCACCTGGGCCAGGTCGACTATCACCGCCGCCTTCTCGCCGGCGGGGGATCGCTCAGGTCGGTCCCGGTCCAGGAGCTCGCCACCGCGCGTCCCACCTGACGGCCCTTACGCACGCTGGGGGCTCGCAGTAGCGTATCACGCGTCGCATCGCCAGGTTACGCCTCCCCGTCGTGGAGCTGCTCCAACCATATGACCGAATGACCGACCGACCGCTCACGGAAAAGCTCGGACTCAAGGGCCAGCTCCGCGCCCTCATCCTGAACGCGCCCAAGGGCTACCGGACGCTCCTCGGCCCGCTGCCACCCGACATTACCGTGAACACCAGGCCGTCCGGCCGGTACGACTTCGTGCATCTCTTCGTAACAAGCCAGGCGGAACTGGCCACGCTCGGGCCGTCAGCGCTCGCGGCGGTGAAGCCCACGGCCATCTTCTGGATCTCCTACCCCAAGCAGGGCGGCGGGCTCGAGAGTGACATCACTCGCGACCATGGCTGGGACCTTGTCAGCAAGGCCGGCTTCGAGACCGTGGCGCAGGTGGCGGTCAACGACATCTGGTCCGCACTGCGCTTTCGCCCCACGGGCGAGGTCGGCAAGCGCAATCCGGCGTCCCGATCGAACGGCTGAAACCTGGCAGCTTCACCGGCGTCGAGCTATCAGAAGATCTACGCCGTGGTGCGGCGCATCCCCCATGGGCGCGTGGCCACCTACGGCCAGGTGGCCGAGCTGGCCGGCCTGCCGGGCCACGCGCGCCAGGTGGGCTATGCGCTGCACGCGCTGCGCGATGAGAGCGCGCTCCCCTGGCACAGGGTGGTGAACGCGGCGGGAGCCGTCAGCCTGCGCTCGGTGCCGGGCTTCGAGCTGGAGCAGCGCATCCGGCTCGAGGCCGAGGGGGTGACGTTCAACGCGCGGGGACGGGTGCCGCTCGCGCGCTATCGGTGGGCCGGCACTCGGCGTTCCACCTCAAAGGGAGATCGACATGCCCGATAGAGCTGCCGCTGGCAATCCACTCCTCAAGGCCACCACCATAGGCACGCTGCTGCAGGTGCTGATGGTGGTCGCCGGGCATTTCATGCCGCAGGTGGCGCAACTGTTCCCCGTGGTGGGCACCGGACTGGGCGGCGTCACGGGCCTGCTCTTCGGGCTCTTCAACAAGAACGCCTCGGGCGGTGCGCTCGCCGGCGGGGCGGCGGCCTCGGGTGGCATCGGGGGCCTTCTCGGGGCCGTTGTCTCCATGGCCCTGGGAGATGCGACCGGCTCCACGATCGCGATTGCGACCGGCTCCACCGCGGTCGCCGGCGCCATCGGGGGATTCCTCGGCAAGATGCTTGGCGGGAAGACTGCCTGACACTCGCCCGTGTCGCCGCCAAGGCCGGAAGCAGAACAGCCGACCCCTCGGGGTCGGCTGTTCTGTCATGGCGTCCAGGCGGTGGGGCTCAAGGTGTGGCGCCGGCGACCACGCTGCTGAAGGCCGTCTGCTGCTCCGGCCGGAAGGCGAGGCTCGCCCACACCGGCAGGTGGTCGCTGGCGCCAAGGTTGTGCTGCACCGCGCCGCTTCCGCCTACCGTGAACCCGCGTGCGAACACATGGTCCACCGCGAAGAGCTTGTGCGTCGTGGGGCCGGTGTTCCGGCTGGGCCAGAAGTAGCCAGCACTGGTGAAGAGGGCGCCGACGTTGTCGTGACTGTTCATGTCGCCTGCCATGATGACGCGGTCATAGCCCCTGGCCGATTCCAGCAGGGCCTGGATCTGGTAGGTCTGCCCCGTGAACCACACTTCCAGGATCGTCGACAGGTGCACGGCGTACACCCGCACCCGCTCGTTGCCGACCAGCACCGTGGCCACCACGGCGACTCGCTGGCCGCCGCGCGACACCGAGCGGCTCGGCAGGATGAGCTTCTCGTCATCGGTGATCGGCCAGCGCGACAGGAGGGCGTTGCCGAAATTCTTCTTCGGTACCGGGTGAAGCACCGCCGGGTAGTACACGTAGTTCATGCCGAGCGCCGCGGCGGTTTCCGCCGCGGCGTCCTCGTTCATCTCCTGCAGCATGACGATGTCGGCGTTGCGCAGTTCAGGCGACGTCTGCAGCAGCTCGATCGCAAGCTCCGTCTGCTGCGAATACCTGACGTTGAAGGTCACGACGCGCAACGAATCCGGGGTGGGCACCCTGGCCAACGCCACCGAGGCGGCCGCCGCCTCGACGTGTGGACCCGTCCACGTGGCCGCACGCACGACCTCGCTGGCGCCCGCGAAGCGGGGACCGGCTGGATCCGTGTAGTTGATGCTCCGGGCGCAACCCGCGAGCACGGGAAGAACCAGAAGGACCGCGCAGCGATGAAGGGTGCTCATTCCGTCCAGGCCATGGCAGGCCTCGTGCCGGGTGCGCCGTCCACCAGCGCAGGGTGTGCATCACAAAGTGGCAGTGTAAGATAGTCGTGTCCCACCTGCCGCCCGGAATCTTTCGGGCGGCCTAATCTGTCACCAGACCGACACCAGCGTGTCCTGTCGCGGCAATCGCGGCGGGTACCGGAGACCGTGATGCGCATTCTCACAACCCTGGCCTCGACTGTCGTGGCCTTCGCCGCCTGCGGTGGAAACAAGAACGTGCAGACAGCGGACAAGCCCGCAGGGGCGACGAGGGCGCAGGTGACGGGGACGGTGTTCTACCTCGAGCGCGTTGCGCTGCCACCCGGGGCAACGCTGACGGTCCAGCTGGCGGACGTGTCGATTGCGGACCTGCCAGCGGACGTCATTGCGGCGGAGACAAAGCCGATCACGACCCAGGTGCCGATTCCGTTCTCCCTGTCCTACGACCCCCAGCGGATCATCCCGATGCATGGGTACGTGGTGCAGGCCCGCATCGAGGTGGAGGGCAAGCTCCGGTTCATCAATACCACGTCGAATCCCGTGATCACGAACGGCAGACCGACTACCGCCGACATCCGCGTGTCGCCGGTATCGCAGTAACAGGCTGCGTGTCGATGGCATTGCCGGCGGTGGCCTCGCGATCGATCCTCGCGTTCCTCGTCTTTCAGTGCGCGCCCGCCGCCTCGGCGGCCGCCCAGGCGCCGGTTCGCGTGGCCTGCGCCGGCCCTGCCACGAGTCTCCCCGTGATTGATTCAGCCCGGCTCATGCGCGATGTCGCCGCACTCGCCGACGATTCCATGGAAGGCCGTAAGGTCGGCACCGCCGCCGGCGCCCGCGCGCGCGCGTTCGTGCTGGCGCAATTCCGCGTCATGGGGCTGGACACCCTCCCGCGTGGCGCACTCGAGAGCTTCGCCGCACCCGGCGGGAGGGGGAATGGCGCCAACGTGATCGGCCTGCTGCAGGGACGCACCCGGCCGGGCCGCATCATCCTGGTCACGGCACACTATGACCATCTCGGCGTGCAGGGCGGCGCGATATACAACGGCGCGGACGACAATGCGTCGGGCACCGCGGCGATGATGGCGATCGCCGCCTGGTTCCACGCCAACCCGCCGCAGAACACGATGATGTTCGTGGCCCTCGACGGTGAGGAGGAAGGCCTGCTCGGCGCCAGCGCATTGGTGCGTGATCATGCCGTGCCCATCGACTCGGTGCTCCTCAACGTCAACCTCGACATGGTGAGCCGGAGCGTGAACCGACAGCTCTTTGCGGTGGGGCCGGCGCATTATCCCGGATTGCTGCCGTACCTGTCGGCTGTCGCGTGCCGAGCGCGGGTGACGCTCATGCTGGGCCACGACAAGGGATGGTCGGGCAGCGAGGACTGGACCATGGAGTCGGATCAGGGGGTCTTCTACGGGGCTGGCATCCCGTTCGTCTACTTCGGCGTGGAGGATCACGCCGACTATCACAAGCCGACCGACGATGTGTCGCGCATCGACCCCGGCTTCTTCGCTGCCGCCACCCGGGCGATCGCGCTCTTTGTGGCACAGGTGGACGCGAATCCCGCCGCCGCCGCGTCGGCGCGCGGTTCCACCGGCATGGTGAAAGGCCCGTTATGAAGAGGGGCGAGGAAGGCCTGCTGCCACTGTTCGATGCCCTTGCGTTCTCGGCCGACCGGCATCGCCTCCAGCGCCGGAAGGGTGCGGCGGCCAGCCCCTACATCAACCATCCGATCGAGGTGGCGCGGGTGCTCGTGCACGAGGGTGGTGTGCGCGACCTCGGCGTGCTCATCGCGGCGGTGCTGCATGACACCATCGAGGATACGGCGACCACGGGGGAGGAGATCGCGGAGCGGTTCGGGCCCGACATTGCCCGGCTGGTGCTGGAGGTGACCGACGACAAGTCGACTCCGGCGGCGGAGCGGAAGCGGCGACAGGTGGAGCACGCCACTGCGCTGTCACCGCGTGCCAGGCTGGTCCGGCTGGCCGACAAGATCTGCAATGTGCGTGACATGGTGGCGGACCCCCCGCACGGCTGGAGCGTGGAGCGGAGGCGAGACTACCTCGACTGGACCGAGCGCGTCATTGCAGGCTGCAGGGGCTCCAACGCCGGCCTTGAGTCCGCCTATGACCAGGCGCTGCTGGCCGCCCGGCAGGTGCTCACCGCCGCACCGTGACGCTCAGGCGTCGGCGCCCGGCTGGGAAAATCCCACCACCGTGCCGCAGGGCGCCCGCACGAAGATCTCCTCCGCGCCGTAGAAGGTGGTGCGGCGCGGGACCACGACCTCGAGTCCCGCCACGACCCGCTCGACGGCGTTGATGTCGTCTACGTCGATGTAGAGCGTGATGCCATGGCCCGCGGAGCTGGCCGCCACGCCCGGCACGTCGGCATCCATGCTGGCGCGTGACTGGTACATCACCTCGCAGCCGTCCTTCACCAGGATCGCGAAGCCGATCCTGTCCCCGTGTGGCACCTGCACCGTGACGGCGAATCCGAGCCTGTCGGTCCAGAAGGGGAGGCAGGGTTCGATCGCGTCCACCGCGATGATCGGGACCACCTTCCTGAGCTGCATGACCGGCCTCCTTGCGTCGGGAAGACCACTCCGTGCGCCGATTGACTGACATTGGAGCCATCGTAGATTGGCTGCATGACTGCCCCTTCCGCTACCCGTCCCGCCGCTGGCGAGTTCCTGCCCTACTTCGCCACCTACATCGACAAGGTGCCGGACGGCGACGTGATCGCCGTGCTCGAATCCGGGATCGGCACCACGCGGAAGGCGCTCGCGAGGGTCACCGAGGAGCGGGCCGGGTACCGTTACGCGGAGGGGAAGTGGAGCATCAAGGAAGTCCTCGGGCACATGTCCGACACGGAGCGGATCTTCACCTACCGGCTCCTGGCCTTTGCGCGCGGCGACGCGGGCCCGCTGCCCGGTTTCGACGAGAACAGCTACACGCCCGCGCAGGAATCCGACCGGGTGCCGCTTGCCTGGCTGCTCGATGAGTTCGTGGCGGTGCGCGCCGCGACGCTGGCGCTCCTGAAGGTGCTTCCCCCGAAGGCCTGGGAGCGCCGGGGTGTCGCCAGCAAGCACCCGCTGAGTGCGCGCGCGGCGGCCTGGATCATCGCCGGCCACGAGATCCACCACCGCCGCGTGCTCGAGGAGCGCTACCTCACCGCGCTCTGACGGGAAAAGCCCACCACCAGCAGCTGCACGAACTGGTCGGTGCGCGACGGGCTGCCGAACGATTCCTCATAGCCTGCCGCGGGCCTGGCGGCCACGATCGCCGCCATCGATTCCCCCCGCTGTACCGCGTCACGCACCCGCTGCCCCACCGTCTGCAGCATGTCACGATAGGCCACCATGCCGGCGCGGTCCGTGGGCGGTCCGTGACCCGGCACGATGATCGTCTCCGCGTTCGCGATGGCGAGGCCTGCATCCACCGCCGCCAGCATTCCCTCCCAGCTTCCGCCGGTCCACCAGTCGATGAACGGCGGCGCGCCCAGCTCGAGCACGTCGCCCATGTGCAGGACGTTGGCGCGGGGCAGCCAGATGACCAGGTCGCCATCGGTGTGCGCCGACGCCACGTGGCGCAGCACGGCCTGGTCGCCGGCCCGCTCGAGCGTGAGGCTGTCCTCCAGGCACTCGGCCGGCAGGGCGTCCGCCGGGGCGGGGGCGCGGTGCCATTCACGCCACTCGGTGATGGTCGTGTCCTTCCTCGCCTGCACCGCGACATTGCACTGCGCGATGAGCCGCGCCCCCTGCGCCCGCCAGTGCGGATTGCCCCCGATATGGTCATCGTGATAGTGCGTCGTGACGACGGTGTGCACCGGCCGGGCCGTGAGCGCGCGGAGGGCCGAATCGGCGAGCCCGACTCGCCGCTCACTCTGTGCGTCCACGATGAGCACGTCGGTGCCGTCGTCGTGCACCAGGATGTTCCCGTTGGCAAACCCGGAGAGCACCCAGATCCCCGGGCGCAGCGGCACGGTGGTGATCTGCATGACGGACTGCGCGGCGGCGAGCGAAGGGAGGAGAACGGCCAGCAGGAGGACGAGGCAGGGATGTCTCGATGCGCGCATTCCGGTTCCGGTCATGGGTCGCAAGCCGGACGGAGGGACGCGGCCGTTCGTTTCAGCGGGGGAAGGTCAGTCCTTCTCCTGCAGCATGCGCTGAGGCGGGTCGTCGAGGTCGTCGAACTGGCCCTTCTTCACCGCCCGCAGGAAGAGCGCGGCAAAGAGGCCCCCAAGCAGGACCGCGATCGGCAGCAGGAAAAGCACCGCGTTCACCGGTCGCCCTCCCGCACCCGGCGCTCCACCTGCAGCGCCCCCCAGATCACCAGGCCGCTGGACAGCGGCATCAGCAGGGCCGCGACCAGCGGGTTGACGAATCCCGCGGCGGCGGCGGACACCGCGACCACGTTGTAGGCCAGCGACCGTCGCTGGTTGCTGCGGATGATCTGCCGGCAGGCCCGTGCCGCGCGCCGCGCCGCCAGGATCGGCGCCAGTGACGGCCGCGCGATCACGCCGTCGGCCACCAGCACGCTGCTGGCGGCACCGCTGCCCATCGCGATGCCCACGTCGGCCGCCGCGAGCGCGGGGCCGTCGTTGAGCCCGTCGCCGGCGAAGAGCACCCGGCGCCCGCGCCGCTGCTCTTCCCCGATCCATGCCGCCTTCTGCTCCGGGTTGCTGCGCGACACGACGGTCCCGATGCCTGCCGCCGCCGCGATGCGGCCGGCCACCTCGGCGTGATCGCCGGTCAGGAGGGCCACCTCGAGCCCCTGCGCCTCGAGCTGCTGCACCGTGTCGGCGGCATCGGGGCGGATGACGTCGCCCAGCCGGATGCGGTGATGCCGGCCGGTCTCGTCGCTCAGGAGGAGTGAGCCGGGTCCGCCCGATGCGAGCTGCCATTGCACGCCGTCGACGCGGCCGCGCACGCCGACACTCACTTCCTCGCGCACGTTCTCCCCCCGCGGCAGCGCGATGTCCCGGCTGATCGCCTCCTCCACGATCGCCCGCGCGATCGGGTGCATGCTGTATCGCTCGAGGCCTGCCGCGATACGGAGCGCGCTGTCGTCGGCTTCCAGGACCGCCACCGTCCCGGCCGTGACGGTGCCGGTCTTGTCGAACGCGACCACGTCCACGTCGCCCAGGTCGAGCAGTGCGTCTGCCGAGCGGAACAGCAGCCCCCGTCGTGCCGCGGCGCCGAGGCCGGCCGCGGCGGCGAGCGGCTGCGACAGTGCCAGTGCACAGGGACACGCCACCACCAGCACGGCCACGGTGCGCGTCAGCGCCACGTCGGCCCCGCGGGTGAGCCACCACCCCACGCAGGTGGCCGTGGCAATGACCAGCGTCGCGGCCGTGAACCAGGGCGCGATGCGATCCGCCGCGCTGGGACGCATTCCCCGGTCGGCCGCCTGCTCCAGCTGTGCCGCCATGCGGTTCAGCATCGTGCCGCTGCCGACCGCTTCCACCTGCACCGTGAGCGCGCCGTCGAGCAGGATCGAGCCGGCTACCACGCGGTCGCCCGGCGCCACCGGCACCGGCTCCGCTTCGCCGGTGAGGAGTGCCATGCGTACCTGGCCCGCGCCCTCCGTCACCACGCCGTCGGCGGCGAACTCCTCGCCGCTGCCCACGTCGATCAGGTCGCCGGCGCGGAGTGCTGCGGCTTCGACGGTTTCGAGTCGCGTGCCGGCCTGCCGCCGTGCCGTGCGGGGCGCGGTGGCCGCCAGCGACATCGCCGCTTCCACCGCTCGGCGCCGGCCGCGGCTCTCGAGCATGCGCCCGGCCAGCAGCAGCGCCACCAGCATGCCGAGCGAGTCGAGGTAGCCCTCGTGCCCGGTGATCGTGGTGACCACGCCGTGGCCGTAGAGGATGGCCACGCCCAGCGCGATCGGCAGGTCCATGTGCAGCACCCGCCGCCGGAGGCCGGCCGCCGCGCCGGAGAAGAATGGCGCCGCGCACCAGAAGGCGACGGGCGTGGCCAGCACGAGCGCGAGCCAGCGGAACAGCGCCGCGAACCGCGGCTCCATCGCATCGAACCAGCCGGTGTAGAGCGAGGCGTAGAGCAGCATCAGGTTCATCGCGCAGAAGGCGGCCACGCCAAGGCGCACCAGCAGGTCGCGGTCGGGCGGTGCTTCCTCACCCAGCGCGCGCGGGCGATACCCCAGGGCCGCGATCCGGCCCGCCAGTGCCGTGAGATCGATGCGGCGCGGGTCCCACCGGATCGACGCCCGGCCGGTGGCGTAGCTCACCATCACGTGCTCCACGCCCGGCGTGCGTTCCAGCACCTGTTCGATGACCCAGACGCACGAGGCGCAGCGCAGGCCGTCCACCTGGATCCGCACTTCCTCCACACCGTTGGCCCCCTGCGTGGTGGGCACCGCGATCCAGCCGCCCGGTGCCGCCCCCGGTCGGGGCGCGCACGCCTCGCGGTCCTCGTAATACCGCCCGAGGCCCGCGCCCTGGATGATGGCATAGGCCATCTCGCAGCCGGTGCAGCAGAAGCGCTCCTCGCGCGCCTCGAGCGCCGCGCCACAGTGGACGCAGCCGGCGCCGATCCCGCTCAACGCGGCTCCGTCAGGTAGGACTCGGCGACGGGATCGCGCCCGCTCAGTGCGACCCACACGAACGCGCCGTTCACCAGGGCCATCACGACGAAGGCGATCAGCAGGCCGATGGGCCAGCGGCGGTCAGTCGTGCTCATGGTGATCGTGCTCCTCGTCGGCGCCGCGCCCGGGCGTCATGAAAGTGGCGGCCAGCAGCCGGGCATCGTGCGGCCCGGTGATGCGGAACTGGAAGGGAATCGTGCGCGCGACCCCGCGGTCGCGCGGCAGCCGGACCACCACCGGGATCGTGCGGTCCTCGCTGGTGCCGAGCTGCATCGGCGGCGCGATCACCTGCGCGCCGGGCAGACCCTCCACCGTGACGGTGTACGGGTCGGCCCCGGGCCGCGGGTCGTTGTTGCCGATGGTGAGCAGGTACGTGTTCCGGATCGTGTCGTCGTCGTCCAGCACGAAGGTCGAGCCCGGGCTCCGCGAGAGCTCGGCCTCGAAGCTGACGTGGGCCCGGAGCACGAGGACCGCGGAAACGGCGAGCGCCGTGATGAGGCCGCCATAGACCAGCGGCCGCGGCCGCAGCAGGCTGCGGACCTCGCCCCGCGCCTCCGCTTCGGTGCCATACACGATGAGGCCCGGGTGCCCGAGCTTCTCCATCACGTGGTCACAGGCGTCGATGCACCGCGCGCAGCCGATGCACTCGAGCTGGTAGCCGTCGCGGATGTCGATCCCGGTGGGGCAGACATTGACGCAGAGGTTGCAGGCCACGCAGCGGCCGTCCACCTTCGCGTCGGCGCCGCCCCGCGGCTCGCCCCGGCCGGTCTCGTAGGTGATCTGCAGCGTGTGGTCGTCGGTCATCACGCCCTGGAACCGGGCGTACGGGCAGAGGTAGATGCAGAACTGCTCCCGGAACCAGGCGAAGTCGAGGAACGCGATCGCCGCCATGACGCCAGTGAACGCGTAGCTGGTGGAACCGGCCCGCAGGGTCCAGATGAGCTTCGCGTCGGTGAAGTACCCCACGAAGGACGCGGCCCCGATGACGGCCACCAGGGCGAAGACCACCCACTTGCCCAGCCGGCGGAGCACGCGATCGGTCGTGAGCGGTCCGGCATCCCGCTTCATGCGGGCGTTGCGGTCGCCCTCGAAGAACATCTCGATCGGACGGATCAGCTCCTCGAGGAAGACCGTCTGGGGGCAGGCGTACCCGCACCACAGCCGCCCGAAGAGCGACGTGAAGAAGAAGAGTGCGAATGCGAGCGACAGCGACAGGATCAGGACCAGCACCGTGTCCGACGCCGTGTAGATGGCGCCGAACGCGTACAGCCGTCGTCCCGGGATGTCCGCCTGGAGCAACGGGTAACCGCCGATGCGGATCCAGGGGACGCCCAGCAGGATGGCCAGCAGGATCACCCCGCTGATGCGGTGCAGGCGCTGGAACCGTCCCCCGATCGACTGCGGGTATACCCACGCCCGAACCCCCTCGGCGAAGCCGAGCTTCGCCAGCAGGCTCGTCATGTACTGCCTCCCTCTATTCCCGTGAAGGGTACAGGCCTACTGCGGCGCCTGGCCCTTCGAAATGATATATGCTGCCACTTCCCCGACCTTTTCATTGCCGAGGATCGGCCCCCACGTCGGCATGCCCTTGGCCGCCACCCCGTTCGTGATCGTCGCGACGATCTCCTCCGGCGTGCTCCCATGGATCCAGGTGGTGTCCACCAGGTTGGGGCCGATACCGCCCTGGAGGGCGGCACCGTGGCAAGCCGCGCAGTTGGCCTGGAACACTACCTCGCCCGCCGCGATGGCCGCGGGTGTCATCTCGACCTTCGCGAGCTGGGTCGACCGGGGCCACCGCTGCTCCGCCTCGGCCATCTGTGCCGCCAGCTCCCTCACGTAGGACTTCTTCGCGATGAAGTGGTAGTACGCAACGTATCCGGCGGCCCACACGATCGTGGCGTAGAAGAGCCCCACCCACCAGTTGGGCATCGGGTTATCGTACTCCTCGATGCCGTCGCTCTCGGCCCCGTGACCCAGGATCTGGTCGCGTTCCTTCTTGCTCACTGGTCGCCTCCATCCGTAAAAGGCTGCCGCGCCGCCTCCTCCAGGCGGGCGCGATTCCGTGGCGCCCAGGCCCATGCGATCCATGCGACGAAGCAGGTGAAAAAGACCACCGTCATGACCCCGAGCAGCCACCCGCCCTGCACGCTCTCGGCCGCCTCCCGGATGAGCGGGTTCATGGCGCCGGTGCCTTGGTGGCGCCGGCCTTGATCGCCGCCGTGCCGTCCTTGCCCAGGCGCTGCAGGTAGGCGATCAACGCGACGATCTCGTCGTCCGGTGCGGCGGTGAACCCGCCGGTCTTGAGGCTCGCGACGATCGCGGTGCCCTCCGCCTGTATCTGCTGCGGAATGTCGGCGATGGTCTGGTCGTCGTACGGCACCCCGACCTTGCGCAGCGTGCGAACCGTTGCGGCCACTTCGAGAGGGTCGACCTTGGCGGTATAGAGCCACGGATAGGTCGGCATGACGCTCCCGGGCGACGTGCTGCGCGGGTCCTTCATGTGCTGGTAGTGCCAGGCGTCAGGATACTTCCCGCCCACCCGCTGCAGGTCGGGCCCGATGCGCCGCGACCCGAGCAGGAAGGGATGGTCGTACTCGTATTCGCCGGCGCGGGTCCACTCGCCATACCGCAGCATCTCGGCGCGGGTGGGCCGGATCATCTGCGAGTGGCAGGTGAAGCAGCCCTCGCGGATGTAGATGTCGCGGCCCGCCGCCTCGAGCGGCGTCAGCGGGGTGACGCCGGCAAGATGCTCCGGCCCCAGCTTGGCGCTGAACATCGGGGTGATCTCTACCAGGCCGCCGACCGAGATCGCGATGGCGGTGAAGATCGCCATCGTGCCCCCCTTCGCCTCGATGACCCGCCGGTGCCAGGAGTCCTTCTGTGCTTCCGCCATGGTGGTCCCCTTGCCTAGGCGCGGGCCGGCAGGACGTCGCCGGTCGCGGGTGTCGTGGCGCGCGCCGCGCGGGCCGAGATGATGAAGTTGAGTGCCATGAGCACCACCCCGCCGAAGAAAAGGGTGCCGCCGGCCAGGCGCATCCAGTAGAACGGCGCCAGCTTCTCCACCACGTACGCCCAGACCGGGTACCGAAGCTGGCCGGTGGTGGCATCGATGGCGCGCCAGAACAGGCCCTCGGTCAGGCCGCCCGCCCACATCGAGACGGTGTACAGCACGATGCCCGTGGTCGCGATCCAGAAGTGGGTGGTGACCCACTCCGGCTTCGCCAGCGGACGGCCGAAGAGCCGGGGATACAGCCAGTACAGGATCGCGAACGACAGCATGCCGTTCCAGCCGAGCGCGCCGCTGTGGACGTGCCCGATGATCCAGTTGGTGTAGTGGCCCAGCGCGTTCACCGCGCGGATCGACAGCAGCGGTCCCTCGAACGTCGCCATGCCGTAGAAGCTCACGGCCACCACCATGAACTTGAGGATCGGGTCGGTACGCACCCGGTCCCACGCCCCGCGAAGCGTCAGCAGGCCGTTGATCATGCCGCCCCAGGACGGCGCGATCAGCATGATGCTGAACACCATGCCCAGGGTCTGCGCCCACTCCGGCACCGCGGAATAGAGCAGGTGGTGCGGGCCGGCCCAGATGTAGAGGAATACCAGCGACCAGAAGTGGATGATCGACAGCCGGTAGCTGTAGACCGGCTTCTCGACGGCCCGGGGCAGGAAATAGTACATGAGCCCCAGGAACGGCGTGGTCAGGAAGAACGCCACGGCGTTGTGGCCGTACCACCACTGCACCAGGGCGTCGGTCAGCCCGCCGAAGACCGGGTATGAACGGGTGAGGGTGGCAGGGATCTGGAGGTTGTTCACGATGTGCAGCACGGCAATCGTGATCACGAAGGACATGTAGAACCAGATGGCCACGTACAGGTGATCGACCTTCCGGACGGCGATCGTGCCGAAGAAGTTGATCGCGAAGATCACCCAGACGATCGTGATGGCCCAGTCGATCGGCCAGATCAGCTCGGCATACTCGTGTGATTGCGTCAGGCCGAAGGGCAGCGTCAAGGCGGCCGACACGATGATGAGCTGCCAGCCCCAGAAGTGCAGCCGGGACAGCGTGTCGTTCCACATCCGCGTCTTCAGCAGCCGCTGCATCGAGTAGTAGATGCCGGTGAAGCAGATGTTGCCGCAGAAGGCGAAGATCACTGCGTTGGTATGCAGCGGACGCAGCCGCCCGAAGGTGAGCTGCGCGATCCCCGCGTTGGCGGGCCACCAGGCGAGCTCGAGCGCGATAAAGACGCCCAGGAGCATGCCGACCAGCGCCCAGGTCACGGTCGCCGTGAAGAACAGCTTGACGATGGCGTCGTCGTACACGCCGGCCGACAGCGCGCGGGCGGGCGCCGCCTGCGAAGGGGTCGCGTCCGGACTCGGGACAGTGGCCACGATTTAAACCGCCGGGTAGGGGTATGATGGACGTGAACAGCTAGCTGCCCGGCCGGGCCGGGCCGCCGGACTCGTCGGATATACTACGGTGGCAACCTGTAGTCACGGGCAAGACTTCGTGAATAACTCTTCATACTCCGGTTTCCCCGCCACATGACGTCCCTGCTGCTCGGCGCCTTGCTCGCGGGACTGATCGGAAGCCCCCATTGCATCGCCATGTGCGGGGGGTTCGCAGCCGCATGTTCCCGCACGCACGGGGGCGCCATCGCCTGGCACCTCGGTCGGCTCACCACCTATGCTGGGCTCGGGTCGGTGGCCGCGCTACTGGGTCGCGCCCTGCCCGGGCCACCCTGGGTGTCCGCCGCGGTGTCGGCGGTGCTGCTCGTGTGGTTCGCCGGGGCGCTGGCCGGGCTGCTGCCGGAACCGCGGCTCGCCATTCCCGGCGTGGGCGGCACGATGACCCGGCTCCTCTCCCGCGATGCACCCGCATCGCGCTACCTCTTCGGCATGGCCAACGGGCTGCTTCCATGCGGCCTGGTCTACGCCGCGCTGGCACTCCCGGTCGCGCTCGGCAACGTGCCCCTCGGCGCACTGGCCATGGTCCTCTTCGGGCTCGGCACCGTTCCCGCGCTCGCGATGCTCGCGGCCGGGCTGGGGCGTGCGCTGCGGCACGGGCTCTGGCCCCGCCGCCTGCTGGCCGCGGGAATGCTGATCGTGGGGCTCTGGTCGATCGCCATGCGCGAGGGGTGGATCGGGAGCGGCATGCGGGCCACGGGCGGCGCGCACCAGCATGGGGCGATGCCGTGACCGCCATCAAGCCGCGTCCGGCGTCGCCGCTCCGCGCCTATGCGGCGCAGTTGCTGTCGCGCTCGGCCGGCGCGCCACTGGTCGAGGGCAACCGGGTGCGGATCCTCCGCGACGCGGCCGGAAATTTTCCCGAGTGGATGCACGCCATCGAGAGCGCCGAGCGCACCATCTGCTTCGAGTGCTACATCATCTCCGACGATCGCACCGGCCGGCGCTTCGCCGAGGCGCTGGCGGCCAAGGCCCGGGCCGGCGTGAAGGTGCGGCTGCTGTACGACTGGGTCGGCTGCCTCGGCGAGTCGGGATCCCGCTTCTACGGTGTGCTGCGCGACGCCGGCGTGGAAGTGCGCTGCTTCAACCCGGCCCGGATAGACAACCCGTTCGGCTGGCTCACGCGCGATCACCGGAAGATGCTCGCCGTCGACGGCCGCATCGGGTTCGTCACCGGCCTCTGCCTCAGCGCCCGCTGGGAGGGGGACGCATCGAAGGGACTTGACCCCTGGCGCGACATGGGCGTGGCGCTCGAGGGCCCCGCGTTGGTCGACCTCGAAGCGGCCTTCGCCGAGGTGTGGGCCATTACCGGTGAGCCGATCCCCGTTGCCGATCTCACGCCGCCGGCATCCATCGCGCCTTGCGGCGACATGGCGCTGCGCGTCATCGCCACCGCGCCCGCCACGACCGGCGTCTACCGGCTCGATCTCACGATGTCGTCCCTGGCGCAGAAGACGCTCTGGCTCACCGATGCCTACTTCGTGGGCTTGCCGACGTACGTGCAGGCACTGTGCACCGCCGCGCGCGATGGCGTGGACGTGCGCCTGCTCGTCCCCGGATCAAGCGACGTGCCGCTCGTGAGCCCGCTCTCGCGCTCCGGCTACCGTCCGCTGCTCGAGGCGGGTGTGCGGGTCTTCGAGTGGAACGGCTCCATGCTGCACGCCAAGACCTCGGTCGTCGATGGGCAATGGGCCCGGGTCGGCTCGACGAACCTCAACCTGCAGAGCTGGCTGGGGAACTACGAACTCGACGTCGCGGTCGAAGACGCCGGCTTTGCCCGTGAGCTCGAGGCGATCTACCTCGAGGACCTGGGCAACGCCACGGAGATCGTGCTGTCGAAGCGGTCGCGGGTGCAGCCGATCATCCATCCCGCTGGCCACCGGCGCTGGCACCGCCTGCGCAGGGGAACCTCGAGCCGCGCGGCGACGAGTGCGGTGCGCTGGGTAAACACGGTTGGCGCCGCCATCGCCAACCGGCGTGAACTTGGTCCGGCGGAGAGTCGGCTCATGGGCTCGATGGGCGTGCTCCTCGTCGCCATCGCGGCCCTGGCCTTCATCTGGCCCCGCGTTGTGGCGGTACCGGTGGCGTTGCTCGCACTCTGGCTCGCCATCGGGTCCATCACCCGCGCCTGGCACCTCCGCCGCGCGGGTAACCAGGCCGCGCCGGCGCCGGCGCCACTGCAGGGTGCAACCGAGCCGGCGGCGGAACGTCTCCCCTGACTGGTGGCGGACGACCCGTTTACCATAGAGGTCCGGTTGCGGCTCCTTCCAGACGCATATCCCGTTGCCCCGCCGGGGGTTGTCCCGCTGTCGAACCTCGCTCACGAACCCATGCCCGAGCATCGCCCAGTGACCCTGTATCGTACCGGCCTCGCCCTGTGGTGCAGCCTGCTCGCGGCTGCCTGCAGCACGCAGCCGTCATCGTCCATTGCAGGTCCCGTCCCCCGGCCCGCTCCGGCCGCAGCACCGCCCAAGCCGGCGGAGGCGAAGCCCGCCCAGCCCCAGGCACCGCGGGCGGAGAGCATGCGCGCCTTCGCGCTGCCCGTCTGGGGCGCTTTCGACAGCGCCGTGGCGCGCGGCACCCGCACGCGCACCGGCGAACCCGGTCCCGCCTACTGGCAGCAGCGCGCCGAGTACCATATGGAGGCGGAGCTCAACCAGGTCAGCAAGCGCCTGAACGGGCACGGGACGGTGACCTATCACAACAACTCGCCGGACACGCTGCCGACGATCTACATCCAGGCCTACGGTAACCTCTTCGCGCCCGAAGCGAAGCGGAACACGCCAGTGCTCGCGGCGCTCGGCGGCATCATCTTCACCAAGGTCGCGGTGGAGGGCCGGTCGCTCGATTCCTCGGCGTTTGGCGCGGGCTGGACCGTCTCGGGCACCATCATGGCGCTGCGGCTGCCGAAGCCGCTCCTCCCGGGCGCGAGCGTAGAGCTCGAGTTCGCATGGAACCTCCGCATCCCGCCGGACGGTCCCCGGGGTGGCCAGGACCGCGAGACCTACGTACTCAGCTACTGGTATCCGCAGGTCGCCGTCTACGACGACGTGAACGGGTGGCAGATCGATCCCTATCTCGGCAACGCCGAGTTCTACATGGGCTACGGCGACTACGACGTGGCCGTGACCGTGCCCGAGGGGTGGCTGGTGGCGTCCACCGGCACGCTGCAGAACCCCGACGAGGTGCTCGGCGACAGTACGCGCGCACGGCTGGCGCGGGCCCGTGCAGGCGGTGTGCTGGTCGGCGTGGTCGGCGAGGGTGATCGCGGCGCGGGAAAGGCCACGATGAAGGGAAAGAACGGAAAGCTCACCTGGCGCTTCAAGGCGGAGAACGTCCGCGACGTGACGTGGGCGACGTCCAACCTGTACCTGTGGGATGCCACGACGGCACCGGTGGGCATTCGTGGCGGCAGCAGCATGCCCGACACCACGATGATCTACAGCTTCTACCGGCCCGACCAGCGGCGTTCCGGCTGGGGGGAGAGCGCGCCGTACGCTGCGCGCTCGATCGCCATCTTTTCCCGCGTGCTCTGGCCGTATCCGTATCCGCACATGACGGTGGTGGATGGCCCGGCGAGCTGTGGCGGCATGGAGTACCCGATGATGACCTGCATCGGCGGCGACTGGACCGAGCGGAGCCTGTTCGATGTGGAAGCGCATGAGATCGCCCACATGTGGTTCCCCATGCAGGTGGGCTCCGACGAGAAGCGTTACGCGTGGATGGATGAGGGCATGGCGCAGTACTTCCAGTCCGTGGCCATCGAGGCCCAGTTTCCCGACGCCGATGACGTCGGCGAGAACCGGCGCAACTACGTGGGCGCCGTGCGCTACGGGAAGGAAACCGAGATGATGCGCAACGGCGACAAGTATCCCGACTACAACGCCTACGGCATCGCGAGCTACTTCAAGCCGGCCACCGTGCTCGTGGCCCTCGGCGGCATCATCGGCGACTCGACCCTGATGCGCGGGCTCAGGGAATACGGGACGCGCTGGAGCGGGCGCCACCCGATGCCGAGCGACTTCTGGAACACGATGAACACGGTGTCGGGCCAGGACCTCGACTGGTTCTGGCGCACCTGGTACTACGAGACGTGGAAGCTCGACCAGGCCATCGACGACGTGGTCCGGGCAAACGAGGACACCCTCGTCATCACCGTCGAGAACAAGGGCAGGGCGCCCATGCCGGTGCTGCTGGTGGCTCGTGGTGCCCGCGGCAGCACCACCAGCCTCATGGTGCCGGCCGACGTCTGGTTCCAGGGCGAGAAGAAGGTCTCCGTCCGCATGGCGGTGCCCGACGACTTCACCCGGGTGGAGATCGACCCGGCGCAGCGCTTCCCCGACGCCGACCGGAGCAACCAGGCGTGGCCCCGCCGGTGAACGCGGGCGCGCAGCGCCTGCGGCTGTACCGCCTCTGGCGCACCGCCGCCGTCCTCTGTGCACTGGGTGCGGTGGAGATCGGGGTCCTGGCGTGGCAGCGGCAGCGACCCGTGATCGCGCTTGCCTGCCTTCCGCTCGCCGCTCTCGCTGCCTATGGCGCGCGCCGCGCCTCCGCACTCCGTCAGGTGCTCTAGGCACCCCAGTCCCGGCCGCGTGTGGCGGGTCCCCACGCAAACCCGCATATTCGCTGGGTACCCCCTCCGGGAGGGTCCCATGGACTACGAGCCGCTCGCGGCTGTGCTGGTCACGTATGCGATCGTCGGCTGCCTCCTGCTCCTCACCATCGGGGCCATCCTCTGTTTCCCCGGTCCGCCCCGACACCCGCCGGCGCTCCGGCGCACTGAACCGCACGCGTAGGGGTGCCGTGCTCGCTTTCTTCATGCGAGGCAAGTACGTAGCTTGAAGGTCATGCCAATCGTCGTGCAGGCGTCCATGGCACTCCAGCGTCGCGCCGCATGACGAGTGTGCCCGCGTCGCCCGAGCGCCCGCCGGCGTCCGACGCGATCAATGCCTTCCTGGTTCGTGTGTCCATCGCGCTGCACAAGCACGGCACCTATCCTCCCGGCCACCCAGCGCTCGTCTCGGCCGACTCGGCGCTTACCCTGGCGACGGAGTCCCTGTTCGCCGAACGGGCCTCGCTCGGCATCGGCGTGGCGAGGCGCACCCTCCTCATCGATGGCGTACCCACCGACAGCACCAATGCCGTGGTCAAGGAACTTGCCGAGCGGCTGCACCGTCGCGAGGTGGGTGGCATCATGCTGCGACGCGGCGTCACCGCCGACGAGCTGAGCGAGGCGCTCCAGCAGCTGAGCGCCGATCCGCAGCTGTTCCGCGAGCGGCTGCATGGCCACGGTGAGCCGCTGCCGACGTGGCCGCACATCGACATCGTGCCCCCCGCGTTCCGCCGTCTCGCCCTCGCCGACGAGGACGGAGGCGAGACGGCCGACGACGGGGCGGCGCAGAAGCTCTGGCTGATGCTGGCCGCGGCGACGCTCGACAAGGGGGGTGACGGCGCGGTTTCCGAGGACGAGGCCCAGCCCGAACGGCTCGCAAGTCGCATCAACGCCTGCGCGCGGGAGCGCCGGAGCGCCCGCGACGTGGGCGAGATGCTGGTGCGGCTCGGCCGTTATGCCAGGGGCGCCGAGGGTGCGGAGCGGCGGGCGCTCGAGGGCCAGGTCCGCTCCCTCGTGTCGCAGTTGTCGCCGGAGGCGCTGAGCTGGCTCTTCACCGGCCAGAACCAGGAGGACCGTCGGGTCCTCATGACCGAGGCGGTCGATGCGCTGCCGGTGGACACGGTGGTAGAGCTGCTCAAGGCCGCGGGCGAGTCGAACGAGCAGAACATCTCGCACTTCATGGTCCGCATGCTCCGGAAGCTTGCGGGACAGGCCAAGGTGTCGGGCGATGCGGGCACGCAGGGCGATACCGAACTGCGCGATGCCGCGCGCGAGATCGTGGACAACTGGACGCTCGAGGATCCCAACCCGCTCGAGCACACGCGCCTGCTCGACCAGCTGAGCCAGTTCGAGGTATCCAAGGTGGAGGGCACGGTGCCCCTCTCGGGCGAGGGGCTGCGGCTCATGCAGATCGCCGTGGAGACGAACGCCTCCGGCGATCATGTGCTGGAGGCGATCGAGCTGATGCTCGAGGCCCGGGAGCTCGTGCCGCTGCTCGACCTGCTGGCCAGCGCGCCCGATGCGCCCGACACGGTGAAGCTGGCCCGTCGGCATCTCGGGTCGCCCGAGATCCTCCGCCGCGTGCTCCTCGAGGAGCCGATCGACGCGGTGGGCAGCCAGCGGCTGCTCGACGAGACCGGTCCCGATGGCGCGGCCGGCCTGCTGGACGCCCTCGCCATCTCCGAGTCGCAGGGCACCCGCAGGCTCATCCTGGAGCGGCTGGCGGTGATGGGTGCCGAGATCGGGCCGCTGCTCGCGGAGCGGCTGCCGCGTGTGCCGTGGTATGTGCAGCGCAACCTCCTCGCGCTGCTCGCCCGGCTCAAGACCCTCCCGGCGGGGTTCGACGCGCGTGCCTACGCCGAGCATCCCGAGGTGACGGTCCGCTTCCAGGCCTTGAGCGTCATGGTCCGCCAGCCGAAGGAACGCGAGGAAGCGATCCATCTCGCGCTCGCCGACAGCGACCCGCGCGTCGTACGGCTGGGCCTCGATGCCGCCGCCGGCGGCCTGCCGCGGCAGGCGGTGACCAGGCTCATGGTGCTCATCAACAATGCGGCGCGCCCGGTGGAGCTGCGGCTCCGCGCCATCAGGCTGCTGGCCCAGGCGCCGACGCCTGCCACCCGCGACTGGTTGCTGGAGCGGGTGCTGACGAAACGGACGCTGTTCCGCGGGCCGCGGCTTGCGCCCAAGTCGCCGGAGATGCTGGCCGCGCTCGAGGTGCTCGGGCGCAAGTGGCGGACGCACCCGCAGGCGGCGTATGCCCTCAAGCTGGCGGGGGAGAGCGGCGACCCCGAGCTGGCCGCGGCCGCAAGCGGGCAGGCGGTCGCATGAGCGCCGCCGGCTTCCTCATCTCGCTGGGGCAGTGCCTCGCGACCATGAACCTGTATGCCGAGGGGCACCCCGCGCGCGAGCGCGCGCTCGACAACTCCTACGAGCGGCTCGTGCGCCTGCTCGAGGGACAGGAGCGCTTCGACGTCTCCTTTGTCGGCGCGGAGACGGTGGTCGGCGACCGCGCGCTCACCGATCTCGGGGCCTGGGACTGGGCGCCCCGCCTGGCCGGTGTGGGCGTGGAGCGGATAGAGATCGACGCCGGTGTCACCAGCGACGAGTACGCGCGCTTCGTCGATGACATCTGGCGCCGGCTCAATGGCCGGCCCGAGACCTCGGCCGAGGCGCGCCAGATGGTGGCCTCGTCGATCAGGTTCGGTCCGCTGCTCGTGCGCGAGGTGGGTGGCGGCAGCGGCCCTGTGGCGGGGGCCGGAGCGCTGTCGATGCTGGCCGGGTTCGCCAGCTCGCTGTCGCTGCAGGACGAGGCAGCCACCGTCGACTGGATCCACGGCGAGGTGTCGACCAGCGAGCGGCTTCCGATGGGCGAGGTGGAGGCGGTGGTGCGCTCGCTCTCGGTGGCGATGCAGATGGAGCACCGCATGCTGCTTCCGCTGCTCGACCTCAAGCGCTTCGACCAGTACACTACGACCCACGCGTGCAATGTCTCGGTGCTGGCGATGGGCCTGGCGGAACGGCTGGGGCTCGGGCGGGAGGAAGTGCGCAGCTTCGGCGTGGCAGGCCTGCTGCACGACCTGGGCAAGATCCGCATTCCCAAGGAGGTGCTCACCAAGCCGGGCAAGCTGTCCGATGAGGAGCGCGCGATCATCCAGGCGCACCCGGTGGAAGGTGCCCGCATCGTGCTCTCGCGCGAGCGCGGGCTCGGCGTGGCGGCGGTGGTGGCCTACGAGCACCACGTGTGCATCGACGGCGGCGGCTATCCCAGCTTCCGCTTCACCCGCAGCTGCCACTACGCCAGCCGCATCGTGCACGTGTGCGACATCTATGACGCGCTGTGCACGAACCGGCCCTACCGGGACGCCTGGGAGCCGGAGAAAGCGCTGACCTACCTCGAGTCGCGCGCCGGAACGGAGGTGGACACCGACATCACCCGCGTGTTCTGCGAGATGGTCCGTGCGAGCATCCCCGCCCGGGTTCCCATGACCGACGAGCCCGTTACGGTTTGAAGCGCTCCACACCGGGCGCCGGCGTCCACGGGTGCTTCGGCTCGAACGTCGACCAGAGGAGCGCCGACACCCGCCGCAGCAGGACATGCCCTTCGTTCGCGCTCGTGTACGTCGTGTCGGCCTGCCCCTTCGTGATCACCGAGAACACGTAGTCGCCCGAAGGCGCGTTCACAAGCATCACTTCCGAGCGGGAATGGTCCACCGCGCCCTGCTTCGCCGCCGCCTGGACCCACGGCGGAACCTGCGACAGGGCCTCGCCGTTCCAGTAGATGCGCGTGAGCATCCGGTACATCTCCTGGTCGGCCGCCGGGCTCACCGCGCGCTGCTCCCGGATCATCGCCAGCAGGCCGGCCATTTCGCGCGGCGTGGTCTGGCCCCAGCCGTACATTGAGCGGGCGCCCTCCCGGCCCGGTGTCCGCGAGTTCACCCGCGTCGAGTCGAACCCATGCCCGGCCAGCCAGGCGTTGATCGCGGTGCCGGTTCCCACCAGCTTCTGCAGCCAGAGTGAGGCGGTGTTGTCGCTGGTGGTGATCATGAGCATCGCCACCTGCGCGAGCGGAATGGGCGTGCTGTCGCGCAGCTTGCCCAGGAGGTCGTCCTCACCGGCGTAGAGGAGCGAGTCGCGGTAGGTGAGGGTGTCGAGCCACCCCACGCGGCCGTCCGCGATCTCCTGGAAGAGGGTGAGCATGATCGGCACCTTGATCATGCTCGCAGTGGGGAACACCTCGTCGGCCCGGATGGCCGCGTAGCGGCCGCTCCTGAGGTGCCGCACGTAGATGCCGACCGTGCCGTGAAACGGGGTGACCAGCTGCTGGAGCTTCGCCTCGAGGGCGGCGTCCCGCCGGGGCCGGGGCTCACGCTGCGCGGCGGCAGGCACCGGGGTGCCCGCCGCCGCGAGGAGCGCCAGGAGTGCGAGCGTCTTCTTCACGCCCTCACGCCCTAGTACCGGTAGTGCTCTGGCTTGTATGGGCCATCCACTGGCACGCCGATGTAATCCGCCTGGTCCTTCGTCAGCTTCGTCAGCTTGACGCCGAGCTTGTCGAGGTGCAGCCGCGCCACCTTCTCGTCGAGGTGCTTTGGCAGCGTGTAGACCTTCTTCTCGTACCTCGCGTTGTTCGTGTGCAGCTCGATCTGCGCCATCACCTGGTTGGTGAAGCTGGCCGACATCACGAAGCTCGGGTGGCCCGTGGCGCAGCCCAGGTTGAGCAGGCGGCCTTCGGCCAGGATGAGCACGCCGTGCCCGTCGGGGAAGACGAACTCGTCGTACTGCGGCTTGATGTTGTTCCGCTTGATCCCCTGTTTCTTGAGCCCGGCCATGTCGATCTCGTTGTCGAAGTGGCCGATGTTCCCCACGATCGCCTTGTCCTTCATGCGGCGCATGTGCTCCACGGTGATGATGTCCTTGTTGCCGGTCGCCGTGATGAAGATGTCGGCGGTCGACACCACCTCCTCCAGCGTCGTGACCTGGTAACCTTCCATCGCCGCCTGCAGCGCGCAGATCGGGTCGATCTCGGCCACGACCACGCGCGCGCCCTGCCCCTTGAGGGCCTGGCAGCAACCCTTGCCCACGTCGCCGTAACCCAGCACCACCGCCACCTTGCCGGCCAGCATCACGTCGCTGGCCCGCAGGATGCCGTCGGTGAGGGAGTGCCGGCAGCCGTACAGGTTGTCGAACTTCGACTTCGTCACCGAATCGTTCACGTTGATGGCCGGGAACGCCAGCGTGCCGGCCTGCATCATCTCGTACAGCCGGTGCACGCCCGTGGTGGTTTCCTCCGACACGCCACGAATCGCGGCCACGACCTTGGTCCAGCGGCCCGGGTTGTTCTTCTGCTCGGCGCGGATCAGGTCGAGAATGACGCCCCACTCCT
>JAGGAG010000190.1 GCA_017889745.1 Gemmatimonadota bacterium | reverse complement strand
GACTGCCGACTGCCGACTGACGGCTCACCCGGCATAGGCCGTTTCCTCGAAGGGGGTCTCCAGGGAGCGGGCCGGCTTCCGGCCCCGGATCACCAGGATCCACTCGCGCACCGACACCGCCACCACCAGCAGCGTCACGGACACGAACAAGGTGGTGAGCAGTGCATCGAGCCGCGCATTGAAGGCCACCTGGCGCCCCAGCTCGGGCGCCATCTCTCCCGCGTTCACCATGGCCAGCGTGCGTTCCGCGAGCGCGAGGAAGCCCAGCCTGGGATCGGGTGAGAGCACCTTCTGCCAGCTCGCGGTACAGGTCACCGTCAGCAGCCAGGTGAGCGGCAGCAGCGTGACCCAGGCGTAGCGCGCCTTCCCCGCCTTCACGATCACGGTGGTCCCGACGCAGAGCGCGACGGTCGCGAGCAGCTGGTTGCTGATGCCGAACAGCGGCCAGAGGGAGTTGATGCCGCCGTTGGGATCGATGACGCCCTGGATGAGGAAGTAGCCCCAGCCGGCAACGATGACGGCCGAGGCGATGACGCTGCTCGGATACCACGACGTGCGGCCCAGCGGCGCCCAGACGTGGCCCAGCAGCTCCTGCAGCATGAAACGCCCGACGCGGGTGCCGGCATCCACGGTGGTGAGGATGAACAGCGCCTCGAACATGATGGCGAAGTGGTACCAGAGCCCCATGAGCCCGCCGCCGAACGCCGTGCTGAACACCTGTGCGATGCCGACCGCGAGGGTGGCGGCGCCGCCGGTGCGCGAGAGCAGGGTCTGCTCGCCCACCGACGCGGTGAGCGCGTGGAAGTCGGCGGGGGAAAAATGGAAGCCCCAGCCCTGGATGACGGTCGCGGCCGATTCCACCGAGCCGCCGAGGGCGGCGAGCGGCACGTTCATGGCGAAGTAGGTGCCGGGGTCGAGCGCGGCGGCGGCGGCCATGGCCATCACGGCCACGAACGACTCCATCAGCATGCCGCCGTAGCCGATGAGGCGGGCATCGCCCTCCCGCCGCAGCATCTTGGGCGTCGTTCCCGACGCGATGAGCGCATGGAAGCCGCTGATGGCGCCGCAGGCGATGGTGATGAACACGAAGGGGAAGAGCTTGCCCGCGAAGACGGGGCCGCTCCCGTCGATGAACCGGGTGAAGGCGGGCATCTGCAGCGGCGGGTGCACCACGATGAGCCCGGCCGCGAGCAGCGTGATGGTCCCGATCTTCATGAAAGTGGAGAGGTAGTCCCGCGGGCAGAGGAGCATCCACACCGGCAGCACCGAGGCGAGGAATCCGTAGCCCACGATGCCCCACGCGATGGTCTCGGCGGGCCAGGTGAAGAGCGGTGCCAGCGCCGGCGACGCAGCGACCCAGCGTCCGCCGATCAGCGCGGCGATGAGCAGGAGCACGCCGATGGCCGAGGCCTCGAGCGTCCGGCCCGGGCGCCAGCGCTCCATCCAGAAGCCCATCAGGATCGCGATGGGGATGGTGCAGGCGATGGTGAACACGCCCCACGGGCTCTCCGCGAGCGAGCGGGTCACCACCAGCGCGAGCACGGCGAGCAGGATCACCATGATCGCCAGGATGGCCACCATGGCCAGGATCCCGGTGACCGGACCGATCTCGTCGCGCGCCATCCGGCCCAGTGACCTGCCGTCGCGACGCATCGAGGCGAAGAGGATGACGTAGTCCTGCACCGCGCCGGCGATGACGACGCCGAACACGATCCAGAGGGTGCCGGGGAGGTAGCCGAACTGGGCGGCGAGCACCGGGCCGACGAGGGGGCCGGCCCCCGCAATCGCGGCGAAGTGATGGCCGAAGAGGACCCACCTGCCGGTGGGCACGAAGTCACGGCCGTTGGCCAGTCGCTCGGCGGGGGTGGCGCGGCGGTCGTCGAGACCGGTGACGCGCGAGGCCAGGAAGCGGCCGTAGAAACGGTAGGCGATGCAGTAGGTGCCCACCGCCGCCGCGATGAGCCACCCGGCACTCACCGACTCGCCGCGGGCCAGCGCCAGCACCGCCCATCCGCCCGCACCCGCCAGCGCGGCCAGCAGCCAGAGCAGGGAGGTCATGGCCCGCAATGTAGCTTGCCGGGTCCCAGTTCGGGCCGTACCTTCGGTGTCCCATGCCCATGAATCCGCGCCCTGCCGACCAGGCATGGAAAGCCAGCCCCGAAGCATCCGTCACCACCATGGAGCAACCCCTGCCTCGACCCATTGCCGAAGGCTTTCCGGGCAAGGTGGCCATGGTCACCGGGGGTGCCACGGGGCTGGGACGGGCCATCTGTCTCGAGTTTGCCCGGCTCGGCTGCGACGTGGCGTTCTGCTATGTGAACCTTCCCGGCCGCGACGTGAGCGAGCAGGCGCTGCTCACCGAGACCACGATCTCCTCATTCGGCGTGCGGGTACACGCGGCGCGCTGCGACGTTCGCGACCCCGTTGCGGTCGATCGCTTCGTCATCGATACGCGGACCCGCCTCGGTGGACTCCACTTCCTCGTCAACAACGCCGGCATCGCGCACGACGGCGCCCTCTGGCGCATGAGCGACGAGTCGTGGCGCGAGGTCATGGAGACCAACGTCACCGGCGCGTTCAACTGCATCCGCGCGGTGGCGCCGCACCTCCGGCACCAGCACTACGGCAAGATCGTGTCGGTCAGCGCGCACCAGGCCAGCCGTCCCGGGTTCGGCGTCGCCAACTACGCGGCGAGCAAGGCGGCGCTCGAGGGCCTGACCCGGGCCGCGGCGATGGAACTGGGTTCGGCGAACATCAACGTGAACGCGGTCGCGCCGGGTTTCATCCGCACCGAGCGCATGGCGATGCTGCCGCAGGAGGTCGCCGAGCGGGCGCAGAGGCACTCGGTGCTCGGACGCCTCGCCGAGCCCAAGGAGGTCGCGCAGGTCATCTCGTTCCTCTGCAGCGATGCCGCCCGGCATGTCACCGGGCAGACCCTGGTCGTGGACGGCGGCCTCTCGCTCGAATAACCGGCCCGTCCTGACACTCCGTTTCGCCCCCGATTAGTTTCCGCCCTGATTGCCGGAACCGCGCCTACGCGGCTCCGGGTCCAGGATTGTGCGGAAAGGTCTCACGTGACGCTCTTCAGCAGGTCGCGAACGGCTCGGCCGACGTCGGTGGCGTTGCTGATGCTGGCCGGACTGACGGTGCCGCTGCTCGCCCAGTCGTCGAAGTACCAGAAGCAGTACCAGGACCGCGTGCTCGGGGTGCAGGCCCTCGCGGGCCAGATCGTCGCGGTCGTCCCCATCACGTTCATCGGCGCCGATTCCAGCCTCAAGGGCGACTCGGCGCTGGCGCTGTACTGGAACCGGACCGCCGGCCTGCGGCACTTCGACTCCCTCTTCGGCAACTACCTCACGGGCGTGCTGCTGGAGACGAAGTGGGTGCTTCCGCCGGAACTGCGCAAGCTCAACGTGCGAAGCTCGGGGTACTTCCCGGACCCTGACCTGATGGGGCAGGGCGCCATGCGCAATCCGGCGATCAAGAAGAAGGTGCCCGAGCCGCTGGAATCGAAGCTCCGGGCCATCTCGGGTGTCACCAATGCGCGCGTCATCATCATCCCGGCGGGCGTGGTGTTCGACCGCGACTCGACCGGGATGCTGCTGGCGAAGGTATCTGTGGTGCTGGTGGATCCGCGGCTGGGGGACATCAAGTACCGGACGATCACGACCGGAAAGGGCGTTACGCCCGATGCGGCCCTTCGTTCCGCGTTCGCCATCATGGTGCCGCCGGAGTCGCTGCCCGAATGACCACCTACCAGGCCACGCTCATCCAGGGTGATGGGATCGGGCCCGAGATTACCGCCGAGACGGTAAAGGTGCTGGCAGCGAGCGGCGTGACATTCGAATGGGAACATGAGCTGGCCGGCGTCGGGGCGGTGGATGCGACGGGCACGCCGCTGCCCGACGCCACCATCGAGAGCATCCGGCGCACCCGCCTGGCCCTCAAGGGCCCGCTGGCCACACCGGTCGGCACCGGTTTCCGCTCCGTCAACGTCGGCCTCCGGAAGGAATTCGAGCTCTACGCCAACGTCCGGCCCGCCCGCACCATCATCCCCGGGGGCCGCTTCGAGAACGTGGACATCGTCATGGTCCGGGAGAACCTCGAGGGCCTGTACGTCGGGTACGAGCACTTCATCCCGATCGGCGACGACCCGCGCGCGGTGGGCGAGTCGATTGCGGTGGTGACGCGCGTGGGCTGCGAGCGGGTGATCCGGTACGCCTTC
>JAGGAG010000088.1 GCA_017889745.1 Gemmatimonadota bacterium | reverse complement strand
GGGGCGCCGCTACCGGATGGGGTTCTCGGCGTTTCCGCCGAGCCCCGACCTGGTGCGGGCGCTGGAGGCGCTGGACCTGTGGATGGACCGCGCCGACGCGGCGATCATCCATGAGTCGCCGCCCTGGACCGCGCTGCTGGCGGGGCAACCGGCCGAGTCGCTGGTGCACGCGCAGTTCGACGAGGTGGTGGGACTGTACCGGTCGCGCGGGCTCCGGGTGGTGTACACGATCGACGTGACGAACCCGGTCGACCGGGCTACCGAGGCGGAGGCGCTGACCGCGGCGGGGCGGAGCATCACGGAGCCGGCGGTGCAGCAACTGTATCGTGCATGGGCGGTGGCGGTGGCGCGCGTGGTGCAGCCCGACTACCTGGGCCTCGCGGCGGAGACGAACCTGATCCGGATCGCGGCGGCGCGGCCGGTCTACGACGCAGTGGTGTCAATGACCAACGCGGCGGCCGGCGACGTGCTCGCCGCGCGCCCGTCACAGCCGCTCTATGTGAGCGCGCAGGTGGAGACGGCATGGGGCCGCCTGCAAGGGAGCCGCACGTATGTCGGCATCGCGACCGACCTGCAGGACTTCCCCTTCATGACGGCGCTCGGGCTCTCGTCGTATCCGTACCTGGGGGGATTCTCGGAGCCGTCCGAACTGCCCAGCGACTGGTACCGCCGGCTGGGTGAGCGGCCCGGCCAGGCGCCGCTGCCGCTGCTGGTGACGGAGGGCGGGTGGACGTCGGCGAACGTGGGGACGCTGGCGGCGTCGCCGGAGAAGCAGGCGCGGTGGATCCGGCGGCAGGCTGCGTTGCTCGACGCGGCGAACGCGACGTACGTGTTCCAGCTCCAGTTCACTGACATCGACCTGGCCGCGTTCGGCCATGAAGACGATCCGCGCCTGGTGCCGTTTGCGCGGACCGGGCTGGTGGACACGGTGCTGACGGCCAAGCCGGCGCTGGCGGTGTGGGACAGCGTCTTCGCCCTGCCACGCCGGTGAGCATCGTCGTCATTGCCAACCCGGTGGCGGGGCGCGGCCGCGCGGTGGCGGCGGCGCGGGCGGCGGTGACGCTGATCGAGAAGCAGGGCGTGGAGGTGGTGCTGCAGGAGACGACGGCGCCGGGGCATGGGCGCGAACTGGCCCGGGCGGCAGCGCGGGCTGGCGCCGACTGCGTGCTCGCGGTGGGCGGTGACGGCACGCTCAACGAGATCGCGGGCGGTCTGGCGCACACCGCGTGTGCCATGGCCGTGCTGGCGGCAGGCCGGGGGAACGACTTCGCGGGGGCGCTGGGCCTGCCGCACGACCCGGCGTCCGCGGCCGCGGCGGTGCTGTCGGGGTACTCCACCGCCACCGATCTCGGCGTCATCAACGGCCAGCTGTTCCTCACGGTCGCGGCGGCCGGCTTCGACGCGGCCGTGGCGCGGCGGGTGCACGACGGCTGGTTCCGGATGTTCGGGGGGCAGGCGTACCTTGCGTGCGCGCTCTGGATGCTGCCGTCGTGGCCGGCGCCACGGCTTCGCATCCGGGGCGATTTCGGCGAGCGGGAAGGGCCTTATCTTCTCGCGGCGGCGGGGAACACCACGCGCTATGGGGGCGGCATCAGGATGACGCCGCGGGCGTCGCCGCACGATGGATTGCTGGACTGCTGCTTCATCCGCGACCTGTGGCGCGGGCGCGCGCTGGCGCTGCTGCCGCAGACCTACTCGGGCAGTCACGGCAGCAACGCCGAGGTGGAGATGGTGCAGACGCGGAGGCTGGAAATCGAGACGGATGACGGGATATTCATGACGGCTGATGGCGAACTGATGGGTGAGTCGCGCGCGGTGATCGAGGTGGTGCCGGGCGCCTTGCTGATTCAAGGGAGAGGTCCATGAACGGTCGGCGTACACGGGTGTGGAAGCGGGGCGCGGTGATCGCGCTGGTTGCCGTGGCGGCCTGCGGCAAGGACCGCGGCAAGGGGCCCCAGCAGGGCGACAGGGCTGACGAGGCGCTGGTGCAGCGGGCCATCGACAGCGCGCGCATGGAGGCGGAGCGCGCGGCAGCCGCGGCGCCGAGCGAGCTCGCGGGTTCGACGTGGCGGCTGGTGCAGCTGCAGTCGTCGAATGACTCGGTCTATGCGCCCGAGGCCAAGGCCGTCTATACCGTGGAATTCGGCACGGACGGGCGGGTGAGCGTGGTAGGCGGCTGCAATCGCGGGAGCGGCACCTACACCGTGACGCCGCCGAGCGGGCTCACGTTCGGGCCCCTGGCCACGACGCGGGCGATGTGCCCACCGGGATCGATGTCAGCGCGCTTCCTGCGCGACTTCCAGTACATGCGATCGTACGTGATGGTGGGTGGCCGGCTCCATGTCAGCCTCATGGCCGATGGCGGGATCTACGAGTTCGCGCCGGAGGAGGACATCACGGCCCAGATGGGAGCCGGCGACGCGGCGCGGGAAGTCATCTTTGCCTGCAGCGACTCGACCGGTGCACGGAGCCGGATCTTCGCGCGCTTCGCGGGAACCAGGCCGGACAAGGTGACGCTCAGGCTCCGGGAGAAGACCGCCGTCGCCCAGCAGGTGCAGTCAGGGAGCGGCGCCAGGTACGAGGGACCCGGGGTGATGTTCTGGAACAAGGGCCGCGATGCGATGGTGACGTGGCACGGTGCCAACCTCAATTGCGCGACGACCAGGGAATGAGGCTGCGGGCCGCTGCCCTCGGTGCCGCGATGCTGCTGGCCGCGGTGCCGTCCCGGGGCCCGGCCCAGGTGACGCCGGGGCGGGTGGTGTGGCACGACCTGGTGACGCGGAACCTGGAGGTGTCGAAGGCGTTCTACGGCGGGCTGTTCGGCTGGACGTGGCGGGCGCCGACCTCGGGCAAGAACGTGCGCTACGTAGTGGCCGAGATGGCCGGGATGGCGATGGCGGGCCTCGCGGAGTCGCGGGGGGGCAAGGTGAACGCGTCGCAGTGGATCACCTACTTCGCGGCCGACGACGTCGGAAAGGCGGCGAAGGCCGCGGTGGACTCCGGGGCGACTCTGGTGGTGCCGCCGACGAAGACGGGGAGCTGGCGCGACGAGGCGGCGCTGCTGACCGACCCGCAAGGCGCGCCGTTCGCCTTGATGAAGCCCGGCCGCGAGCCGGCGGACGCGCACGCGGCGGCACCGGTGAACGGCTGGCTCTGGGTGGAACTCTGGACGGCAGACGTGAATGCCGCGGCGGCGTTCTACGAGTACCTGCTGGGATATGAGCAGCGGGCCGTTGCCGTGGCGGGGAAGGATTACCTGCTGTTGCAGCAGGACTCGACGCCCATGGCAGGAGTGCTCGAGATCCCTGTGAAGGACGTGCGCCCCAACTGGCTGCCCACGATCCGGGTGGCCGACGTGAACGCGACGGTGAGCCGGGTGGTGACCCTGGGAGGGCGGGTGATCCTCGCCCCGCGCGCGGACATCCGAAATGGCACCGTGGCGATCATCGCGGACCCGACCGGCGCCGCGCTGACACTGCAGCAGTGGGATGGTCCGCTCACCAGCGGGGGGCCGCGATGAACCGGACGGGGTCGCGGTGTTCGCTCCGGGTGCTGGCCGGACTCATGCTCCTCAGTGCCGCGGCATGTGCCGGGGCGGCCACGACGACCTCGGTGAGCGTGGGGATCGGTCTCCCGGCGCCGTGGGGTGCGGTGACGATCGGGACAGCGGTGCCGATGGGGTATGGGTGGTGATGCGAACTGCGTGAACGGTGAACGGTGAAGGGTGAACGGTGAGCGGGCCCTGGAGTCAGGGCCCTCTTGCTGAATACTTGGCGAGCCCCGCGGGGTCCGCATCATTCCAGTTCTGCTTCAACATCGCTTCCGCGCGTTCCGCCACGCTGCTGTCGCCGGCGGCGCGGGCGGCGCGGGCGAGCCCCAGCAGGGAAAGGGAACGTCCCGGAGCCATCGCCAGCGCGTGGGTGAACTCCTTCTGCGCCTCGGCCGACTGTCCCTGCGCCAGCAGCACCTCTCCCAGCAATTCATGCGTCGGCTTCACGATGTCGGGCGGCCCGTACTCGGCGGCGAGGCCATCCTCGAAGGTCGTGGCCTCGCGGAGGAGTGTCATGCCTTGGGCGCCCCGGAGGAGTGCCATGCCTTGGGCGCCCCTGCCGGCACCGATATGCACGAGGCCGCGGAGTTCCCTCTCCAGCGCCACCGCTGTCTCGGCCCGACCATAGCGATCGGACCTGCCCTGCGCGTTGATCCGGGCCAGTTGCTCGACGGCCGCCGACGCGGCCTCGGGGTTCCCCCGCTTGAAGGCCGCGAAGCCGGTGGTGAAGACCTCGATGGCCTGCGGCGCGGTGCCGAGCGCCGCGGTATCGGGCTTCCACTTGAGGACGGGGTCGTTCCACTCCTCGGCGTCGATGACCTGCTGTGCGCGCATGAGCACGAGGTACGATCGCGACCCGGGCGACGGCTGCGCCGGCATGTTGGCGCGGGTCATCTCGATGATGCGGCGCGCGTCGGCGTAGCGACCCTCCTGCAGCAACCCGTAGTGCATCCAGCTGGTGTAGTGTCCCGGGCGCCACCGGGAGCTGTCGGGCCCGGCGGCGATGACATTCTGCCGCACCACTTCCGGCCACATGCCGAGCGCCAGGAAGATGTGCGTAGTCATGTGCTGCGCGTGGTCCGCGCTCGGCGCGATCTGGGAGTAGCGCTGCGCGGCGTAGAGCCCGATGGGCGCGTGGACCGGATCGTCGAAAGCGTGGATGACGTAGTGCGCGGCGCCGGGGTGCTCGGGATTGCGCCGCAGCACCTCCTGCGCGAGGGCGCCGGCCCGCATGTACGTGGGCACATTGCGCACCGCCTGACTGAGCGACATCAGCGACAGTGCGTAGAACGACAGGGCCTCGTTGTCGGCGGGGTCGGCGTTCGAGAGCTGTTCCAGGGCAAGCGAGAAGAGGGTATCGCGCTTCGCCTTGGGCCCATCGCCGTAGAGGATCTCGGCGCTGGCGAGCCAGGCCTGCTCCCGCGGGGTCGGTGCCTTCGCCTGCCGCTCGGCGGGGGTGGCGCCGAGCCGGGCCAGGACGGCGCGGGCGGCAACGAGGTCCTGCTCGTTCCACAGTCCGTGGGTGTAGGTCATCGCCTCGCCCCAGTAGGCCAGGGCAAAGCCGGGGTCCTGCTGCTGCGCCTGGCGGAAGGAGGCGGCGGCATCGTCGAACTCGAAGCTGTGGAGGAGCTTCACGCCGCGGAGGAATGCGGGCTGTGCCGCAGCGCTGCCGGAGTTGGGAAAGACGATGACGCCGAGCTGCTCCTGCGCGGAGGCGCGGGAGGTGGCGGCGAACAGGAGTGCGGCGACGAGTGCACGAATCAGGGGTCGGTTCATGGTGGGGAATATGGGCTCCCGTGCGTCGCAAGTCACGTATATTGAGGCGCCATGTTCCCCATCAGCGACGACAACCCCACACTGCGCACGCCGGTCGTGACGTACGGGCTCATTGCCCTCAACGTGGCGATCTGGGTGCTGGTGCAGGGCATGGGCACCGAGCCGCGCCTGATCCAGTCGGTGTGCGAGCTGGGCATGATCCCCGGCGAACTGTTCCAGACGCTGCCCGCCGGCACCGAGGTGCCCGCGGGCAACGGGGTCGCGTGCATCCTGGGCGGCACGCCCACCTGGTGGACGCCGCTCACGTCGATGTTCCTGCACGGCGGCTGGCTGCACCTGATCGGCAACATGTGGTTCCTGCACATCTTCGGGAACAACGTGGAAGACTCGATGGGGCGGATGCGGTACTTCGTTTTCTACCTGGTGTGCGGCCTGGTCGCGGCGCTGACGCAGGCGTTCCTGAGCCCCAACAGCGCGGTGCCGATGGTAGGCGCATCGGGCGCGATAGGCGGGATCATGGGTGCCTACGTCGTGCTGTATCCGCGGGTGCAGATCCACATGCTGATCTTCCTGTTCGTGTTCGTCACCCGCATCGTGGTGCCGGCGTACTGGATGCTCGGTTACTGGTTCCTGATGCAGGTGTTCAGCGGCTACGGCTCGCTTGGCGCGGATCGCGGCGGCGTGGCGTTCTGGGCGCACACCGGCGGCTTCCTCGCCGGCGCGCTGCTGGTCATGCTGTTCCGCAATCCCGGGCTCGTGGCGGAGCATCGCGCAAACCTGCAGAACTGGACGCGGGGCCGGTTCAGGGAGCAGTCGTGAGTCGGCGGTCGTGAGTGGGCGGTGGGTCGTGGGTCGTGGGTCGTGGGTCGTCGTGGCGTTGACGCTGGCCGGTTGTGAGCATCATCCCGACCCGGCCCTCGCATATGCAGGCGTCATTCCGAGGCTAGTGTCGGCGGCGTCGGGCACCGGCCGGTTCACGCTCACAGGCAGCACCGTCGTCGTGGCGTCGCCGGGATCGGAGGCCGCCGCCGACGTGGCGCGCTACCTGGCCGCGACCTTCGGTGCCGCGACCGGCTTCGCGCTTCCTCCCGGGCCGGACTCGGCGGCGAGTACCATCGTGCTCGCGCTCGGCGGAGCCCCGGCGCTCGGGAACGAGGGATACGACCTCACCGTCACGGAGCGGGGTGTCCGCATCGAGGCGCCGGCAGCGGCGGGACTGTTCTACGGCGTCCAGACGCTGCGGCAGCTGCTGCCGCCGGCAATCGAGCGGCCGGAACGACAGCGGGCGCGGTGGACCATCGCCACTGGCGTGATCCGCGACTATCCGCGCTATGCCTGGCGCGGGGCAATGCTCGACGTGTCGCGCCATTTCTTCGGCGTGGCCGACGTGAAGCGGTTCATCGACCTGCTCGCGGCGTACAAGCTCAACGTGCTGCAGCTGCACCTGAGCGACGACCAGGGCTGGCGGATCGAGATCGCGTCATGGCCCCGGCTCACCGAGCTGGGCGGGCTCACGGCGGTAGGCGGTGGCCCGGGCGGGTTCTACACTCAGGCGCAGTACCGGGAGATCGTCGAGTACGCGCGGCGCCGTTACATCACCGTGATCCCGGAGATCGACCTTCCGGGGCACACCAACGCCGCGCTCGTGGCCTACCCCGAGCTCAACTGCAACGGCAAGGTACCGGCGCCCTACACCGGCATCGAGACCGGGATCAGTTCGCTGTGCACGCGGAGGCCGGTGGTCATGCAGTTCGTGGCCGACGTGATCCGGGAACTGGCTGCGATCACGCCGGGGCCGTTCATTCACATCGGGGGCGACGAGGCCGACGTCACGCTGCCCAGGGACTACGTCGCCTTCATCGACAGCGTCCAGCGGATCGTGCGGGCCCAGGGCAAGACGATGATCGGCTGGGAGGAGATCGCGTCGGCGCCCATCGACCCGGGCACCGTGGTGCAGCACTGGCGGTCGGCGGACCTGGCGGTGACGGGCGCATCGAAGGGGGCGCACATCCTGATGTCGCCTTCACCGCACGTGTACCTCGACATGAAGTACGACTCCGCCACGGTGCTGGGCCAGAACTGGGCCGGCTACATCGACGTGGACACCGCCTACGCGTGGGATCCCGTCACCCGCATACCGGCGCTGGGCGCCGACCAGGTGCTGGGCATCGTGGCACCGCTCTGGACCGAGACGGTGAGCACGATGAAGGAGGCGGAGTACCTGCTGTTCCCGCGGCTGGCCGCGATCGCGGAGGTGGCGTGGTCGCCGGCGGATGCGCGGGAGTGGAACGAGTTCAGCGAGCGCCTTGGCCGTCACGGTGCCCGGATGAGCGCCATGGGGATAGGCTTCTACCGTTCGCCGCGGATCCCGTGGCGTGATGCGCCCTCCCACACCCAGCCAGCGAGCGCGGGACCGTGACCACTCCATCCGATCGCGTGACGAAGATCCTCGCCATTCCCGACTCGCACGCGTGGACCGGGGCGGTGCCGCCGTGGCTTGGCGACCCCGCGCAACACGGCATCGGCGGCTTCATCGACCACACGCTGCTCCGGCCCGAGGCGACGCCGGCGGAGATCGATCACGCGGCGCAGCAGGGGCGCGAGCTCGGTGCGGCGTCGGTGTGCGTGAACGGACGCTGGGTGGAACGGGTGCGGAAGGCGCTCGAGGGGTCGGGGGTGAAGACCTGCGCCGTGGTCGGGTTTCCGCTGGGCGCGATGGCGACCTCGGTCAAGGCGGACGAGGCGCGCCAGGCGATCGCCGACGGCGCCACCGAGCTCGACATGGTGATGAGCCTGGGCGAGGCCAAGGCGGGGCACTGGGACCTGGTGGCGAAGGACATCGCGGCGGTGATCGCGGTCGCTCGGAAGCTGCCTGTCAAGGTGATCCTGGAGACGGCGCTGCTCGCGCCCGCCGAGATCGTGCAGGCGTCGCTTGTCGCGGTGGACGCGGGCGCGGTGTTCGTGAAGACGTCCTCGGGATTCCACGGCGGCGGCGGGGCGACGGAGCAGGCGGTGCGGCTGATGCGCCGCACGGTGGGCGCGAGCATCGGGGTCAAGGCATCGGGCGGCGTGCGGACCAGCGAGATGGCGATCCGGTTCCTGGCGGGGGGAGCGAACCGGCTGGGGACGTCGGCGACGAGGGACATGACGGCGATCATCGGGACCCGCGCGCCGACGCTTGCCCAGTTGTTTGCGAAGCTCCCCGACCCGGCGCCCCCGCCGCAGGGGTACTGACGGCCCGTGCCGCCACTGACCCGCTGGTTCGTCAAGGCGGCGCTGGTGTACTTCATCGGCGCGTTGCTCCTCGGGATCCTGCTCCAGGCCGAGCCGGTGCGGGCGCTCCCGGCACTCCAGGTGGCCTGGCCCACCTACGTTCACATCCTCGTGGTCGGCTGGCTCACCCAGCTCATCTTCGGCGTCGCATTCTGGCTCTTTCCCCGGTATTCCGCGGAGCGGCCGCGCGGCAGCGAGCGCCTGGGCTGGGCGACCTTTGCGCTGATCAACGTCGGCCTGGTGCTGCGGGTGGTCGCTGAGCCGCTGGCGGGACTGGGGTACCGCGTCGGGGTGATGCTCGTCGCGTCGGCGGTGGCGCAGTTCCTGGCCGGCATGGCGTTCGTGGCCAACACCTGGCCCAGGCTCAGGGAGCGCTGAAGGTGCCGCGACTCACGATCTGGATGGTCCGCACCGCGCTGATCCACCTCGCCATCGGTTTCACCCTCGGGGCACTGCTCCTGGCGCAGCGGGGCATGGCGCTGAGCACGATGATTCCGCGGCTGCGCCCGGCGCATGTCGAGTTGCTGTTGCTGGGATGGACAGTACAGCTGGCGATGGGCGTGGCCTTCTGGATCCTGCCTCGCTTCCGGTCTGGCGCGGAGCGGGGAGACGAGCGGCCGGCGTGGCTGGCCTATGGACTGCTCAATGCCGGCGTCGTGAGCGTAGCGCTGGGCGGTGCGGGGTTCGCGTGGGCCGGCCTCCAGTTCTGGGGACGGTGCGCGGAGGCGGTGGCGGCGGGGGCGTTCGCGGTGCATGCCTGGCCCCGGGTGAAACCGTTCGGCTGATCCAGCCGGCCGGCACCGTGCGGGGAACCTAGCTTGCGGTCACAACCGCGACGTCGCGCCCGAGCAGTTTCGACAGCACGTCGCTCTTCCGGCTCGCACCCCACAACTCCAGTGACAGGTCGGCGTTCGACAGGCGCGGCCCCACGCGGACCGTGAGGCGGTCGTCGGTGAGCTCGCTCTGCACCGTCTCCACCACCGCGGTGTGGCCGCGGTCGAGGCCGTCCGCGAGGCGGAGCAGGCTGGAGAGGCGCCGCACGATCGCCTGATCGGGCGATTCCATTTCGCCGAACTCCTCGTGCTTCTTCTTGGGCCCGCTCTTCCGGTGATAGCGGCTCACGAGCGCCACGATGCCGCGATCGCGGGGCGACAGCGGCAACCGGTCGGCGTGCATGATGAGCTGGTAGCTGTGCCTGTGGTGCCGCCGGTAGCTCACCAGCTGCCCCACGTCGTGCAGGAGGGCCGCGGCCTCGAGCAGCTGCCGCTCCTCAGGGGTGCACCCGAGCACCTCGCCCAGCTGGTCGTAGAGCTGGAGGGCGAGGTAGCGCACCTGCTCCACGTGGCGCCGGTCGCCCTGGCAGCGCTCCACGAACTCGCGCAGCGCCCGCAGGGGGTCGTTGCCGGCGGGCGTGGTGGCACCGGCCATCTCCAGCAGGAGGCCCTCACGCAGGCCGAACGCGCTCACGGTGACGCTGCGCGCGTCCGCGAGGTCGAGCAGCTCGGCGGTCACGGCGAGCCCGGCGAGGATGATGTCGGCGCGCTCGGGGTTGAGCCCGACCACGTTGCGCCGCTGCTCCGCCGTGCGGGTGCAGAGCCACTCGAGGAGCTGCTCCACCTCGCCGGTAGGGACGCTGCTGCCGTGGATGCTGTCGGGCACCGGCAGGCCGCGGCGGCCGATGGCCATCCGGCCCAGGTTGGTGAAGGTGCCGCCCGAGCCGACGAATACCGGGTTGGTCCACTCGCGCCAGGGAAATCCCTTCCGCAGCACCTTCCGCACGTGCCGGCGCAGCGTCTCGACTTCCCGCCGCGGATCCTTTCCCCGGCTGAGGTGCGTCTCGGTGAGGCGCACGGCGCCCAGCGGCAGCGAGATCGTCGACTCCACCAGCCCGTCCACCGCGCCGATCAGCTCGAGGCTGCCGCCGCCGATGTCGGCGACGATGGTGCGGGCGCCGTCCATGCGGAAGTGATGCGCCACCGAGCGCCAGGAGAGGGCGGCCTCGGTCTCGGCGTCGATGACGCGGAGGGGGATGCCGAGCTCGTCGCGGACGCGCTGGACGAAGGCCTCGCCGTTGGCGGCCTCGCGCACCGCGGAAGTGGCGACGGCGGCGATGCGCCGGACGCCGCGCCGCTGGCAGACCACGCGCATCCGCGCCAGGCCCGCCATCGCGCGCTCGATCGCGGCGGTGTCGAGGTACCCGGTGGCGGCCACGCCGTGCGCCAGGCGGGGCTGGTCCTTCACTTCATCGACGACGGTGAGCCCGGCGGCGGGATCGTACTCGGCGACGAGGAGGCGGATCGAGTTGGAGCCGACGTCGAGGGCGGCGAGGCGCTCGCGCCCGGCGGGGGCCGGCGCGGGCGCGGCGTCGGAGTCGGGGAGGAGGGCGAGGGTATCCTCGTTCACTCCGGCACCAGGTGCCGCGCCACGACCGGGCGATCCTCGCCGCGGTCCTCCGCGTGATGCTTGATCGACTTGCCCTCGACCAGGAACACGACGTCCTCCCCGATGTTGGTGGCGAGGTCGGCGACGCGCTCCAGGTTGCGGCTCACGAGGAAGAGTTCCATCCCGGTGCTGATGGTGTGCGGGTCTTCCATCATGTGCGTGAGGAGGATGCGGAACACCGAGCGGTGCAGGGCATCCACCTTGTCGTCCCGGAGGCAGACGTCGCGGCCGCCCTGCGCGTCGCCGCGGATGAAGGCCTCGAGCGCGTCGGAGAGCATCTCCCGCGACAGGCGCGCCATCTCGATGATCTCCGGCTCGGGCGCGATGGCCCGGGCCTCGGCGAGCCGCTCCGCGGACTGGGCGATGTTGACCGCGTGGTCGCCCACCCGCTCCAGGTCGTTGGCGATCTTGAGCGCGGAGGTGAGCATGCGCAGGTCGCGTGCCATCGGCTGCTGGAGGGCGAGCAGGTTGATGCACTGCTCCTCCACCTCCATCTCCATGTTGTCGATGGCGCGGTCGTTGAGGATGACGTGGCGCGCCTTCTCGGCGTCGCGCTCCAGCAGCGCCTCGACGGCCAGGCCGAGCGCGGCCTCGGCCTCGCCCGACATGGTCAGGAGGCGCACCTTGACGGCACTGAGCTCGTCGTGAAAGTGCCGGTGCGTGTCGAAGCTCATCCGAATCTCCCGGTGATATAGGCCTCCGTCCGCGGATTGGACGGGGCCGTGAAGATGCGCTCGGTCCCGGCGTACTCGATCAGCTCGCCCTGATCGAAGAAGGCGGTGAAGTCGGAGACCCGCGCAGCCTGCTGCATGTTATGCGTAACGATGACGATCGTGTAGTCCCGCTTGAGCGTCCGGATCAGTTCCTCGATCCGCTGGGTGGCGATCGGGTCGAGCGCCGAACAGGGCTCGTCCATCAGCAGCACCTCGGGATGGTTGCCCAGCGCCCGCGCGATGCAGAGCCGCTGCTGCTGCCCGCCGGAGAGCCCGGTACCCGGGGATTCCAGGCGGTCCTTCACCTCGTCCCACAGGGCGGCCTGGCGCAGGCTCTTCTCCACCAGGTCGGGCAGGTCGCCCTTCGGCACCAGCGCGTTGAGCAGCGGCCCGTAGGCCACGTTGTCGAAGATCGACTTGGGAAACGGGTTCGGGCGCTGGAACACCATGCCCACCCGCTGACGCAGCACCACGAGGTCGGTCTCGCGGTCGTATACCGAGGTGCCGTCCACCAGGATGTCGCCGCGGTGGCGCGTGCCCGGGATCAGGTCGTTGAGCCGGTTGACCGAGCGGAGGAAGGTCGACTTGCCGCACCCCGAGGGCCCGATGATCGCCGTCACCGCGCGGCGCGGGATGACGAAGTTCAGGTCCTTGAGCACCTCGCGCCGGCCGTACGCGAAATGGAAGTCGCGTACGGTGATCGCGGGGGCCGTCGCACCCTCGGCGATCGCGGACGGGCGGGCGATGAGCGTGGGCCTGGGAGCCGTGGTCATGAATCCTGGGGTGTCGGTCGCGATGGTCATCCGAAGCGCCCCGTAATGTACGCCTCGGTCTTCTCTTCGCGCGGGGCGGTGAAGATCTGGCGGGTGGCACCGGTCTCGACCAGCGTGCCCATGTAGAAGAAGCTGGTCGTGTCGGACACCCGGGCGGCCTGCTGCATGTTGTGGGTCACGATCACGATCGTGAAGTCGCGCTTGAGCTGGTAGAGCAGCTCCTCGATGCGCTGGGTGCCCTGCGGGTCGAGCGCGGAGGTGGGCTCGTCGAGCAGGACCACCTCGGGTGCCGGCGCGATGGTGCGCGCGATGCAGAGACGCTGCTGCTGCCCGCCGGAGAGCGCCATCGCGCTCTGGTGCAGGCGGTCCTTCACCTCGCTCCACAGTCCCGCCTGCTCGAGGGCATGCTGCACCTTGTCGTGCAGCGCGGCGCCCTTCATCCGGCCGCTCACCTTCATGCCGGCGGCGACGTTGCCGAAGATCGTCATGGTGGGGAAGGGCGTGGGCCGCTGGAACACCATGCCCACCCGCTTCCGCAGCTGCATGGCGCTCACGCGCGACGCGTAGACGTCCTCGCCGTCGAGCAGCACCCGGCCGGTGATCCACCCGCCCTCGGACATCTCGTGCATCCGGTTGAGCGTGCGCAGGAAGGTCGACTTGCCGCATCCCGACGGGCCGATCAGCGCGTGCACCTGGTTGGGCGCGAACCCGACCGACACGTTTTTCACCGCGGTGAACCTGCCGTACATGGCAGAGAGCTTGTCGGTCTCCATGCGCGGGCGCACCGCGACGGGCGCGATCGGCGCCTCGCCGGTCATCAGCGGGGCCACCGTCGCCTCAGCCACCGAGCCTCGCCATCCGGCGCGTCGCGAGGCGCGCGCCCAGGCTCAGGACGAACACGAGCAGGATGAGGACGAGCGCCGCGGCCCAGGCGTAGCGATGCCACTGCTCGTACGGGCCGGTGGCATAGGTGTAGACCGTGAGCGGAAGCGAGGCCATCGGCTGGTTGAGGTTGGTCCCCATGTACTGGCTGCCGAGCGCCGTGAAGAGCAGCGGGGCGGTCTCGCCGGCGACGCGGGCCACGGCGAGCAGCGCGCCGGTGAGGATACCCGGCAGCGCCGTGAGGAGCACGATCTGCAGCGTCGTGCGCCAGCGCTGGTAGCCGAGGGCCAGCGCCGCCTCGCGCAGCGAGTGGGGCACGAGCTTGATGATCTCCTCGGTGGTGCGCATCACCATCGGCACCATCAGGATCGCGAGCGCCGCGCTGCCCGCGAAGCCGGAGAAGTGCTTCTGCTTCGCCACGATCCAGGTCCAGGCGAACACGCCGATCACGATCGACGGCGTGCCGTTGAGCACGTCGGCGACAAAACGGCTCACTATCGACAGGCGGTTGCGGGGATACTCCGACGCGAACACGCCGGCGCCGATGCCTACCGGGATGCCGATGAGGCAGGCGGCACCGACCATGAGCAGGGTGCCGACGATCGCGTTCGCCACGCCGCCGCCGGTCTCGCCCGCCGGAGCGGGCATCTTCGTGAAGAAGTCGAGCGACAGACTGCCCGCGCCCTTGAGCACCAGGGTGCCGAGGATCCACAGCAGCGGCAGTACGGCGGCGAGCACGCAGGCCATGAGCACGCCCGTCATGGCGTTGCTCTTGACGCGGCGGAACACGCGGCGGTTCATCTCAGAGCGCCGAGCTGCCGGCGCCGGACCCGCGGGCGACGCGCCAGATGAGCAGGCGCGCCCCGGCGTTGACCAGCACGGTGACGACGAAGAGCGTGAACGCCACGTACGTCAGCGCCGAGAAGTGCATCGGCGTCGCCGCCTCGGCGAACTCGTTGGCGATCGCGGCGGCCATGGTGTAGCCCGGCGCAAAGAGCGACGCGGCGATCTCGTGCCGGTTCCCGATGAGCATCGTCACCGCCATCGTTTCGCCCAGCGCCCGGCCGAGACCCAGGATCACGGCCCCCATGATGCCGGTGCGCGCGTAGGGCACCACCGCCGTCACCACCGCCTCCCAGCGCGTGGCACCGAGGGCGAGTGCCGCCTCCCGCTGGCTGCCCGGCACCGCGAGCAGCACTTCGCGCGACACCGACATGACGTACGGCATGATCATGATCGCGAGGATCATGCTGGCCGAGAGCATCGATGGCCCGTAGATCGGTCCCTCGAAGAAGGGCAGGAAGCCGAACGCCCCCTTCAGCGCCGGGAACACCGTCGCTCGCAGGAAGGGGATCAGGACGAAGATGCCCCAGAGGCCGTACACCACGCTCGGGATCGCCGCCAGCAGGCCGATGACGTTGGCGATCGGCTGGCGCAGGCCGCGCGGGGCGAACTCGGTGAGGTAGATGGCCACGCCCAGCGAGAGCGGCACGGCGATGAGCAGGGCGAGGAACGACGAGAGCAGGGTGCCGAAGATCAGGGGTAGCGCCCCGAACCGGTCGGCCACCGGGTCCCACTCGCTCGTGGTGACGAAGGTGAGGCCGAAAGTGTTCCGCGCGAGTTCCGATCCGACCCAGAGCTCGTAGACCAGGAAACCGAGCAGGACCGGGATGGCGGCGGCGGCCAGGGTGAGCAGGGCCTTGAACAGCCGGTCGCCGCGGCTCGCGTGCTCGAGGGAGTACGCCCCCCCGGTCGGAGCGGCAGCGGCGCGGGGGGCGGAAA
>JAGGAG010000087.1 GCA_017889745.1 Gemmatimonadota bacterium | reverse complement strand
TGGTATGGGGGCGCGAGTCATACGAGGCGCGCTGCCGTCATTGTCACCGGGTGCCAAGGGCGGATGAAGACCAGACGGCGTTGCTCTAGATGCTGAATGTTGCACTGACCGGAAATGTCGCGTCGGGCAAGTCGACCGTCGCCAGTCTCTTCCGCCGCTGGGGCGCGGTCATCATCGATGCCGACCAGTTGGTGCGTGAGGTCCAGTCGCCCGGCAATCCGGTGCTCGGCGCCATTGTGCGGCGCTTCGGCTCCGGCGTGCTCCGACCCGACGGGACGCTCGATCGCGGCCAGTTGCGTGCGATGGTGCTTGCGTCGCCCGATGCGCTCAAGGAGCTGAACGCCATGGTCCACCCCGCGGTCAACCGGCGCCGCACCGCCCTGGTAGCTCAGGCGCGCGAGGCCGGGGCACAGGTCGTGGTCACGGACATCCCGCTGCTTTTCGAGGTCGCCGATCCCGACTCGTTCGATGTGGTGGTCCTGGTCGATGCCCCCGAGGAACTGCGCCGCCAGCGGCTCTTCGAGCGGAGCGGCCTGCCCCGCCATGAATCCGACCGCCTGATGGCGGCACAACTGCCCGCGACGATGAAGCGACCGCGCGCCGACTACATCATCGACAACGACAGCGATATGGCCGCTCTGGAGGCACGAACGGCCGAAGTCTGGGCTTCACTCATGGGCCGCGCGCTTCCTTGACCCACCTTGCGGCTTCCGGTATCCTTGCCCCCGATCGCATCCCTCTGGAGCCTTCATGTCGAACATTCCCGCCGACCTTCGGTACACCACCGACCACGAATACGTAAAGGTTCTCGACAAGGGTCTCGTCCAGGTCGGGATCACCGACTACGCGCAGGGTGAGCTTGGCGACATCGTGTTCGTCAACCTGCCCAAGGTTGGGGACAGTTTCGATGAACACGGCGTATTCGGCGTGGTCGAGGCGGTGAAGGCGGTGTCTGACCTCTTCTGTCCATTGGGGGGCGAGGTCACGGAAGTGAACGGCGCGCTCGAAGCCGATCCCGGTATCATCAATCGGGATCCTTATGACGGCGGCTGGATGATCAGGCTCCGCATGAAGGACCCTGACAGCCTCACGGCCCTGCTCACCCCTGAGGCCTACAAGGCTCAGCTCGGCGAGTAAGGATTTCTCGTGTCATCCATCACCATCCGCGCTCCGGGCATTCTGTCCGGGGCGCGCTTTGTCTAGCGTGGTGCCCCTTTTCACGAGCTGGAGCAATAGCATAGCATGACCGCTACCCATCGCCCCCCTGCCGGTGCCGTGCCCGAGCCCGCAGATGCGGCCGACGAGATCCGCGCGCACCGGATGCCCTCGTTCGAGGTAATGCATCCAAACCACTTCGCCTATCGCCACATCGGCCCACGCCAGGAAGACGTGACCGAGATGGTGAAGCTGCTCGGTTACGCGTCGCTCGACGACCTGATCGACGCGGTCGTACCCGAGGACATCCGCCTCCGCCGCCCGCTCGACCTGCCGCCGGGCCGCGGCGAGCGCGAGGTGCTGCAGGCGCTGCGTGGCATGGCCGACCAGAACCGCATCTTCCGCACGCACATCGGAATGGGGTACTACGGCACCTTCGTGCCGCAGGTGATCCAGCGCAACATCCTGGAGAATCCCGGCTGGTACACGGCGTACACGCCGTACCAGGCCGAGATCGCGCAGGGACGGCTGGAGGCGCTGCTCAACTTCCAGACGGTGGTGGCCGACCTCACGGGCCTGCCCATTGCGAACGCATCACTGCTGGATGAGGCGACGGCCGCCGCGGAGGCGATGGCACTGACCCACGCCGTGGCGCCCCGGCACGACGCCCCGGTGTACCTCGTCGATGCCGACTGCCACCCGCAGACCGTCGCGGTGGTAGTGACGCGCGCCGAAGCGCGCGGCGTCGCGGTGAAGGTCCAGTCGCCCGAGCAGTTCGAGTTCGGCCCGGGTGTCATCGGCTGCCTGGTGCAGTACCCGGCGACCGACGGCGCGCTGCGCGACTTCCGCGCGACCTGCGCGGCGGCGCACGCCGCCAGGGCGCTCGTCACCGCCGCGACCGACCTCCTTGCGCTCACCCTGCTCGTTCCCCCCGGCGAATGGGGTGCGGACATCGCGATCGGCAACAGCCAGCGCTTCGGCGTGCCGATCGGGTACGGCGGACCGCACGCGGCGTTCTTCGCGACGAAGGACGAGTACAAGCGTCACATGCCGGGCCGCATCATCGGCGTATCGAAGGACCGGGATGGCCGTCCCGCCCTTCGCATGGCGCTGCAGACCCGGGAACAGCACATCCGCCGGGAGAAGGCGACGAGCAACGTCTGCACGGCGCAGGTGCTCCTGGCCGTCATGGCAAGCATGTATGTCGTGTACCATGGCCCCGACGGACTCCGCCGCATCGCCGAGCGGACCCATAGCCGCACCGTCATCCTCGCCAATGCGTTGCGCCGGCTGCGGTACCGGATCGTGCATGAGCACTTCTTCGACACGCTCTGCGTGGAGGTCGAGCGCTGGGCCCTGCCGCGCATCGTGGATGCGGCCCGGTCGCGCCAGATCAACCTGCGGGTCATCTCCCCGACGCGACTCGGCGTGGCGCTCGACGAGACCACCAGCCTGGGCGACGTGGCCGACCTGATCACGATCTTCTCGCTCAACGAAGCGCTGCCGTTCATGCTGGAGGACATCGGTGGCCGGGTGGAGCGGGCGATCCCGGCCGCCTTCGCGCGGACGAGCGCCTACCTGGCGCACCCCGTCTTCCACCAGCACCAGTCGGAAACGGAGATGCTCCGGTACATCAAGCGGCTCGAGGCACGCGACCTGTCGCTGTGCCACGCGATGATCCCGCTCGGCAGCTGCACGATGAAGCTCAACGCCACGAGCGAGATGATGCCGGTGAGCTGGCGCGGGTTCAACCGCCTGCATCCGTTCGCGCCGCGCGACCAGGCACAGGGGTACCAGGAGCTGTTCCGCCAGCTCGAGTACCAACTTGCCGAGATCACCGGCTTCGCGAGGGTATCGCTGCAGCCCAATGCCGGCTCGCAGGGCGAGTATGCGGGGCTCATGGTCATCCGCTCCTATCACCACAGTCGCGGGGCCACGAACCGCACGATCTGCCTGATCCCGATGTCGGCGCACGGCACCAACCCCGCCAGCGCCGCGATGGCGGGGATGACGGTGGTGCCGGTGAGGAGCGACGCAGCCGGCAACATCGACATCGACGATCTTCGCGGCAAGGCGTCACAGCATTCCGACAACCTCGCCGCGCTGATGGTCACCTATCCGTCGACGCACGGCGTCTTCGAGTCGGGCATCCGCGAGATCTGCCGGATCGTGCACCAGCACGGGGGCCAGGTCTACATGGACGGCGCCAACATGAATGCGCAGGTGGGCCTCTGCCGCCCGGGCGACATCGGGGCGGACGTGTGCCACCTCAACCTGCACAAGACGTTCGCCATCCCGCATGGCGGGGGCGGCCCGGGCATGGGGCCGATCGGCGTCGCGGCGCACCTGGGTCCGTTCCTGCCCGACCATCCGGTGGTCGACCTGGGTCACGATGCGAGCTGCGGCGCGATCTCGGCGGCCCCGTGGGGCAGCGCCGGCATCCTGCCAATTTCCTGGGCGTACATCAACCTGCTGGGCTACGACGGGCTGGCGGAGTCGACCAAGGTGGCGATCCTCAACGCGAACTACATCGCGAAGCGCCTGGCGCCGCACTATCCGGTGCTCTACTCCGGGCGGCATGGCCTGGTGGCGCACGAGTGCATCGTCGACACCCGCGGCTTCAAGCAGAGCGCGGGCATCGACGTCGAGGACATCGCGAAGCGGCTGATCGACTACGGGTTCCACCCGCCGACGGTCTCCTTTCCGGTGGCGGGTACGCTCATGGTCGAGCCGACCGAGAGCGAGTCGCTCGAGGAGCTCGATCGCTTCTGCGATGCGATGATCGCGATCCGGCAGGAGATCCGGGAGATCGAGGAGGGCGCCGCGGAGCGGGAGAACAACCTGCTCACCAATGCGCCGCACACCCTGCAGCAGGTGATCGGCGACGCCTGGAACCGTCCCTATCCCCGCGAGCGCGCCGGGTTCCCCTCGGCGGCCGTGCGCGAGTCGAAGGTCTGGCCGACGGTGGGCCGGATCGACGGGGCGTACGGGGACAGGCACCTGGTCTGCACCTGTGTAAGCATGGATGAGCTTGCCGACGCGAAGGCGTGAGGACCTGACCCTCACGCCATGCGCTGGCATCTCTGGCTCGACCGCACGCCGCGTCCCGGATGGCAGAACATGGCGCTCGACATGAGCCTTCATGCGCGGGCCGCGCGGGCGGGCGACGGCTACCTGCGGCTCTACCGCTGGGAACCTTCCTGCCTCTCGTTCGGGCGGCACGAACCCGCCTCGAAACGCTATGATCGCGGCCGCATCGAGCGGCTCGGACTCGACACCGTGCGGCGCCCTACCGGGGGGCGCGCGGTGTGGCATGCCGCCGAGCTCACGTATGCCGTGGCCGCGCCGGAAGCCGCCATGGGTTCGCTTCGCGAGGCCTACCACCGGATCCACCACACGATTGCCGCGGCCCTCAGGTCGCTCGGTGCGCCGGTGCACCTCGCGCCGGCGCGCCGGGCCGCACCTGTCGATGCCGGCGCCTGCTTCGCCGCGGCGGCTGGCGGCGAGGTGGTGGTGGACACCGGCAAGGTGGTGGGGAGCGCCCAGCTGCGCTCGGAGGGCGCGCTCCTGCAGCATGGCTCGGTGCTGCTGCACGACGACCAGTCGCGGGTTCGGGAGGTCACGATCGGCGACCCGGCACCGCCCGACGTGCGGCCGCTCTCGCAGCTGCTCGATCGCGAGGTGAGCTGGGAGGAAGTGGCCCGCGCCATCGGCGACGCTGCACAGCCATGGGCCGCGCGCTGGAATACCGTCGTCGACGACGAAGACCTGATCGCAGAGGCGGAGATGACCGCCCCCCGGTTCCGCGATCCCTCGTGGACCTGGCAGCGCTGAGCGCTGCCCTCACCTGATGTGTTGTCGTATTATTCCGGGTCCGATCGACATCGACACCCGGGCCTCTCCACGCCGTCGCATCCACCGTTCAATCCGAGGCCTCATGCTCCGTCGTTGCGGACGCCTCCTTCTCCTGATGACGGCCTGCTCGGCCGCGCCGGTCGCGGGACAAGCCGCGCCGCGCCGGCTGGTGATCGCCATCGGGCAGACGGTGACGAACGTGGTGCCCACGCTCAGCCGGAGCGCGGCGGCACGAGAGATCAGCGACCTCGTGTTCCTCCGCCTCGGGCGCTACGGCGGCACGTCATTCGGCGACCGCGCCGCGGTGCCCGAACTGGCGAAGGGCTGGACACGGCGCGATTCGGTCACGCTGGCGTTCGACCTCGACCCCCGGGCCCGCTGGCACGATGGCACGCCGGTCACCTCGCGCGACGTCGTGTTCAGCTTCAACCGCGCCCGCGACCCGAAGCAGGCCGTTTCGGTCGCCTCGTTGCTCGTCGACATTGCGGCGGTCGAGGCCGAGGGCGACAACCGGGTGGTGATCCGCTTCGACCGGCCGTATGGAGAGCAGCTGTACGACGCGACCTATCACGTGCAGATCCTCCCGGCGCATCTCGTGGCTTCGATACCGCCCGACAGCCTTGTGAGCAGCGCCTTCTCCCGCGCCCCGGTGGGCAGCGGACCGTACCGGTGGGACAAGCTCGAGCCCACGGAGTACCTGCAGCTCCGTTCCGTTCCGGGCTTCTTTCTCGGCGCGCCAGCCATCGAGCAGATGGTGTGGCGCTTCACCACGTCGCAGGAGTCCCGCCTCAACCTGCTGTTGACCGGCGGGGCCGATGTGCAGGAGGACATCATTCCGCCGACGGCCAACCTGTCGCGCCTCCCGGAACGGCCGTCACTCCGGGTGGCGCACTTACCGTCGATGGGCGTGAACTACCTGCTCTTCAACCAGCGGGCGCCGGCGGACACCAGCCGGCCGCACCCCATCCTTGCCGACATGGACGTGCGCCGCGCCCTCACCATCGGCCTCGACCGCGCGACGATGGCAAAGGCCGTCTTCGGGAGGTATGCGAGCCCGGCCTCGAGCCCGGCCCCGCCGGCCGCGTGGTTCGGTGCGCTCGCCCCGCAACCGGTCGCATTCGACCCAACGCAGGCGGCCCGGCTGCTCGCGTCGCGCGGGTGGAAGGACAGCGATGGGGATGGCGTCCTCGACCGCAACGGCATTCCGCTGGCCCTGACGCTGCTCGTGCCCAGCTCCAGCGTGTCGCGGATGCAGGTCGCGCTCGTCGTCCAGGAGCAATGGCGGCAGCTGGGCGTCAAGGCGGAGGTGGTGCCGCTCGAGATTGCGCAGTACCTCGCGCGCCGGAAGCCGGGCGACTTCGACGTGGCCATCGAGAGCTTCACCGCTGATCCCTCGCCCTGGAGCCTGCTCGATCGCTGGGGGTGTGGCGCCGAGGCCAACTACGGCCGCTACTGCAGCCGCACCGCCGACTCGCTGTTGCGCGCGGCGCACCTGGCGCGGCGCGACCCGGCACCGCCGATCCGCGCATGGCTCCGGACCGTGGCGGAGGATTTCCCCGCGGCGTTCCTCTTTGCCCCGGACAAGGTGTACGCGATGCCGAGCGGGTACGGCAACGTGACCTGGCAGGTGGAGTCGCCGTGGCAGATGGTCTGGACGTGGACGCTGGCCGGCGCGGGCCGCTGAGGTGAACTGGCTCGCGCGCCGAGCGCTTCAGGCGGTCATCACCGCCCTCATGGCGCTCGCGCTGCTCTTCTTCCTCATCCGGAGCCTGCCGGGCGACCCGCTCGCCGTTCTGAGCGAGGACCGTCCGCTCACCAGCGAGCAGGTGCGCGACTTGCAGCGACGCTACCAGCTCGACCAGCCGCTCGGCGCGCAATTCACTGCTTTCATGGGCGGCGCGGTGCGAGGCGACTTCGGCACCTCCATCCAGTACGGCCGGCCCGTGCGGCAACTGGTGCTGGAGCGGCTGCCACGGACACTCCTGCTCGGGGCCACCGTCCTCCTCATCAACTTCACCTTGGGATTGTGGCTCGGGGTGCAGCAGGCGCTGCATCGCGGTCGGCCCCTCGACCGGATCCTCACCACCTTGTCGCTGACCGGCTATGCGACGCCGTCCTTCTGGCTCGGGCTCATGCTGGTGCTGGTCTTCGCCGTTCGGCTGCACTGGCTGCCCGCCGCCGGCTCACAGGATCCCGGCCTCGATGGCGCCGGGGTCCTCACCGTCGTCCTGGACCGGCTGCGGCACCTCATCCTGCCGGCGCTCACGCTGGCCGCGGTCAGCATCGCCTCGAGCATGCGTTACCAGCGCGCCGCGATGCTGGAAGCGCTGCGGCAACCCTATGTCGCGGCCGCGCGCGCCCGCGGCCTGACCGAAGGCCAAGTCACGTGGGGGCACGCCTGGCGATCGGCGCTGCCGTCGGTGCTGACCCTCTTCGGCCTGTGGCTGCCCATTCTCGTGGTGGGCGCGGTGTTCGTGGAACAGGTCTTCGCGTGGCAGGGCCTCGGGAGCCTCACCGCCGGCGCAGCCGCCGCACGCGACTATCCCCTGCTCATGGGCACCGCGGTGCTCGCGACTGCTGCGGTCGTGACGGGTAGCCTGGTGAGCGACGTGCTCCACGCCCTCCTCGATCCCCGGGCCCGGGCCGAGTGACGCCTCGCCGCGCTGCCCTGCACACGGTCTGGCGGCGGCCCGCCGGCCGCGCCGGCCTCATCGCCCTGGCCTTGCTGGCGCTGCTGGCGCTGATCGGGCCGCTGGTACTGCCGGATCCAACCGCGCAGGGTGACCTCCTGAACGGCGCGCTGCTCCCACCGGGGCCGGGCCACCTGCTGGGAACGGACCAGCTGAGCCGGGACGTGTTGTCACGCATCGTCACCGGCCTCCGGCTCTCCCTCATCATCGGGCTCGCCTCCGCGTGCCTCGCCGTGGCGCTCGGCGCCGCGGTCGGGCTGATCGCGGGTTCGCGGGCAGGCATGGTCGACACGGTGCTCATGCGCATCGTCGATGCGCTGCTTGCCATCCCCCGCCTCTTCGTGCTGCTGCTGGTGCTCGCGGTGTGGGACCGGGTGCCGATACCGGCGCTGGTCCTGCTGCTGGCATTGACTGGCTGGTATGGTACGAGCCGGCTGGTGCGCGCGGAGACGGTGCGCCTGCGCGGTGAGGACTTCGTGCGGGCCGCGGAGGCACTGGGCGCCGGTCGGCTGCGCATCGCCCTGCACCATCTGCTGCCGAACGTGGCGGCACCGATTCTCGTGGCGGGTACACTAGGCGTCGGCGATGTCATCCTGCTCGAGGCGGGGCTCACCTATCTTGGCCTCGGTATCCGCCCGCCCACGCCGTCGCTGGGCGGAATGGTCCTCGACAGCCGCTCGGTCTTCGTCACGGCGCCCTGGACGAGCATCTTTCCCGGGCTCGTCATCGTGCTGACAGTCCTGTCGGTCAACCTGGTCGGTGACGCGTTGCGCGACGCCCTCGATCCCCGGAGCGCATGACACCCCTGCTCGAAGTCCGCGACCTGCGCGTCAGCTTTCCCGCCGCCGGCGGCCGCACCATCCACCCGGTCGATGGCGTGAGCTTCAGCCTCGAGCGCGGGCGCACGCTCGCGCTGGTCGGCGAGTCGGGCTGCGGCAAGAGCCTCACCGGTCTGGCGCTGCTGCGCCTGGTGCCGCCGCCCGGCCGAGTGGACGACTCCAGCGTGATCCGCCTCGAGGGCAAGGACCTCATGTCGTTCGATGAGGCGGCGATGCGCGCGGTACGGGGCGGCCGGATCGGCATGGTGTTCCAGGACCCGATGACCAGCCTCAACCCGGTGCTCACGGCGGGCGACCAGATCGCGGAAGCCGTGCGGGCGCACCGGCCGGTGACGCGGCAGGAGGCGCGGGCGCGGGCTGCGGCGCTCCTGGGCGAGGTCGGGATCGCCGACCCGGCACGGCGGCTCGACGAGTACCCGCACCAGCTGAGCGGCGGTATGCGCCAGCGCGTGATGATCGCAATCGCGCTCGCGGCGGAGCCGGAGATCATCATCGCTGACGAGCCGACCACTGCCCTCGACGTGACGGTGCAGGCCCAGATCCTGGAACTGCTCGACCGGCTGCGGCTCGAGCGGGGCATGGCGGTGCTCCTGATCACGCACGACCTGGGCGTGGTGGCGGGGCGTGCGGACGACATGTGCGTCATGTACGCGGGCCAGATCGTGGAGCGCGCATCCACGCGGCAGGTGTTCGAGGCGCCAGCGCACCCGTATACGCACGGACTGTTCGGGTCGGTGCCGACGATCGCCGGCCCGCGGGAGCGGCTCACGCCAATCTCGGGATCGGTGCCACCGCCAGCGGCCTGGCCCACCGGCTGCCGCTTCGCGCCGCGCTGCCCCGAGCGATTTGCCCGCTGCGACAGCATGCCGTCACTCCGGCGCGCCGGGCCCGGACACGATGCGCGCTGCTGGCTCACCGGTGATGAGGCATGACAGCACCCGCCGGCGCCAGCCCGCTGCTCGAGGTGCGCGAGCTGGTCAAGCACTACCGTGCGCGCGCCATCCTCGGCCGCAGCGCGCCCCCGGTGCGGGCAGTCGACGGCGTCTCCCTCACGCTTGGCCGGGGCGAGACGCTCGGGCTGGTCGGCGAGTCGGGATGCGGCAAGACCACCGTCGGGCGCACGATCATCCGGTTGCAGGAGCCGACGTCGGGCCAGGCGCTGCTCGACGGCACGGACATCTTCACGCTGGGGGCGGACGCGCTGCGCGCCTTCCGGCGACGAGTGCAGATGATCTTCCAGGATCCCTACGGCTCGCTCAACCCGCGCATGACCGTCGGCGACGCCATCGCGGAAGGCATGGACATCCATCGCATCGGCACGCGACCGCAGCGCCGGGGCCGGGTCGCGACGCTACTCGAGGAAGTGGGGCTGGATGCCAGCTACGCCGCGCGCTATCCGCACGAGTTCTCGGGCGGCCAGCGGCAGCGGATCGGCATTGCGCGGGCGCTCGCGGTCGAGCCCGAGGTGATCATCTGTGACGAGCCGGTGTCATCCCTCGATGTCTCGGTGCAGGCCCAGGTGCTCAACCTCCTCTCCGACCTGCAGCGCGCGCGCCAGCTCGCATACCTGTTCATCGCCCACGACCTCGCGGTGGTGCGCCAGGTCGCCGACCGCATCGCGGTGATGTACCTCGGGCGCATCGTCGAGACGGGCACGGCCGAGCGCGTGCTCGGCTCGCCAAGGCATCCCTATACCGTGGCGCTCCGGTCGGCGGTGCCCGAGGCCAGCATGGAGCCGGCGACGGCCCGTATCGTCCTGAGCGGGGACCCCCCGAGCCCCGCGGCGCCGCCGTCGGGGTGCGCGTTCCACACCCGCTGCTTCCACCCGGCGCGGAACGAGCGCTGCCGCACCGAGCGACCCGAGCTCCGGCCGCTGGGCGGCGTGCAGGTGGCGTGTCACCACGCCGAATCGACCCCCTGAATGCGAGAGTCTACATGCGACAGCTGGTGAGCTCCGGCGCCCCATGGGAACCGATCGTCGGGTACTCGCGGGCGGTGCGGACGGGGAACCTCGTGCACGTGGCCGGCACGACCGCGACCGGCGCCGACGGCACGGTCGTGGGCCCCGGTGACGCCTACGCGCAGGCGCGCCACGCACTCCTCACGATCGAGCGCGCCTTGAACGAGGCCGGTGCAGGATTGCGCGACGTGGTGCGGACCCGGATGTTCGTAACGGACATCGCCCGCTGGGAAGAAGTCGGCCGGGCACACGGCGAGTTCTTCCGCGACGTGCGGCCGGCGGCCACCATGGTGGAGGTGCGGCGCCTCATCGACCCAGCCCACCTGGTGGAGATCGAAGTGGATGCCGTCATCGATGAGGACCAGGGCCGGTGACGATTCCCCTCTTCCAGGTTGACGCGTTCACCGACCGGCCGTTCCACGGCAACCCGGCGGCCGTGTGCCTGCTCGACCGGCCGCGGCACGATGCATGGATGCAATCGGTGGCCGCCGAAATGAACCTCGCCGAGACGGCCTTCCTGACGCCACGGGACGACGGGCATGACCTGCGGTGGTTCACGCCGACGGTCGAGGTCGACCTGTGCGGGCATGCCACGCTGGCGAGCGCCCACGTTCTCTGGGAAACGGCGCGCCTTGCGGCCAGTGCCGTCGCCCGCTTCCTCACGCGCAGCGGCTGGCTCACGGCCGTGCAGCGGGACAGCCTCATCGAGCTCGATT
>JAGGAG010000086.1 GCA_017889745.1 Gemmatimonadota bacterium | reverse complement strand
GCCGTGCCGCGTAACCCACGAAGTTGAGCCCCGAGAAGAGCAGCACGACCGCCCACAGGGTCCGGGGGCGGACGCTGTCAAATGGCCCGTAGGGACCTTCGGGCAGGAGCGGCAGGATCACCAGCGCCAGCACGGCGAACTGCAGGGCCGCCTCGAGTTCACGCTGACCGATCCGGCCGATGAACTCGTGGATCCTGCCTTTTTCCATCAGGACGAGCACCGTCACCGAGATCGCCGCACTGGTGAGGAGCGGAAACCCCAGCCCGGCCACGGTACCCAGCCCGAGGACGACGAGGGCCGCGACCTCAGTGGTACCATCCGGCTCGGCCCCCTCCCGTCGCGTCGCCATGACATACGCCGCCACCGTGAGCAGCGTGGCCCCGGCCAGGAGCAGGATCGCCGGCGCCGGGACGCCACCGCGGAACAGCCACCCGGCGAGTCCGCCGAGCAGCCCCAGCAGGAGAAAGGTGCGAGCTCCCGCAAACCGGCCCTGCGGACCAGAGGCGTGCCCGGACCACTGGCGCTCGATGCCGACGGCGAGACCGGCCAGGGCGGCTACGCCCAGGTCACCTGCCACATCGAGTCCGAGTTCGAGGCTCACTGGCGCCCTTCGCTAGTCATTCGGCTCCCCTTCACGCTGCCTCCACCCGGCCTTCACACTCCGCGCACTACTATGGAATCGCCCCATTGTCCCAGGAGTGAACATGCCCACGAACATGCGGATGCTGGAGCGCGTCATCAGGGTCGCTCTCGGCATCATGCTGCTCGGCCTGTTCGGCGCGCTGCCGTCGCCATGGCGTTACCTCACGATGATCGGCCTTGTGCCCATCGCAACCGGTTTCACCGGCTTCTGCCCGGCGTATTACTACCTTCGCCGGCATGACAATGCTTCCGGGTCGCGGGGAACGCCATGACCACCCTGCCGGTGATGCACACCCTGTGGCTCCACGAAGTGCGGGAAGCCTTCCGTCCGGCGTGCACCCCGGACGCGAGCGTGTGGGACCGCGCCAGGGCCGTGACCTATCTCCGCGAGCGTTTCACTCCGCGCTTTCAGGTCGAGCGCGAGGCCGCCACCAGCCTCACGGCGCTGCTCCGGCCAGCCGGGGTGGGCGAACTCCGGGCGGCCGGCGACCAGGTCGAGAGGCTTGGCGAGCGCCTCGCGCGGCTGGCCACCTTCCACCAGAAGGCGGCCGAATTCAGTGCCACCGCAGAGGAACTGGTCAGTGCGCTCGACGAATGGTGCAGCGCGGTCGATTTCGCGGCGGATCATGCGCATGAGGCCGGCTTGCAGCTGGCGTGACGACCGGCTGGACCAGCCCGCGCAAAGATGAGCGATGGTGAATGCCGCCTGGGGGTGACCCGCGAGGCGGCATCGTCGTATCCGGGCCCGGCTAGAACGTGTAGCCGACGCCGATCTCGGGTCCGAACGTGGTCACGTCGTACTTGAAGTAGTTTCGGTCGCCCAACTCGCCCGTCGCGTAGTCCATGCCGACTGCCCAGTAGGCCAGCCCGAACGACCAGTGCTTCGACGCGCTGTACGCCACCGTCGGACGGACCTGCCACGCGAACTGCGAGCCGACTCCGAACCCTCCGACATCGCCCCGGAGCATGACCTTCCACTTGCCCGTGTTGAGCACGACGAACCGGGCGCCGATAAAGGGATCGAACCAGGCCTTGTCGGCATCGGCGAGTTCGACGCCCAGGGGCGACTTGACGCTGCCGCCCATCATGTTGACCCGGCCCCCCAGCAGCACCTCGAAGAAGGGCGTCAGCTTCCGGAATCCGGTCAGCTCGATCATTGCCTGGTAACCACCGTACTCGAACGCGGCTTTCGCCCCATCCTTGCCCAGGTCCATGTAGACGCCATCGAAGCCGATCGCCCACTCGTTGTTTCCCGCCTCGGCGGCGAGCATCGCACCGAACTGCAGGTTGCTGAAGATGTCACCGGGGTTGGCGTCGAGCTCCGTCTGTACCGGGCCGATGGCGACGGTGCCATCCATGTGCGGGAAGACGAAGTACGGAGCCAGCGTGAACCTCCACGTGTTGTCGGGTTGCTGCGCCACGGCCCGTCCGGGGGTGACGACAGCCAGGGACAACGCGGCGAAGAGACTGACGCGGAGGAACATGGGGGCGGCTCCGGGAGCGAGTGATGACGGTCCGCGGCTGGCGCGCCCGGACCACGGGCGGAAAGATATAACCGGGTCGGAGTAGATTGCGGTCAGCCAAGCAGAGGAACCCCCATGTGGCGAGCCCGTGCGTGGGCCGTTGCCTTCGCCGCCGTGTCCGCGATTCCGGCGCCCGTGTCGCGGCAGGCCGATGCACCGCTATTGTCCCGCTGCCACTACCGCGCGCAGCCCGACACGGTGCGGGTGCTGCCGGTAGCACTGCGGGAGATTTCCGGCCTCGCGCTGTACCGGGGGACGCTGCTCGCGCACGACGACGAATTCGGTCGCGTCTACTCGATCAACCCCGCCACCGGCGCGGTCGCAGTCTTCGCGACACTCCGCGGCCCCGTGCGGGACGATTTCGAGGGGATCGCCGTCCTCGGTGATACGGTGTGGCTCATGACGAGTGCGGGGCGGCTGTACGGCGTGAAGGCGAGCGCGAGCACCACGCCGGTCGCCTTCGTGCAGCGCCACACCGGGCTCGGCAAGCGGTGCGAACTCGAAGGGCTCGCCGCCGACGAGGCCAGCGGGGTGCTGCTCCTGCCGTGCAAGACGCTGACGAAGAACGGCGGCGGGCTCGTGGTATTTCGCTGGAACGTGGCTGGTGGCGACCTGGCGGTTCCCGCCACCGTGAGCGCGTCGGCCGCGGACCTCAAGCGCGCCGGCGCGCCGCGGCTCCGGCCGAGTGCCATCGAGGCGGTGCCGGGAAGCAATCACCTCCTTGTCCTCTCCGCGAGCCCGCCTGCCCTGCTCGAGCTCGACGCCATCGGTGCGGCACGCGGATATGCCCGGCTCGTGACGGGGCACGCGCAGCCGGAGGGACTTGCCATCTCCGCCCGCGGCGACATCTATGTGACCGATGAGGGCGGCAGCGGCATGGCGACCCTGTCGCTGTATCGCTGCCACCCCTAGCACCGGCTTCAAGCGGGCAGGGCCTGCCGCGCTACGATTTCCCCGGGATCCCGTCGAGCGTCCGGCCGGAGTGATAGCGCCGCACTTCGATCGCGACTTCCGGCAGCGGCCTCCGGAGCGCCGCAACAACATCCTGCAGGGTCACCTTGCGACGGAGCTGGATCTCGTACTCGAGCGGTCCCGTCGTCCTCGAGCCCCTCTGCCGGGACGTGCGTTTCCAGCGGCGAACCAGTTGCTCCAGTACCTGCTCGACCGCGTCGCGGTTCTCCAGCGCGCCATCGGGGGCAAGGATCGTAAGCATGTAGCGCGGCCGCCGTTCCGTTGGCCGCCCGTTCTCTTCCGCGGCGGCGGCATCGACGGCCTGGTCGGGCGGGTGCGCGATGTATTCGTCGGTGAGCGCCGGCAGGGCTCCGGTACGGGGCTCGCTCACCGGGTCGGCAACCGCGGGGCGGCGGGTCCGCATTTGGTCGAACGGTCGGGCGAACAGGTACGCCCGGCCACCGAAGTCCGTCGCCCAGAGCCACACGACGGCCAGACTGAAGAGCAGCGATAGCGCAAACGCCACGTCGAAGGCGCGCACGCCCACGGCGATGCCGACCGCGCTGGCCAGGAAGATGTAGACGGCGTCCCTGAAATCGCGGAGCCGGTTGCGAAGGCCCACCGCCGCCATGATTCCCGCCAGGCTGAAGGCGAGGGCCAGGCTCGACTTTACCAGGATCACAACGCCGGCCACGACCATTGGCAGGATAATGAGCAGCTGAGCAAGCGACGGCTCGACGTCGCCCGGCTTCGGCTGGGTCTGCAGATAGATGATGGCTACCGGGAACATCAGCAGGATGGCCACCGCCATGGCGATTGCCGTGGTGAGCCCCAGTTGGCCAAAGGGCGGGGCGAGCGCCGGGTCGGCTGTCCCGCCAACTCCACCGAGCGACGTCGGGAGGCTGGCGCCGGGCAACTCCCCGAGCCATTGATAACTGGCCAGGGCAAGCGCGGCGATCACGCCGTAATACAGCACGAGAAAGAGGAGAGGCCGGTCGAACAGCCCGTGCGACCCGCTCGGAGGCGATGAAGGCTCCGCACGCTCGGCTTCGGGATTCCCTGGCAAGGTCGGCTCTTCCGCAGAGGGTGACGCGCTGATCCGTCCGGCTCAATATTTGGGCACGAAGTTCCCGGCACACAAGGAGGGACGGCAATGTCGAGACTGACGCCCGGCGTGAAGCCGTCGCTGCCCGCGTTCGTCGTGATGCTAGGCCAGCTCGTGGCGTCGGAACCGGCGCGCGCCCAAGGGGCCGAGTCAGGCGCCGCCGCTCCCGAGAGCACGACGGTGGTTGCCGGCCCCGGCTATGCGGCGGGCGGCCTGCACAAGTGGCTGTTCGGCAAGCACTACCGTACCCTCTGGACCACCCCCATACGGGTCGAAGTCCTCGATCTCGGCACTTTCGCCGGCGGACTGCGCCCAATCAGGCAGGGCGGCGGCCTGCAGACACAGTCCCTCCGGTTCGCCGGCGCCGACGGACGCCAGTACGCCTTCCGCTCGGTGAACAAGGACGCCTCGAAGATCCTGCCACCTGATCTCCGAAACACACTCGCCGCCCGGGTCGCTCAGGACCAGATCAGTGCCGCCCATCCGGCGGGTGCGGCGGTGGCGGCCTCCCTGGCCCGGGCGGCGGGGGTCCTGCACAGCGACCCCAGGCTCGTCTCCCTCCCCGACGATCCCCGCCTGGGAGAGTTCCGCACCGAGTTTGCCGGCGTACTCGGCTTCATCGAGGAACGGCCCGACGAGAACGAGGATCCGTCACTCGCCTTCGCGGGGGCACCGGAGATCGTGAGCACCGATGAGCTGTACGAGATCATCGAGAAGAAGCCGGGCAACTACGTGGATTCGGAACAGTTCCTCCGGGCGCGCCTGCTCGATGTCTTCATGGGCGACTGGGACCGGCACCGTGACCAGTGGCGCTGGGCCAGGCTGAAGGACGGCGACCGCTTCCTGTGGGTGCCGATTCCGCGGGACCGCGACCAGGCCTTCGTGCTCTTCGACGGGCTCCTTCCCGGGTTTGCCCGGCAGACCTTCCCGCAATTGCTCAAGTTCGGGCCGAGCTATGGCGCCCCCGTCGGCGCTACCTGGAACGGTCGCGACCTCGACCGCCGCTTCCTCACACCACTCTCCCGACCGACCTGGGACTCGATGGCGGCCGAGCTGGCCAGCCTGCTCACGGACGACGCGATTGATTCGGCCGTGGCCCGCATGCCGGCCGAGTACCGGGCGATCAACGGTCCAGTGCTGCGCGCGGCCCTGGTGCAGCGCCGAATCCAGCTGCCGCACGCGGCAGATCGCTACTACCAGCTGCTCGCCCGCCAGGTGGATCTCCACGCCACCGACCATGCGGACAGCGCGGCCGTCATTCGCGTCGACGGCGAGCACGTACGGGTGAAGCTGTTCAGCGAGAAGGCGCGTGCGGCCGGAGCGCCGCCCTACGTCGACCGCACGTTCTCGACCAGCGAAACGAGCGACGTACGGCTCTACCTGCATGGTGACGACGACCGCGCCGTCTTCGAGGGCAAGGGGGCGATGCCGATCACGGTGCGCGCCATCGGCGGAAACGGTGAGGACGTGTTCGACGACCCGGGCAGGAATGGCAAGGTGCACTTCTACGACGAAAGCGGCGCCAGCACCGCGGTCGGGCACGGGGTCAACAACAAGACCTGGCCCAAGCCGGAACCCGGCGTCGTGGGTCCGCGCGACTGGGGCACGCGGCACGCCTACGCGGGCCTCGTCGCGGGAGGCCCCGACGTAGGCGTGCTGTTCGGCGGCAGCGCCACCTTCTTCCGCTATGGCTTCCGCAAGGTTCCGTACTCGAGCAAGTGGCGCGCGCGCCTGGGATATGCCACCGAGGCCCAGACCCTGAACGGCGATGTGCTGGGCGACATCAGGCTGGAGAACTCGAGGACGTACTTCACCCTCCTGGCACGCGGATCCGGGATCTCGACCCTCAACTTCTACGGCTTCGGCAACAACACGCCCGAGACGGAGCCCGCGTCGTTCTACCGGGTTCGCCAGCACCAGTTCACGCTCGAGCCGGCGGTGACGTTCGGCCTGAGCCGGCGCAGCACCCTTACCCTGGCGGCACGGGGTGTCTACTCGGTCACCAAGGACGACGAGGACCGATTCATCGGGACGCAGACGGTGCTCGGCACCGGCAACTTCGGCCAGATCGGCGCGGCGATGGCGTTCGACTGGACCGGGAAGTCACCGCCCGCCATGACGGCCACCGGCTTCGCCGCGACAGTGGCGGGATCGATCTACGCGCCAGTCTGGAGCGTGCCGAGCACCTATGGCGAGCTGCACGCGGTGGTGAACTGGTCGTGGAACCTGCACCCCAAGGGCCCCAGGCCGACGCTTGCGTTCCGGGTAGGTGGCGCGCGGGTGTGGGGTGACTATCCGTTCATGAACGCCGCCTTCATCGGGGGCGGCGCGACTGTCCGCAGCCTTCGCTACAACCGGTACGCCGGTGACGCCTCGCTGTATGGCGGTGCGGAACTGCGCCTGCGTATCGCGCGCATCTCCGCCCTGCTCGCCAGCGACCTCGGTGTGATGGGCCTTGTGGATGTCGGCCGGGTCTTCGTGGAAGGGGAGTCATCCGACACCTGGCACCCCGCCTATGGCGGCGGCATCTGGCTCGCGTTCCTCAACGGTCGCACCAGGGCGACGGTGTCGGTGGCTGGCGGAGAAGGCTCGGCGAGGTTCTACTTCAACTTCGGGCTTTCACCCTGAGCGCGTCGGGGGGTGGTGTGCAGCACCGGCGCGTTCAGCCGTCACCCCTCTTGTTCCGCCGCAGGTTCGAGTGTCGCAGGGAGGGTCTCACCATGCACAAGCTGCTTCCGGCCACCGTCGCAACGCTGCTCCTCGTTTCGTGCAGCAACGGCCCCGGCACGAATACATCGGCAGGCACTGAGCAGGGCGCCGGTCGCGACCTCAGTCTTGCGTCCCAGGCGTCGGCTGAGCCGCTGGTACTTTCCGCGGTGGAACGTCAGTCCATGACGCGACCGGCGAGCAAGGGTCGAGGCAAGGCGCGGCTCGTTACCGAGGTGCGGACGGCCGTGCCGCGTCCGACAGGCACCGAGACGATAGCCACCGCGATCGAGCTCGCCCCGGCCGCGGCGCCGGAGGTCCTGCCCGACGCCCCCGCGACCCCCCCGGTCGAGACTCCGGTGGCGACCGCCGGGGCCGGGCATTCCCTTGCTCCGGGCCAGACCGTCGCCAGCGTCCCCGCGGCGGGGATGGGAAGTGGCGACCCGCCGGCGATCCAGACCATCGCGCGGGGCGGCACGGGGTTCCTCGTCCGCCGCCCCGACGACAACTGCGCCCCGCACGGCGGCGTGATCGCCGTCCACCGGGTCTATCCCAGCCAGCCCGGGTTCCGCCGCTTCTAGCACGCCGGGAGGTCCTGCCACGAAACACCAGCACCCCGGCGCGCAGGCGCCGGGGTGTTTTCCCATGGCGTCAGCCCCGAGCCACGGACGCCCGCCGGCGAATCAGGCCTTTCCTCACCTCGGAGAGCCAGAGGACCGAGCTGGCGACCGCGGCGCAGGAGAGCCAGTCGCCACCGCTCAATCCGACGGTGCCGAAGGCACGCTGCAGAAACGGCACATACACGACGATCACCTGCAGGGCCAGCGACACGGCCATCGCCATCCACAACCAGCGGTTGGTGAACAGGCCCACGAATGCACTCCGCTCGTCCGAGCGCGCACTGAGCACATTGAACGCCTGGAAGAGCATCAATGTGGTGAAGGCCATCGTCTGCGCATAGCGCAGGTCCCCCGACCCTTCCACGAACCCGCCTGGCATGCCGGCGTCGAGCACGAATAGCGTGCCGACAGCCATGATCACGCCGACAAAGATGATGCCCCGCCACATGCGCGGCGTGACGATGCCCTCGCCCGCCGGGCGTGGTGGCTGGCGCATGAGGCCGTCGTCGGGCGGATCGACACCCAGCGCGAGCGCGGGCGGACCGTCCGTGACGAGGTTGATCCACAGCAACTGCGTGGCCAGGAGCGGCAGCACGACACCGCCACCGTGCCCGTGCAGGCCGAGGGGTGCCGCGAACAGCACGCCGAAGAACATCGTGAGCACTTCACCGTTGTTCGAGGAAAGCAGGTAGCGCAGGAAGCGGCGGATGTTGGAAAAAGTGGCCCGCCCCTCCTCCACCGCGGCGACGATGGTGGCGAAGTTGTCATCCGCCAGCACCATGTCCGCGGCCTCCTTCGACACGTCCGTCCCGGCGATACCCATGGCAATGCCGATGTCGGCCTTCTTCAGCGCCGGTGCATCGTTTACTCCGTCGCCGGTCATGGCCACGACCGCCCCGGTCCGTTGCAGGGCGTCGACGATGCGCAGCTTGTCCTCGGGCGCGACGCGCGCATAGACCGACACCGACAGCACGGCCTGCGCGCGCGCCTCATCCGACAACAGCGCCAGTTCCCGGCCGGTCATGACGCGGTCGTCCGCGGCGATGCCAAGCTCCCGGGCGATGACCGAGGCGGTGCGCGGGTGGTCGCCGGTGATCATCAGCGTACGGATGCCGGCGCCCCTGGCGCGTGCCACAGCCTCCTTCGCCTCCGCGCGCGGCGGGTCGATCATGCCTATCAGCCCGCCGAACACGAGGTCCTGCTCGATGCCGCCACCGGCGTCCGAGGCCGCATCGGCTGACCGCGCACCGGGTGGCAGCCAGCGGCCGGCGACGCCGAGGGTCCGGAGCGCGTCTCCCGCGAGCGCCTCGTTGATCCGCAGGATCTCGGCCCGGCGGCCAGGAGTCAGCGGACGCCGGCCGTCGCCCACCGCCTCGGCACTGCAGCGTGGCAGGAGCACGTCCGGCGCGCCCTTGGTGAAGATGACCTCCCGCCGATCCTGCTCCGTGGCCTCGTGGATCGTGCTCATCAGCTTCCGGTCCGACGAGAACGGCACCTCGGCGACGCGAGGAAACCGGCGCTCGAGCACCTCCGATTCGAGCCCGGCCTTCCGCGCGGCGACGAGCAGCGCGCCCTCGGTCGGGTCGCCCTGCACCGTCCAGCGGCCACCCAGCTCCTGAACGGAGGCATTGTTCGTCCGATCGGCGACCGCCAGGGCGCGCTCGAGTTCCACCCGGAGCACGTCATCGATCGGCCCACCACCATCCCGCCTCACGGCGCCAGCCGGACCGTATCCGGAGCCCTCGAACGCGACGCGCCCGCTCGCGGTCACGACGACGCGCACCGTCACCTCGTTCCGGGTCAGGGTGCCGGTCTTGTCGGACGCAATCACGCTGGCCGAGCCGAGAGTCTCGACCGCGGCAAGCTGGCGCACGATCGCGTTCCGGCGCGCCATGCGCTGGACGCCGATCGCGAGCACGGCCGTGACGATCGCGGGCAGCCCCTCCGGCACTGCCGCCACGGCCAGGGCAATGCCGAAGATCAGGACGTCGATCAGGGCCGGGACGCCGCGCACGTCCTCGGCGATGATGATCATCGCGCTCATCACGACAGCGATGACCACGACAATGATGCCCAGGCGCCGGCCGACCAGGTCCAGCTCCTGCTGCAGCGGCGTCGGCTCCGGGCCCGTCTCCTCGAGGAGGCCGGCAATGCGGCCCATCTCGGTGGCCATCCCGGTGGCGGTAACGATGGCCCGGCCGTGTCCATACGTGGCCGCCGTGCCGCTGAAGACCATGTTCTGCCGGTCGCCGAGCGCCGCGTCACCCTCGATCCGCGCGGTACCCTTGGTCACCGGGAGACTCTCGCCGGTCAACGCGGCCTCGGCCGCCTGCAGCGTCGCGGATTCGATCAGCCGCCCGTCGGCGGGAACGGTGTCGCCCTCCTCGATGAGGACCAGGTCGCCAGGGACCATCCCGGTGGCAGGGACGCGGCGCCGCTCGCCATCACGGATGACGGTGGCCTCGGCGGCCGACATCGCGCGGAGCGCCGCCACCGCCGCTTCCGCCCGCGACTCGTGCACGTATCCCATGGTGGCGTTGAGCAGGACGACGGCGAAGATGGCGATGGCCTCGTACGGCAGCGCCGCATCGCGCTGGTAGAGCCACACCCCCGCCGAAATGGCCGTCGCGATGAGCAGCAGGATGACGAGCCGATCCTGAAATTGCGCCAGGAACCGGCGCCAGGCGGGCACGCGCTTCCCGGCGGCAAGCTGGTTCGGTCCGTAGCGCGCGAGTCGCGCGCGGGCCTCCTCCCCGGTCAAGCCGCGTTGCGCATCCGTATCCAGCAACGCCACGACGTCGTCCACCGACTGCTGGTACGGGGCGGTGCCGCCCGCCGACAGGTCGACCATCACCGGCGTGGTCCGGTATCGTCGGCGCCGACTTCGCGCTCGAGGCGATAGCGGTCTACCAGGGCGGATTGGAGCCGGCTGAGCAGTTCGGGCATGGATGACTTGATTGGGGGACCGCAAGATGAGGCACCAGTGCCGTTCACCCGTCCCTCAATATCTCCCGCGCCGCATTGTAGCCGCACGCCCCCATGACCCCGCCGCCCGGATGGGTCGCGGCGCCGCACAGGTAGAGATCCTTCACTGGCGTGCGGTAGTCAGCATAGCCCGGCACCGGCCGCATGAACGAGAGACTCGACAGCGACATCGTGCCCTGCATGATGTTGCCGCCGGTGAGCCCGAAGCGTGACTCGAGATCCATCGGGCTCAGCACCTGGTAGTTGAGCACTGACTTCCTGAAGTTCGGCGCATACTCGGTCATGATGTCGATGCACTTCTCGGCGTAGGCCTTCCTGTTCTCCTCCAGCGTTCCCGCATCCGCCGCCAGCTTGTAGGGGAAGTACTGGGTGAACATCGACATCACATGCTGGCCCGGAGGCGCCACCGTGTTGTCGAGTGACGACGCCATGGTGGCCTCGACGATCGGGTTCTTCGAGATGTAGCCGTACTTGGCCGGGTCGAACGCCTTCTCGATGTAGTCCCGGGTGGGGCAGAGGTGGATCGTGCCGTGGTGCTGGGGGCCCACGGTGCTGCCGGGGAGGCAGGTGAAGTTCGGCACCTCGGAGAGGGCCAGGTTCACCTTGGCGCTGCCGCTGGCATAGTCGAGATTACGCACCGACTCGACAAAGTCGGCCGGCAACGCCTTCGTATCCATCAGCCTGAGGAAGGTCGCGTTCGCATCGAGACAGGAGACCACCTTCCTGGCGCTGATCTCGGTGCCGTCGGTCAATA
>JAGGAG010000085.1 GCA_017889745.1 Gemmatimonadota bacterium | reverse complement strand
CGTGGTGGCCTCGACCGCCACTTCGAAGCGCGCGCTGATGAACTGGCGAGCCTTGTCGCCCTGTTCCGGCTTGCGCGAGGTGATGACGACCTTGACGCCGTCGCGGGCGAGCAGGCCGGCCGAGCGCTGGCCCACGGGTCCGGTGCCGGCGAGGATGACGGCCTTCTTGCCGCGGAGGTCGCCCAGGGCCTGCTCGATCTTGGCGACCGCGGCGACCGCAGTGGTGTTGGAGCCATTGGAGTCGAGCATCACCGAGACGGTGAGCGGCTTGAACATGGCATCCACCGCCATGGCGAGGAGCTGCTCGCCGGCGGTCATGTTGTTCCCGCCGATCCACACCGCGGTGTTCTTCAGGTGCTTTGCGCCGCGGGTGAAGATGCAGCCGTGGATCAGGTCGCGGACGTCGGTCTCGACCACATTGCCGTAGCTCATGATCGCGTCGGCGCCGGCGTCGAACGCAACGACCTGGTCGAAAACGCTGGGGAGACGGGAGCTGTCGAGCTGGAGAAGAAGCTTCTTCATTGAGTCGTGAGTCGTGGGTCGTAGGTCATGGGTCGTAAGAGGCTCTCACGACTCCCAAGCAACGGGGGGCGTCCCGAGACTCTGGGCCGCCCCCCGGCGCGAGACTGGCGAGGTGCGCGGCTCAGCCTTCGGCGCCGCTCGCGAACGGGTGACGGGCTGCCTTGTACTTGGCGAGCACGTCATCCACCGTGGGCTGGCCCTTCAGCGCGCGGGAGATCGACTCCTTCGTCGCCTTGTAGTTGAAGTCGAAGATCTTCTTGTCGTCGGCCGCCTGCCAGTGAATGAACACGCCCACGAGCACGACGTAATCGTTGGCCTTGTCCTTCGGGATCGTGCCATCAGAGACGCTGTCCATGACGGCGCGCGCCACGGCCGCCTGTGCCGGGCCGAACATCTGCACCGCCTGCTTGGCGCCCTTGATGGTGACCTTGTTGAAGAGCAGCGTGTCCGGCTTGCACGCGAGGTTCGGCGTCACGACCGCGAGGAGGGTGGTGAAGCCGTCGGAGTTGCGCGACAGGGCCTGGGTGAAGGCCGCACCGGCATGTCCGCTCTTGGAGCCGATGATGAGATCGATATGCGCGATCTCGTTACCATCACCGACCAGCGATTCGCCGATGAAGAAGTCTGCAGCCATGGAAAGCCTCCGTTTACGGTTGGTCGAGCCCAGGGAATCGAGGAACTGCCATCACTGTCGAGGTTGCAGCAAGACCGTGGAGCAGCTGACGGCCTGACAGAGGCCGGGGGCGGTCCCGCCGCAGCGGGTAGCTCTTCGAGGATGCCTAGTATGGAAGCCGCACCGGAGGGTGTCAAGCCGGGCTCCGGAGAAGCCGATGCGTGCCCTCCTCCGTGTGATCCCCGAGTTCCGCAAAATGTCCTCGCTGTCCTCCCTCCCGGACGGGCCCAACCGAGGCCCCATCCGTAACTGCCTGCCGGCCCGTGTCTTAGGTCGTGGCACGCTGCTGGCCATTAAGACTGCCTGAAGCGGATCTCACGAACCAACCTCAGGGACACATCGTCGAGGTGCACCATGGTAAGAGTCGGCGCACTCGCAGCACTCATCGCAGCAACCGGCATCTCCACCGCGTCGGCGCAGGTGCGTGCGACGGTCAGCGTGAACACGATCCCGGTGTCGGGCGCGGTGGTCATCGGCAGGACGCCGCGACCGGTTGTCTATCCAGCGGCGATGTATCCAGTGGCCAGGCCGGTGTACGTGCAGCGCGCGGTTGCGCCGAACGTACTGATCGTCGAGCGCTTGCCCCACCGCGGCAAGGGATGGTGGAAGCGGCACGGCTACCAGAGGACGATCGTTTATACGGATGGACGGTACTACTACAACGGGTGGGTGCAGCGGCCCGGCGTGACGCAGGTCACAGTGTATGCGCGCGACGGGCGGTACGCGATGGAAACGGGCGGTCGCCATGACCGCATGGAAAGGTGGGACGACTGACCTTCCCTGCACCTCCCCGGTGCTGGATCACCCCGATCCGGGTCAGTCTCCACTCTTCAAGTGCCCCTGCCTCCCAGGCAGGGGCGCTTGGCTTTCCCCCTCCCGCGGCAGCACGCCGCAGTGAACCCGAAGCACGCTCTCCACGAACCACTCCCAGCCAGCGTACTCGCGATACTGATCCAGCGTGGCCCCGGCCAGGCGCTCGAGGCGCCGCCTGAGCGTCCACAGGTCGAGCCCCATGCGTTCCGCCGCCTGCGCGCTGCTCAGGCGCAGGTTGCCGGCGCCCGCCGCCAGGTGGAAGACGTCCCGCCACTCGGACGCGTCCAGGTCGCCGAGCGAATTGAGGCGGCCCGCCAGCCAGCGCACGCCGAAGGCAACCCGGGCGAGGCCGCGCGTCGGCGCGGACATGGCGATGGTCATCGGCATGGCGATCGACGGCCGCCGGAGCCTCGAGGCGATGTACGTGGCCAGCTGCTCGGGGTCGATGGGACGCCGGCTGCACACTGCCTGGCGCGCGAGGGACCCGAGTGGGATCCCTTCGTCCGGCCGGCGCACCAGGAAGGCCGGCGAGCCAGGCACGCCCTCGAGTTCGCGCAGGACTTCGGGGTCGGCCGGGCAAGCGCGGGTCACGACCAGGAGCGGCGCCCAGGGCGCGCGACGCACGGTGCTGCTGACCCCGCGGATCGCGCCCGTTCCCAGATCCACATCCAGGATGAAGATGCTGCCCAGCGGCGGCACGCCAAGCACCGGCTCGACTGCCGCGTAGGGCGGCGTCGAGATCCAGAGCGGGGGATCGAGCTCGGCGGGAACCGGAGGCGTGACCATTTGGGTGAGAGCATACCCCATCCGTCCCGAGTCGGTCAATCGACTTGGCTTTTGATCCCGGGCGGCGTTCATTCCCCGCCATGCATCCCGCCCGCGATCATCACCTCCCACCCGATCCCGAAGCCTTCCGACACGCCGCGCACCCGCGCGGCCGCGTCATCGTGATCGCGCCCACGCGTGCGGCTTGCGAGACGATCGAGCTCGCGCTCGGCCTTCACCTCGATACCCTGCTCGAGCGGGAGCATGGGGCCGAGTTGCGTGCCTGGGCGTCGGGGGGCCGCGGGTTCGGCATCGTGGCGGGCACGGGGGTCGGCAAGACGCTGGGCATACGGCCGATCGCCGAGGCGATCCTGAAGGAGCCGCTCCGGGTGGGCGTAGTGAACCGGGAGCGCGAAGCCACCCCGGAGACACCGTCGTGGAATGTCGTGATCGTCACCACCGGGATCGCGCGCCGCTGGTTCCAGGACGACTTCATCACCGGCCACGACACGCTGATCGTGGACGAGATCCACCAGACTTCCGCGGAACTCGAATTGTGCCTCGCCCTCGGCAAGCGGGCGAAGTGCCGCTTCATCTGGCTCAGCGCCACGGTGGACCCCGCCTACTACTCCCGCTATCTCGACTCGAGCGACGTACTGGTCACCCAGGCCTTCGATCAGGCGCTGCGCGCCAAGGTCGAGGTCGTGCCGCAGACGCCGCAGGAGTTCTTCACGGAGAAGTACGTGAAGCGCCTGATCCGCGAGCGGCGGGGCGTGGCGGTGTTCGTGCCGACTCGCGCGGAGGTGGAGCACCTCGCCTCCGACATCGGAAGCCAGTGGCCCAGGCTGACGGCCGCGTTCTACCACGGCGGCGAGCCGATCCGCGTGGTACGTCCCTTCCTCGAGGGCGAGGTGGAGCGCCCGTTCCTGCTCGCGATGACCGCGGCCGGACAATCGGCGCTCAACGTGCGCGGACTCGACACCGTGGTGATCCTCGATGCACGGTACGCCAACAAGGTGGACCGCGGTCGGAACGTCCTTCACCGCCTGTATCTCGGTGCGAACGAGATCCTGCAGATGGCCGGACGGGTGCACGGGCGCGTGCCGAACGGCGAGGTGACGATCCTGAGCGACCGCAAGCTCGTGTTCGAGGAGCTCCGGCCCTCGCCACCCGAGTTCCAGCTGGCCGGTGACGCCGAGCGCGTCGCGATCACGTGCGCGGCGCTCGGTGTGGACGCGGGCGACCTCGACCTGCCGCAGCCGCTCGACCGTACCGCGTACCGGCGCGCCATGGAGCGGCTCACCTCGCGCGGGCTCGTGGAGAACGGCCGGCTCACGCGGTATGGGCACGAAGTGGAGGCGATGCCGGTCGACAGGCCCTGGGCGGAACTGCTGGTGCATGCGGATCCCGAGCTGGTGCCCATGGTCGCCGTGTGCTCCAACATCGACTCGCTGCACCGCATGACCCGTGAGGAGCGCGACCTGCATGGCGCGCTGGTCAACGGCAGCGACCACCTCACGGCATACAACCTCTTCGCGGAGGCCGTAAACCAGTGCGGGAGCATCGGTGAGGTGTACGGGCTGCCGCGGCACGTCTTCGTGGAGGAGGAGCTGGCGGCCTGGGCGGAGCGCCGCGGCGTGCTGGTGAAGGCGATCGAGGATACCGCGCTCGGCACGGCGTCGGTGTACCGCGCGCTGGAGCAGCCGTTGCCGCGCGCCCTGCCGTACGCATCGAAGGAGATCCGGCGGAAATGGATCGAGCTCCTCGCCCGCGTCATGCCGTTCGACCTCGTCATCGACGAGCGCACGGCGGACGGCCAGGAGGCGCGCATCTCCAAGACATCGGTGGCAGGCAGCTGGGGCGCCGTGGCGGGCACCCTCCGCTTCTTCGCCGACCGGTTCGGTGCCCCGCGCGCCGGCATCGAGGGCACCACCATTCCGTACGACGTGGTGAAGGACTTCGCGACCTGGGGCAGGCCGCACGTCAGTGTCAGCGGCCCTCGGAAGCACCAGCACCTCGCCACTCACCGCCGGCTCGACTACTTCGGCTTCCATCTGGAGACGGTCACCGAGGAGATCGAGGGCGACGTCCCCCCGGCGCTGCTCGAGGCCGCGCGTGATGCGCTGGTCACGGCGCTGCTCGAAGGCGAGAGCCCGCACCCCGACCAGGGGCGGATCCGTCGCGCCGTCGCGGAACTCGATGAGATGTGGCGCCGGAGCGGGGGGACGCTCACAGCCATCGCTCCCCCGGCCATCCGGGCGCTGCTGCGTTCACAGCTGGTGCAGGTGAGGAGCTGGGACGGATTCCTGCGCCAGCGGGTAACCCTGGACGCTGACGCCCTCGTGCCCGAGGACACCCGGGCCGCGCTCGCGGCACTACCCACGTCGGTGCGCCTGCATGGCGACGCCGCGGCGCTGCACTATGAGCTGGAAGAGGGGGTGGGCGTGGTGCGCCTGCACCTGCGCGAGGGCCAGGCGCGCCGGTTCCAGGATCGCGACCTCCCGGCACTCGACCGGCCGGTGCGCTTCGCGATCGTCCGCGCGCGCCAGCCACCGGCCCACGGCGCCACGGTTGCGGAGGCCATGCGGGCGCTCAGGCGGGGTGGGGAAGAGGATGAGGATGGGCGGGATGGCCACAAGGGGCGGCGGGGCGGACATGGCGGCGGCGCGGGCGGCAGGGGCGGGAGGGCCGCCAAGGGCTTCCGCGGGCGCGACAGCCAGCACAGGCGAAAGCGCCGCTGATGTCCCCGGCGGTGCCGCTCGCGCTGGTAATCGTACAGATCCTGTTCGCGAGTCTCGCCATCGCCGGGCGCTACGTGCTGCCGGAGTTCCCGGCAGGACTGCTGGTTACGGTGCGTGTGCTGGGCGCGGCCGCAGTGCTTCTCGCCGCCAACGCGCTCCGGGGCGGACCCTGGGTCAGCGACCGGCGCGACCTGTTCGACCTGGCCGTGCTGGGCACGCTGGGGATCGCCGCCAACCAGTCGCTTTTTCTGTTTGGCCTCAAGCACACCACCGCCATCAACGCGACGATCCTGGTGACCACCGTGCCGGTGTTCACCGTGTTCGGGTCCGTGCTGCTGGGCCGTGAGCCGGCGTCGGCGTGGAAGTTCGCGGGGATTGCGCTCGCGGCCCTGGGGACGATCTACCTCATCGGGCCCGATCGCATCTCCCTGGCGCCCGGCGTGGCACTGGGTAACCTGCTGATCGTGCTCGGGATGCTGTGCTACGCGACCTACTTCCTGCTCGCGAAGCCGATGATGGCCCGGTACGACTCGATCACGGTCAGCACGTACGTGATGCTCTTTGCCGTCGTGGGCGTGCTGCCCCTGGGGCTCATCGGGCTCAGGGGCTTCGATATCGGCGGTGTCCGCGGGCCGGTATGGGGCTGGGTCGCCTTCATCGTGGCCGGGCCGACGATCCTCACGTACCTGCTCAACATCTGGGCCCTGCGCCGCGCGTCGTCGAACATGGTGGCGATCTTCATCTACCTGCAGCCGCTGTTTACCGCGGCGGTGGCACCGCTCCTCCTTCGGGGTGAGGCCGTCACCACCCGCGCGGCCGTCGCCGCCTGCGCGATCTTCGCCGGCCTCGCGACCGTGATCCTGGCGGAACGACACCAGCATCGGCAGATGCCGGAGGAGGCACCTGTCGGCGAGTAGTGTATCCCACCACGGCTGGGGCGTCCTTGACCAATAGACAACAAGGAATCAGGTTGCCCGTCTCGGAATGAAACCTTTGGTGCCCTGGGCGCGTATCTGCATATATGACTGAAGGATCCACGACTACCACCGGCCAGCCGTCAGTCTTTTCTCCCCTGGCCCGGGCGCTTCTCGACGGGTTCAGCGAAGGCGTGATCGTCTTCGATGCGCAGGGCCGCGTCATGTATGCGAACCAGCAGGCGCGGGAGGCGCTGAAGGCGTTCGACCTGAGCGCGGATGCGCGTGACCTGCTGCCGCAGCTGTCGGCGCTGGGTGGCCGGCTGCGGCCGCTGCGCATCGGACAACTCGAGCTGGGTGAGGCGATGTTCATTCCGGGAGTTGCGGGGCCCGCGACGTTGGCGGAGCGCGAGAAGGAGGCTATCGTGAAGATGCTGGACGCCAACAGCTGGAAGCTGGCGGACACCGCCCGGCATCTCGGCATCAGCCGCACGACTCTCTGGCGCCGCCTCAAGGCGTACGGGCTCCACCGGGACGGCCGGACCAAATGGGCGCATTCCTCGCCACGCTAGTCGCTGCGACAGTTCTTTCCCCGACATCACGAGACAGCGTCAACCCGTTCGCCAGCGCCGCTACCCAGGCGCTGGTTGAGCGCGCGATGGCTCGCCAGCGCGCGCAGGATTCGGCCGTCACCGACTACACGGCCAGCCTGCGCTACCGGCTCACCCTGTCGGTGGGGCGCCGGCGCTGGGGCCGGAGTGCGCCCGCGGCGGTCGAGGAGCAGGAGGCGCGGGTCACCTGGGCGGCGCCGAACAACCTGCTCGTGGACATCGTCGGGCGCCGGGCACAGTCGAACAACCAGGAGCTCAACCTCAGGAGCATCTGGGACCGGCCGTGGTTCGTGGCGCGCGGCCTTTCCGACTCGATCCGCCTCTTCAGCGATGATTTTCCCGCGATCGCCCCGCTGCATCCGCTCGCGTCGGATGGGCCGCGATGGTACCGGTACGAACTCGTCGACAGCCTGCGGGTGACCCTCCCCGACGGCCGGCGCGTCATGCTGCTGGCCGTGGACGTGGCGCCGGCACGGCAGGGGCAGTCGCTCGTGGTGGGGAAGCTCTGGCTCGATGCCGAGAGCGCGGAGACGGTGCGCTTTTCCTTCCGCTATGTCGGCACCTCGCAATGGGTGGCCCCCGAGGGCGAGACGAAGAAGGATTCGTCGAGCTCGCGACGGGCCAACCAGCTGGTGAGCCGGCTGCTCACGCTCGACGCCGACCTGGAGTATTCCCTGCAGGACGGCCGCTACTGGATGCCGTACCGGCAGGTGCTGTCGGGCCGTGTCAGCATCCCATTCGCAGGAGACCTCGTCATCCCGTTCGAGGCGGTCACGACGTTTCGCGATTATGACATCAACACCGGCAAGCAGCCGGTATTTTCCCTCCCGCTTCCCGATTCCACCTTGTCGAAGGACAGCCTCAAGGCGCTGCTCAAGCTGCGGCAGGACACGCTCAACCGGGCGCGCCGGAAAGGCGACGTGCCCGACAGCCTCTGGGCCCGCGACTACACCGCCGCCTGGGAGGGCGGGCGCTACGAAATCCATCGCGCGCCCGCCGATTCGCTGGCGCTCTACCGGGACTGGGGTGACAGCCTGACGCTGGCGGCCAACCCGGATGCAGCGGCCCAGCAGCGCGAGGTGGAGGCGGAGCTGTCGCGGATGGCGCAGCACCTGCCGTCCGACCTGACCGGAGAGAAACCGGTACGCTTCACCTACGAGCGGACCTCGGATGTTTTCGGCTTCAACCGCGTGCAGGGCTATGCGCTCGGCGCGGGCATCGGGGTGCGGCTGCCGTGGTGGAACTTCACCAACCTGTACGGCACGGTGCGGTACGGGTTCAGCGACGAGACGGTGACGGGGCGGCTGGGCGTGGTGCGCAACGGACCGGGGTGGAAGCTGACGGTGGACGGGTACTACGACGTGGTGGACCAGGACCCGGTCTCGCCGGGCCGAAACCTGGTCAACTCGTTCAACGCCATCTTCACCGCGCACGACAACGCCGACTACATGCTGGGGGGCGGCGGGAGCGCCAACCTGAACGTGCCGCTGAGCGACCGCCTCGATTTCCGCGTGGGCACCAGGGTCGAGTGGGAAGGCACTGTGGTCACCGAGACGGGATCGGGCGTGAATGACTTTCTCGGGGGATCAGGCGTGATGCCGGCGAACGCGCCGGTGACGGAGGGCACTTTCGCCGGCGGATCGGTCGCACTGCACCAGGGCGGGCCGGTGGGATGGACGCTGACCGCCGACGTCCTGGGTGGCGCCAGCACGGTCACGGGCCGCGCCTGGGGTGACCTCCACCTCGCGCTGGGCCAGGGACGGGGCGCCACCTTCCGCCTCAAGAGCGGCGTGGCGACAAGCCCCGTCCTGCCGCAGATGGAATTCCGTGCCGGTGGCATCAATACCGTTCGCGGCTTCCAGTACGGCACACAGCGCGGGGCTGCGTTCTGGTCGGCGCAGGCCGACGTGACGCCGTTCGGCGGACCGGTGCGCCCGGTGCTCTTCGTGGACGCGGGCTGGGCGGGCGACGTGTCCGGCTACTTCGGCGGACCGCCGCTGGTGGGCGCCGGCATCGGGCTATCGATTTACAGCAAGCTCTTCCGCACCGGCATCATCCGCTTCGACCTGAGCCGTGCGCTCACCGAGCGTGACACCCCGGGCAACTCCGCGTTTCGCTTCGACGTCATCCTCACGGCGGTGCGGTGAGCCCGCGCCGGCGGCGCGCATGCGTGATGGCCGCCGTGCTCGCGGCGGCGGGATGCCGGGCCGGGGACGGCGGGACCCTGCGTGTGCGCTGGACGAGCGCCGACACGACGCTGGGCACCGGTGCCCTGGCGCTGCCGCTCACCGCGGCGTGGTGCGAGGCCCGCGGACGGCTCACGCTCCTCGCCGTGTCGAGCGACACGGGCGTCGGCATCCTGGTGCGCACCGTCAAGCTGACACCGGGGCTGTACGCGGTCTCGGACACCACGGCGGCCCGGTCGCCCGGCTCGTCGGTCGCATTCCGCCTGGCGGAGGCAGTGAACCTGTTTGCGTTGAGCGGCGATTCGGGAGCGGTTGCGATCACGTCGGTGCAGGACGGGCGCGTGGCCGGGCGGTTCGTTGCCTGGTTCTCGCGGCCGGATGCCGGTCCGGCGCTGCTCACCGGCCGCTTCAAGGAGGTATCCGTGGTGCCTGACACGGCACGCTGCGAGTCCGCCGCCCCGCCGCCCGCAGTGCCGCCAACCCCGCCCGATTCGAGTGTAAGTTAGGGCATGAACAGCACCTATTTCCGGAAGGGGTTCGGCCTCAAGGGCGAGATCGAGGAGCAGCGCAGCGCCGACTATCACAGCGGCCTCGTGGACCTGTTCCGCGCCCGTGACTACACCCTTTCCGTGGGGCCCCTCACCTTCCGGCTGGCGCGCGAGTTCGGCTTCTGCTACGGCGTCGATCGCGCGGTGGATTATGCCTACGAGACCCGGCACAAGTTCCCCGACCGGCGCCTGTTGCTGGTGGGTGAGATCATCCACAACCCGCACGTGAACCGGAAGCTCGAGCAGATGGGCATCGAGTTCCTCCGTCACGGCCAGGACGGGGAGTTCGATTTTTCGGGCGTGACACCAGACGACGTGGTGATCATGCCGGCCTTCGGCGTCACGATCAGCGACTTCGAGCGGCTGCGTGGCATCGGGTGCGTCATGGTCGACACGACCTGTGGCTCGGTGCTGAACGTGTGGAAGCGGGTCGAGGGATACGCCCGCGATGCGTTCACCGCCGTGATCCACGGCAAGCACTACCACGAGGAAACCAAGGCGACGGCAAGCCAGGTGATGAAGTACCCGGCGGGCCGCTACCTCGTGGTATTCAACATGGAGGAAGCACGGGTCGTCTGCGACTACATCGAGGAGGGCGGTGACGCCATGGCGATGTCGCGCCGCTTCGCGGGGTGCCACTCGCCCGGCTTCGACTTCGCCCGTGACCTCGAGCGCGTGGGGATCGCAAACCAGACGACGATGCTTTCCGGTGAATCGCTGGCGATCGCCGAGGAAATCCGCCGCAGCATGGAGCGCCGCTACGGCGCCGCGGCGATCGCGGACCACTTCCGCACCTTCGACACGATCTGCTCGGCCACGCAGGAACGGCAGGATGCGGTGCTGACGCTGCTCCAGGAATCGCTCGACGTGATGGTGGTGGTGGGAGGATACAACTCGAGCAACACGACCCACCTCGCCGCCCTGGTCGAATCGCGGGGCGTGCAGGGCTATCACATCGAGGACGCCAGCTGCCTGGATGCCGCGACCGGCACGATCCGGCACCAGCCGGTGGGGCAGAAGCAGGAGGTCGAGACGGCCGGCTGGCTCGGCGCGTCGCGACTGATCGGCATCACGGCCGGGGCGTCCACCCCCAACAACAAGGTGGGGGAGACGATCGCGCGGATTGTCGCGACAGCGGGGCTGGAGCGGGAGCTCGCCACGCTGCTGGAGGCGTAGCGGCGGGCGTTACGGGTTGTTCGCCTGCTCGATCAGCATCCTGGCCACCGCGATGATCGTGAGGGGCGCGCTTCCCTCGGCGCGGTTGTTCGCGATCACGTAAGCCGGAAGCCGGAGCGCGAGGGCGGTGCGTATGAGCGACACGAGGTCCGCGCGCAGGGCAGGCTGCGGATCCCGGATCCGGTCGTAGGGCGAGAAAGCCTCCACTGCGTCGGCGTACAGGCGTCCCGGCCGGAGCAGCGCGCGACAGACGAGGAATGCCCCGGTCACCCAATCGGCGCGCGCCAGCTGCTCGCCGATCGACGGCATTCGGGTCCAGGAGTTGAAGACATGCGCGACGCCATGCTCGCGCAGCACCGC
>JAGGAG010000189.1 GCA_017889745.1 Gemmatimonadota bacterium | reverse complement strand
TCAGCGTCGTCTCCCCGCTGTAGCTTTGCCAGTTGGTGTTCGTGGCGAAGCTGACGGCCGTGTTGAAGGCCAGCGCCGGGCTGACCCCCGCGAATCCGGCAGGATTGGCCGGCAGGGATGCCTGGAGGCGCTGCAGCAGGTACACCACCGCGAACGAGGCCGCGCTGAAGACGAGCAGGGCCGTGGCGTAGCGCGGCCAGCTCATCTCGTCGTCATCAGCGACGCCGGCCAGCCGGTAGAGCCCGCGTTCGAGCGGCCGCCCGAGCCGGGTAAGCCACGTCTGCTCGCCAGACATGACGTGCGCCATGAACCGCCCCAGCGGAAACGCCAGGGCCAGCAGCACGGCGAAGTACAGTGCGAGCTGGATCCAGTCGCTGGCCGTCATGACAGCGACTCCGGCTTGAGCAGCGCGAAGACGAGGTAGCCGAGGAGGGCCGCGGCCACGATCGCGCCGAGGATGTAGAGTCCGTTCATCCGATCCTCCCTAGAGCCTGTCGCATAGCCGGATGAGTCCGGCGCTCGCGACCACCAGCAAGGCGAGAACTCCAATCATGAGCAGGTCCACCCGACGCCTCGAGATTGAGTGACGGCCGAATGCTATGGCCGGGGACGTTAGGGAAGCGTGAAGACCGGTGAAGGGGATGTTCGGGAAGTGTTAGGCTTGAACAAGCCGGCACGCCGGCGGTCCACAGGGTTCTTGAACAGCAGGAGACCAGAGCATGGCTGACAGATCCTATTCGCTCGTCACCGGAGCCTCGACCGGTATCGGCCTCGAGATCGCGCGCCGGCTGGCCGGCCGGGGTGAGCCCCTGGTCATCACGGCCCGGTCGGCGGCGGCGTTGGAGGCGGTTGCGGCGGAATTGCGGCGCCTCGGGTCGCCCGCCGTGGTCGTGCTCCCGGCCGATCTCGCCACGGCATCGGGTGCGGCAGCACTGCTCGACCAGCTCGCCTCGCACGGCCTCGAAATCGGCACGCTGGTCAACAACGCCGGATTCGGTGCCATCGGCTCGTTCGTGGACCTGGGCGAGGCCGAGCAGTTCGAGATGGTGCAACTCAACGTGATGAGCCTGGTGCAGCTGGCGCGCCGGCTGCTGCCTGGCATGGTGGCCCGCGGGCACGGGCACGTCCTGAACGTGGCGTCAGTGGCGGGATTCCAGCCGGGGCCGTGGATGACCATCTACTGTGCCACCAAGGCATTCGTGGTCTCGTTCTCTGAGGGGATCGGCCGGGAATTGCGGGGCACCGGCGTCACCGTGACCACGCTGTGCCCGGGACCGACGGCCACGCCGTTCGTGGCGCGGGCCCGCATGAGTACCACGCTGCTGTCCCGCACCGGGAACGTCATGGAGGCCGGCGCGGTGGCCGATGCCGCCGTGCGCGCGATCGGCCGCGGCGGCATCGTCGTGCCGGGCTTCGTGAACAAGTTCTTAATCCAGTCACAGCGGGTGTCACCGCGCGCCCTGGTACTCTGGCTCACCAGCCGGCTCAATCGCGCGCGCGGCCTGAGCCCGGTTGCTTCGGGACCGCGGTCTGCCTAGCGTTCGTGCACCGCGCACGCTGCTGGACGGCGCGGCACCGGCCCCGAGAATGGAGCGCGATTGAAGGAGTCGACCGACATCACCGAACTTGTTCCCGAACCGCCGAAGGCGCTGCCTCCGGCGGTTCCCGTCTGGCTCTGGCCGGCGGTCATGCTCGTCCTCACCGCCGTGGCGTTTGCGGGGGCGCGCTGGCAGCCATCGAACTCCCGACTCTGGCTCTTCCTCCCCTTCTCGTTCGCCGGTAATTCGCTGGCGCCGCTGCCGTACGACCCCGCGGTGGTGTATCTCGGGCCGCTGTATCCCGTATGGCTGATCGTGCTGGTGGGTACCATCGGGACCGTGATCATCGAGTACTGGAACATGGAACTGCTGGCCCGGCTCCTGTCGCGCGAGGGCACGCGCGGATTCCGGGGTCATCGCATCACGGGATGGGCGCTGTACTGGTACCGCAAGGCACCATTCTGGACGCTGGTCAGCACGTGCATCCTGCCGATCATTCCACACTACCCGATGCGCTTCCTGGCAACGCTCGACAACTATCCGATGTGGAAGTACCAGGGCTCCGTGATTCTGGGCCGCGGAGCGCGCTACGCGCTGCTGGCGGCGCTGGGAATCGCGATCAAGGTTCCGCCCGTACTGCTCTTCGGCCTGGGCCTGCTGTTCCTAGGCGTCATGATCTTCAAAATGCGGCAGATGAACCATGCATCTCCCGAGGTCGCGCTACCGGTGGCCCAGGTGGCCCCCGTACCAGTCGCGGCGGAGACGCTGTGAGGCGAGCCTTCCTCATCCTGATCGACGGACTCCGGCCGGACGTTCTCGAGGCGGAGGTCGCGGCGGGGCGGCTGCCCAACCTGAAGGCCCTCACCGATCGGGGTGCCCGGTCCAGGGCCATCAGTGTCCTTCCCACCACGACCAGCGTCGCGTACCTGCCGTTCCTGACTGGCTGCTTTCCGGGCACCTGCAACGTCCCGTCGATCCGCTGGCTCGACCGCGAAGCGTACACCGGACGCTGGTGGAAGGATCGCGCCGCGGTGCGCAACTACTGCGGGTACCAGGCGGGCATGCTCGACGACGACATCGCGCCCGGGGTGCAGACCATTTTCCAGCTGGTCCCGGAGAGCCTCGCGATCTTCACGATGATCACGCGCGGACTCACGCCCGGGCGCGACCCGGCGCAGGGCGCGCGAAAGGTCGTGGGATCCCTCGCGCACTACGTGGACTGCTACGGGCTGCTCGACCGTCGCGCCGCGCGGGAATTCCTGGCGGCGGTGGACCAGCCGTGGCGCTTCGTGTTCACCCAGTTCCCCGCGGTGGACGGCTACACCCACGGCGCGACGCCGGCCGCCAGGGAGGTGCTCCAGTCGCTGCACTTCATCGACCGCTCGATCGGACGGGCCGTGGTGCGGCTGGATGAGCTGGGCGCACTCGACGATACGCTCTTCGTGCTGGTGAGCGACCATGGCGCCACGAAGATGCACACTCACGTCGACCTGGCCGAGTGGTTCATGGCGCGTGGCGTCCCGACGCTGCACCATCCGGTGCTGTGGGCCCGGAATCCACGTGCCGCGGTCATGGTGGCGGGCAACGCGTTCGCCTCCATCTATGCGCGTCCCGGCGTACCTCGCGAACGGCGCTGGACCATGGAACAGCTGCGCCGTCCGGAGGCGTTCGGCACCGACCACGATGTGGTGGCGGCGCTGGTGCGCGAACCGGCAGTGGCGTTCGTGGCGGGCGAAGACGCCGAGGGAAACGTCAGGCTCGCCTCGTCGGCGGGCGAGGCGATCATCACGCGCGACGAGGCCGCGATCCGCTACACCCTGCTGTCGGGGGATCCGCTGGAACTCGGCGGCTCGTTTTCGGGCGACCGGGACGCCTGGCTGGCCCGCACCTTCGATGCGCCGTTCCCGGATGCCGCGGTGCACCTGCTCGACCAGTTCTCCTCACGGCGGGCGGGCGACCTGGTGCTGGCGGCACGGGAGGGCTACGACTTCCGCAACCGGTACGAGATACCGGAACACAAGTCAGGTCACGGCAGCCTGATCCGTGCCCACATGCATACGCCACTCTGGACCAACCGGCCACTTCCCCTCGTCCCGATGCGTACCGCCGACGTGTTCCCCGCGCTGCTCGACTGGCTCGACGTGCCGGTGCCCCAGGGCATCGACGGCCGGGCGGTATGGCAACCGGGCCGCGCCCCGCGGGCCAAGCATCCGCACCGGCAGCCGGCGGGCGCACTGCACAGCCGCTAGCGCACCTCGAGCAGGGCCCGCACGCCTCCCAGGCGCTCGCCGCGCAGTTCTTCCCACGCCGCGCTCGCCCCGGTGATCCGGTCGTGGGGCACGGCGGCCAGCGGACCAAGCACCCGTACGTCCTGCATCACGCCCAGTGACTCCTGGAGCACCCGCAGCCGCTCGAGCGCCGGCAGCCAGTCGGCACCGAGCACCCGGCCCAGCACTTCCAGTTGATAGCGCACCTGCTTGATGCGCCGGCGGAGCTGGTGCAGCAGCTCGGCGGTGGTGTCATCGTCGTAGATGGAATCGGGTGCATGCAGACCGCCGCCCGCGTCGGGCGCGAGGGTGAGCGCCCATGCCGGATGCAGCTCGATCGCCGCCACGCGCGAACGCAGGCCGGAGACGACCACGGAGGCGGGGGTGTCCTCCTCCACGCTGAACACCGGAGACTGTTCCCAGCGGCGCAGGGCGCGCAGCATCCCGCGAACCCTGGTGCTCCGGAGCCGCCTGACAACGCGGTACGCCTCGCGTCGGCGACGACGCTCCA
>JAGGAG010000084.1 GCA_017889745.1 Gemmatimonadota bacterium | reverse complement strand
CTGGCTGGCGCCGTTCGACCAGGATTTCTACCTCATCGTCGATGACTCGGGCGGCGACCGGGGCGCGCACGAGGTGGACGAGGCCGCCAAGGACCTTGCGATGATCGGCCTCGACCGGTTCGCTGGCTACTTCGGGGCTGACGCCGTGTCGGGCTGGGTTCGGGGCGGGAGGGAACTTGCCACCGTGCCGCAGGTCTCTGCCGCTGAGCTCCGCGCGCAGATGGCGCGCGGCGCCGTGGCCGTGATCGACGTCCGGGGTCGCGCGGAGTGGGAGGCCGGACACCTGCCGGGCGTACCGAACATTCCCCTGGGATATCTCGCTCAGCGACTCGCCGAAGTGCCGCGCGACCGGCCGGTCGTCGTGCAGTGCCAGGCTGGCACCAGGTCGGCCATCGCCGCCAGCGTGCTTCAGGCGCACGGACTGGCCAACGTCGTGAACTTGTCCAGGGGGTATCAGGAGTGGGCTGCCGCAGGGCTTCCGGTGGAGCACGCGGCGGACACCCTCGCTGCCGCATCCTGATCCCGGTCCAGTCGAGCACGGTCCTCGCCCGGCCCCGGGGGAGGGAAGCACCCCCCCCGGTTCGGGCTACTTGATCGATGCCATGTCGATCACGAAGCGGTACTTCACGTCGCTCTTGAGCATCCGCTCGTAGGCCTCGTTGATCTTTTGCATCGGGATCACTTCCACGTCGGACACGATGTCGTGCTCGGCGCAGAAGTCGAGCATCTCCTGCGTCTCCCTGATTCCCCCGATGAGCGAGCCGGCCAGCGAGCGGCGCTTGAAGATCAGCTCGCTCACGCTGGGTGAGGGATGCGCGTGCTCGGGCGCACCGACGAGGCACATGGTGCCATCGCGCTTGAGCAGGTTGAGGTAGACGTCGAGGTTGTGCTGCGCCGACACGGTGTTCAGGATGAAATCGAGGCTGCCAGCCCGCTTCGCCACCTCGTCGGCGTTGCGCGTCACCACCACCTCATCGGCCCCGAGACGCCGGGCGTCTGCCGTCTTGCCGGGTGAGCCGGTGAACAGCACCACGTGCGCCCCGAGTGCGTGGGCGAGCTTCACCCCCATGTGCCCGAGCCCGCCCAGCCCGACCACGCCGACCGTGCTGCCGGGCCCCACGTTCCAGTGCCTGAGCGGCGACCACGTGGTGATACCGGCGCACAGCAGCGGGGCGGCACCGGCCGGGTCGAGCCTGCTGGACACGCTCAGGACGAAGTCCTGGTCGACCACGATGCTCGTGGAATAGCCGCCATAGGTCATGCCGCCGAGCAGCTTGTCCTTGCTGTTGTACGTGAATGTCCCTCCGTTCTGGCAGTACTGCTCCAGGCCCTCCCGGCAGTCGGGACAGGTGCGGCAGGAGTCCACCATGCAGCCGACTGCGGCGATGTTGCCCGCCTTGAACTTCGTGACCTGATCGCCGACACTGACGACCCTGCCGAGGATCTCGTGACCCGGGACGACCGGATACGTGGTGCCCTGCCACTCGCTCTTCACCGTGTGAAGGTCGGAGTGGCAGACGCCGCAGAAGAGGATCTCGATCTGGACGTCACGTGGCCCCGGCGAGCGCCGGTCGAAGCTGAAGGGGCCGAGGGGCGACTTCGCGTCGAAGGCGGCGAAGCCCCGTGCCGGGATGGTGGCGATGCGGGGTGCGGCCCCGCTCGCGGGAGAGGTGGCTGCCGTCATGTGTGGCTCCGTCGTTAGCAATGCCGAGCGCGCCCGTGGGCCATTCGGCCCGCTGGCGTGGCGATCGCGCGTGCGTCCGCGATGAACCTGCGGCTGCTCGTGGCTATTGTCAAGTAGTTGTTAAACTGTTTAAGTTGAACCCGTGCCGGTAACCCAGACTCGGGAGCGATGTCCATGACCGCCGTGCCTGCCCTGCCGCCGCTGTTCGAACCCTTTCCGCTTCGCGGGCTCACGTTGCGCAACCGGGTAGTCGTCAGCCCCATGTGCCAGTACTCCAGCGTTGACGGCGCCGCCAGTGACTGGCATGTCATACACCTCGGAAGCCGCGCAGTTGGCGGGGCGGGGCTCGTTTTCACCGAGGCGACCTCCGTCACCTCCGGCGGCAGGATCTCGGTACAGGACCTCGGCATCTGGCAGGACGGGCACATCAAGGGGCTCACCGCCGTCGTGAACGCGATCCGCGCGCAAGGCGCCGTCGCGGGCATCCAGCTCGCCCATGCGGGGCGGAAGGCCAGCGTGGCGCGGCCCTGGGAGGGCGGCCAGCAGCTGCCGCTCGACGTCGGGGGCTGGACCACCGTGGCGCCGGGCACGGTGCCGTTCAGGGCCGGTGAGCGGGCACCCGAGGCACTGACCATCGCCGGCATCCGGGACGTGGTCCAGGCGTTCCAGGCCGCCGCCGCTCGCGCACTCGCGGCGGGCTTCCAGGTCATCGAGATCCACGCGGCCCATGGTTACCTGCTGAACGAGTTCCTGTCGCCCCTCAGCAACTACCGCGAGGACGAGTATGGCGGCACGTTCGACAACCGCATTCGTCTCCTGTGCGAGGTGGTGCAGTCCGTGCGCGGCACGTGGCCGCCGGACCTGCCGCTGTTCGTGCGCATTTCCGCAACGGACTGGGCCGAGGGAGGGTGGGACATCGAGCAGTCCATCGAACTGGCACGGCGCCTGGCGCTGCTCGGGGTCGACCTGATCGACTGTTCGTCGGGTGGCCTCGTGCCCGGCGTGAAGATTCCGGTGGGACCGGGTTACCAGGTGGAGTTCGCCGCGCGGATTCGCCGGGAGGCAGGGATCCACACCGGTGCCGTCGGGTTGATCACCGAGGCGATCCAGGCCAACGACATCGTGGCCTCGGGCCGGGCCGACCTCGTGCTGCTGGCGCGGCAGCTGCTGCGGGATCCCTACTGGCCCCTGCATGCGGCGCGGCAGCTAGGCGCGCGCCCCGCGTGGCCGCCGCAGTACCTGCGAGCGGCCGAGTAGCCGGGTGTAGATTGGGTCATGGCCAAGCCGCGCACGTCGCTCACTCCGGAACAACGCGCAGCCGCATTCAAGGCGCTGGGCGAAGCCACGCGCCTCCGGATCGTCGATTTCCTGCGAGAGCGCGAGGATGAGGCCACCGGCACGGAGGTCGCCGCCGGGATCGGCATCAGCCTGGCGCTGCTCTGCCATCACAGCGATGCGCTGGTGGAGTCGGGTATCGTCGTCAAGCGCAAGGAAGGCCAGACCAGCTACTGGCGGATCAACCGCGGGGCGCTCGACCTGATGGTGCGCGACCTGGACGGCTGAGCGTCGCGGTTTTCCGGACCGGACGACCCGTCAGCTCCGCAGGAACAGCGTCGTTCCCCACGGGTCGTCGACGCGAACACCACCGTCTGCCTGCGTCACCGGTCGGCCGGCGCCCTCCAGGCGACGGACTGCGCGCTCGACCTCCTCGGGGTCGGGAAGGACAAGCTCCCATTCAAGCAGGCGGGCGTCGTTCTCCCCCGGCCGGGGTGCGTCCTCGCCCGCCCAGGTGTTGACGCCCAGGTGATGATGGTAGCCTCCCGCGGCCAGGAACAGCGCGCCGGGATAGCTCCACACGGTGAGCTCGAGCCCGAGGGCGTCGCGGTAGAAGTTCGCGGCCGCGTCCAGGTTCCCGACGTGCAAGTGCACGTGGCCGACGACTGTTCCCGCGGGCATGCCGGCCCACGGAAGGTCGCCACCTGCGGCCACCACGCCTTCGATGTCCAGCGGCCGCGTATCCATGACGAGCTCACCACCCTGGCGCTGCCAGGTGGACCTGGGACGGTCGGCGTAGACCTCGATCCCGAGCCCGTCCGGGTCGTGCAGGTACAGCGCCTCGCTCACCAGGTGGTCGGACGCGCCCATCGGCGCGTCGATGCTCGCGAGGTGCCGAAGCAGGCGGCCCAGTGCGGGCCGGTCGGGCAACAGGATGGCAAAGTGGAAGAGCCCGAGGTGCCCGCGCCGCCGCACCGGGGCGGCGCTCCGCATCTCATGCAGTTCGATGAGCGGCACGTCGGTGCCCTGGGCGCCGAGCGACGCCGCACCCTCGCGACGCTGGATGACGCGGAATCCGAGCACCTGCTCATAGTACGCGATCGAGCGGGCAAGGTCGGATACCTGGAGGCGCACCCGGCCGAGTCGCGTGGCCGCGGGCAGCTGCTTTGACATTGGCGCGCTCCCTGGCTCAGGGCCCCGCCCGCCGAAGCGCCAGCGCGGCATCGACGGAAAACGCGCCTGCGCCGGTGAGGGCGAGCGTGGCGCCCGCGGCGAACAGCATCAGCACGAACTCGACGCCCTTGGGAACGAAGAACCCGCCGGCAAGGTGCACGATGAAGATGGCACCAAGCATGTCCATGGCGAGTCCCAGCCCCACCAGACGCGTCAGCAGTCCGATGATCAGGGCGATCCCCCCGAAGAACTCGAGGCATGCCACGAGCGGGCCGGTGATGGCCGGAAGCGGGGCGCCCATCTGGGTAAACGCGGCGGTTACGCCGGCCAGGCCGAACACGAACAGCTTCTGCGCTCCATGCGCCAGGAACACCGAGCCGGCGATGATCCGGAGAAGGGCAAGGCCGGCGTCGTGCCGGGAATCGCTGCGAGCCATGTGCGTGCTTTCGACTGGAAGGTCGGGGATGATCGCCAGCGGGAACGGGCCCGGAAACGGTCGACTTGATGTCAATACTAGCGCATCCCGGACCGCCCAGCGGAGCGCGGATCACGGCTTATATTCCCGGGATCGCACCACCCCCATCTGTCCCCAGGAGATGCGCCGATGACGTCCAACTCGCAAGGCCAACCCCCCAAGCCGGTAGCCGCGTCGCGCGTGGCGCGGGAACTGGCCCACCTGAGCGACATGCGCACCAACGGCGAACTCGATCGCGACGAATACGAGCACCGCTTCTCGCGGATGATCAGTGAACTGCGCGAGCGTCGCATCGAGGGGAATCGCCAGGAAATCATCGCCGCAATCAAGCCGCTGCTCGAGAACGGCAAGATCCACGCGGCGGAGTACGACAGGTTCATCCAGCAGATGGGTCTCGTGTAATGCGGCAGCGCCCGCTGGGTCGCGGGGCGCCGCCGGTTTCCGTCGTTGGTTACGGGGGCATGCATCTGTCCATCGCCGGCCGCCCGCCGGAGGACGTTGCGGTGCGGGTGATCCACGCGGGCCTCGATGCGGGCATGACGCTCATCGACACCGCCGATGTCTATTGCCTCGACCAGAACGACGTCGGCCACAACGAGCGCCTCATCGCCCGGGCGCTGGGTACCTGGGGCGGACCGCGCGACCGCGTGCTGATCGCCACCAAGGGCGGCATGATCCGGCCCGACGGCCGCTGGGAGCGTGACGCGCGGCCCGAGCGGTTGCGGCGCGCCTGCGAGCGCTCACTCCAGGCATTGAAGGTGGACCGGATCGACCTGTACCAGCTTCACGCCCCGGACCATCAGGTGCCGTTCGAGGACAGTGTGGGGGCCCTGGTCGAACTGCAGCGGGAGGGGAAGATCCGCTGGATCGGGCTCTCCAACGTGAGCGTCGCCGAAATCAAGGCGGCGGAGGCGATCGGTGAGGTGGCCACTGTGCAGAACCGCCTCAACCCGTTCTTCCGCGAGGCCATCGAGACCGGCGTCGTGCGCTACTGTGGCGAGCGGGGCATCGGGTTCCTCGCCTACAGCCCGACCGGCGGCGGCCGGCTGACGAAGAAGCTGCCCGCTCACCCGGTGCTGCAGCGGCTGTCGTCCGAGCTCGGCTTCTCGCCCCACGCGCTCGTCCTTGCCTGGGTGCTGGCGCAGGGCCCGAGCGTGCTCGCCATCCCGAGTGCACGCACCGAAGCGCATGTGCGCGACAGCGCGGTTGCGGGCGACCTCACGCTGAGCGACGCCGATCGCTGGGCCATTTCGGAGGCGCACTTCGACCGGTCCTAGGGGGCGCGCCCGGCCCCCTGCACGTCCCCCGCCTCACGCCTTACGTTCCAGCCATGCCATTCGCCCCTCGCCGTTCCACGCCCACTGTCCGTGTCGGCACCGTTGCCGTCGGGTCGTGCCATCCCATCGTCGTGCAGTCGATGACCAACACCGATACTGCCGACGTGGCGGGCACGGTGCGGCAGGTGGCGCAGCTGGCACGCGCCGGCAGTGAACTGGTCCGAGTGACGGTCAACAATGAGGACGCGGCGCGTGCGGTGCCCGACATCGTCGAGGGTCTCGACCGGATCGGCGTGCACGTGCCGATCATCGGTGACTTCCACTACAACGGCCACCTGCTGCTCACTCGGTATCCCGAGTGTGCGCGGGCGCTCGCCAAGTTCCGCATCAACCCCGGCAACGTGGGCGGGAAGCACGCTGACACCAACTTCCGGGCGATCATCGAGGTGGCGCTTGTCCACGACAAGCCGGTGCGCATCGGGGTCAACTGGGGCTCGCTCGACCAGCAGCTCCTCACCGAGCTGATGGACGCGAATGCCTTGCGGGACGCCCCGCGGGACGCCCGCGACGTGACCATGGAAGCGATGGTACAGAGCGCCATCCGCTCTGCCGCCTTCGCCGAGGGCGTGGGCATGGCGGCCGACCGGATCATTCTCAGCGCCAAGGTGTCGGGCGTGCAGGACCTGATCGCCGTGTATCGCATGCTGGCGGGACGGAGTGGATATCCGCTGCACCTGGGGCTCACCGAGGCCGGGATGGGTGCCAAGGGGATCGTGGCGAGCGCCGCGGGACTCGCCGTGCTCTTGCAGGAGGGCGTCGGTGACACGATCCGGGTGTCGCTGACCCCGGCGCCGGGCGGCGACCGCGCGGAGGAGGTGCGGGTGGCGCAGCAGATCCTCCAGAGCCTGGAGTTGCGCAGCTTCACGCCCCAGGTCACGAGCTGCCCGGGCTGCGGCCGCACCACCAGCACCTTCTTCCAGCACATGGCGCAGGATATCGAGGGTTATCTCCGGCAGAAGATGCCGGTGTGGGGTGCGGAGCGCCCTGGCGTGGAGGAGATGAAGGTGGCCGTGATGGGGTGCGTCGTGAACGGTCCCGGTGAGTCGAAGCACGCCAACATCGGGATCTCGCTGCCGGGCACGTTCGAGGAGCCGAAGGCTCCGGTCTACGTCGACGGCAAGCTGTTCGTGACGCTCAAGGGCGACCGGATCGTGCCCGAGTTCCTGGAGATACTCGAGAACTACGTGGCGACGCGATACGGCGTGGCCGTTGCGGCCGGGGCAGCGGAGGGCGGCCAGGGACGGTAACTTCCGCACCCTACTCGATGCTCAATACCCCCCTGGCCGATACCCTGCGCGAGCGCCCGCTCGTGGCCCTGCCGCTGCTCTTCGGGGCGGGCCTGCTGACCAGTTTCACTCCCTGTGTCTATCCCATGATTCCCATCACCGCCGGGCTCCTCGGCGGGGCGGGTGCGGCGGGCCGATCGGCGCGCGCGCGCGTCGGCATGACCGCACTGTACGTCCTCGGCGTGGCCCTGGTCTACGCGACGCTGGGTCTCATCGCCGGGCTGACCGGGTCGATTTTCGGCGGCATCAGCACCAACAAGTGGGCCCTGCTGCTCATGGCCAACCTCCTGCTCGTGTCGGGACTGGCCCTGTTGGACGTCTTCAGCATTCGGGCCTCGTCCGGGCTGCTGGCGTGGGCGGCCCGCTTCGGGGCCGAGCGCCCGTACGGCGCCTTCATGATGGGAGCCACCTCCGGGCTGGTTGCCGCGCCCTGCGGCGCGCCGGCCTTCGCGGCCGTACTGACCTTCGTGGCCGCCACGGGCAGCGCAGTGCTTGGCTTCACGTACCTGCTGGCGTTCTCGCTCGGCATGACGGCGGTGCTGGCGGCCGTGGGCGTCTTCTCTGGCGCGCTCACGGCCCTGCCGCGAAGCGGGGCCTGGCTCGTCAGGCTCAAGCGGGCGGGCGGCGTGGTCCTCCTTGGCATGGCGGAGTACTACGCCTTCCTGGCGGGGCGGAACTCATGACGCGGCTGGCCGTGTTCCTCCTGCTGCTCGGCGGCATGCCCACGGGGGCCAGTGCTCAGGACGAGGGAATCGCGATCGGTGCAAGGGCACCGGTCGTGGTCGTCAATGACATCGACGGCAAGCCGGTGGACCTGGGAGCGTACCTGGGCAAGCAGCCGGTCCTGCTGGAATTCTGGGCCACATGGTGCAACGTCTGCGAAGAACTGCTGCCCAGGGTGCAGGCGGCGTACGACACCTATGGCGGATCAGTCGCATTCTTCGGTGTCAACGTCACCGTGAACCAGACGCCGGAGCGCGTGCGGCGGTGGATAGCCAGCCACCATCCGCCCTACCGGACCCTGTACGACGACAAGGGCGTGAGCACGCGGGCCTACGAGGCACCCATTACGTCCTACATCGTGATCATCGATGCGGCGGGCAGGGTTGCATACACCGGTACCGGTGCAGACCAGGACATCACCGGTGCGCTCGCCCGTGTTACGCGAAAGTAGGTTCCGCCAGGCCCGGCCCGGCCTGCCGGCGGCCCTGCTGCTTGCGGCGCTGACCATGGGCGGCGCGACGGGTTCCTGGGCGCAGGCGAACCAGGGGCCACCCACGCCGACCGCGCGCATCGTGAAGGGTCCCGAGACGGGCCAGCGCGCCCCGGACTTCACGCTGCCCTGGGCCAACAAGGATGCCGTGGGCCCCGAGGAGCAACCGTTCCGGCTGACCGACAATCTCGGCAAGGTGGTCGTGCTCGCGTTCTTCTCGCGTGACTTCACGCCAGGCAGCACTGCAGAACTGCAGGGCCTCGCCACGGTGGCGGAATCTTCCGGCCCGGAGGTGGTCGTGGTGGCTGTCAGCACTGATTCGCTCGATACGCATCGCCGCTTCGCCAGCAGCCTCGGCCTCCCGTTCCTCTTGCTGAGCGACCCCGACCAGCGGGTGGCGCGGCGGTACGGCAGTGACGGCGCCGACGGTGCTGATCGGCCGGTCGTCTATGTCATCCGTCCCGACGGCAAGGTGAGCTATCGCGACCTGGGGCTCGAGCCGCAGGACAAGAAGGAATTCGAATCGTTGAAGCGGGCCGTGGCCAAGGCGGCTCAACCATGAGGCGGCTGACGGCGCTGGCCGTGCTGGTGGCGCTCGGTAGGCCCCTGTCCGCACAGGACGGCGACGGAGCGTGGCGGTTCAGCAACCTGCAGCAGGGGTACTGCATCACCTTCCTCGTCAGTCCGGATGACGCGCCGGGTGTGCTGCCCGGCGACGCCCAACCCGTGCGGCTCGATGCCATGACCGACGCGACGCCCGTGCTGGTGCGCGTATTGGCGGACCAGCCGGAGTACGGAAGCTGGATGCCGGCGGCCGTCTGTCTCTACCGGTTCGGGCGCGCCGACATTGCGGGCCGCGAGCTCGTTGCGGCGGCGGGCGCCTCGGAGATGATCGGTGTCGTTTCCTATGGGGCCCGGGTCGCCATCAACCAGCCCGCCAACGGGGTGTCGGTGAGCCTGGTCTTTACCAACGACAAGCGCGCAGCCAGGGTGACCGACTCGACCCGGGTCCCGTTCCGGCAGGTCAAGGCGACCTTCGGCAAGGCCGCGCACAGCGACGATGAGCGCCATGTCGTCGCGCTCGGGAAGACGACACTGACCTGGGACGGGCATGCCGCCGGCGACTCGGTGACGCTGAGCGCCCCCGTCGAACACGTCTGGGTGGTGCGAGGGCCCCGGGGCAAGCCGGTCCAGGTGCGCTGGAGGCTGAATGCCGCATCCAGCCGTTCGATGGTCGGAGGGCTGGTCGTGCAGGGCAAGGACAAGCTGGCCAAGCTGATGCGAAAGTCACCGGTTCGCTATCTGGGCCCGATCTACGAGGGCGGGAATGCTGAACTGGCCCAGCTTCCGGATTAGCCCCGGATTGTGGGGGGAATGAGGGTCATGGATTCGACAGTGCCACTATCGGTTCTTGCGCTGTGGAATCTGTTCGCAATCTGGAAAGTGTTGGCTATTTCACTTGGTAACGACAGTGTCATAATGCGATATCCTGCATGAGACGTGACACGGTAACCCATTAGGCCATCAACTACTTACTGTCACACCATCAGTTCATTTGTAGGTCCATTTCAAACGACCATTCGATTTTCGATCCTCAGGGCACCGAATAGAATCGGCAGTTTTCAACATGTGGATATCGATTGTCCTCGTAAGGGGATTTCTCCCTGTGGGCCTCGCCCGGCCACCGTTTTCCCAGCGCATGTTGAAAAGTCTTCCACACAGCGCGTGTGGGTATCGGTTTGGCCTTCAGCGCCGCCTGCTGCGGAACCTGGGACTGGGGTGATGCGACAGCAAATGCGGTCGGGTCTGGTCGCCCCGGTGCGCAAGCGATCCCGCCGCGTTAGACTGCCCGCACCGTGACCTACTCCGCGATTCGCAGGACCAAGATCGTCGCCACGCTGGGCCCCGCGTGGGGCTCGCCCGACCAGATGACAGCGCTCCTCGACGCCGGCGTCGACGTGGTGCGCGTCAATTCCTCCCACGGCACTCCCGAGGTCCGGGAACGATGGATTCGCGAGCTGCGCAGCGTCTTCGAGGCGCGAGCCGCACATCATGCCGCGGCCGTGCTCGTGGACCTTCGCGGGCCTCGCATCCGGGTGGGCGCCCTGCCCGAACCGCGGGAACTCGCGGCCGGCACCAGGGTGGTGTTTGCCCCCGAGGCGGTGGCGGCGCCAGGCGAGATCCCGACGACGTACGAGGGCCTGGCCCGCGACGTTGCGCCGGGCGTCACGATCCTCCTGGACGATGGCCTGCTCAGCGTCGAGGTGGAGGATGTGAGGGGTGAGCGGGTAACCGGCGTAGTCCGGTACGGCGGGCTGCTCAAGCCCAACAAGGGCATCAACCTTCCCGGCGTCGAGGTCAGTGCGCCGGCCATCAGCGCGCGGGACGCCGAGGAGGTGGAGCGGGCCGTGGTTGCCGGCGCCGACTTCATCGCGATGTCGTTCGTGCAGCGGGGCGAGGACGTCGAGGCCTTGCGCCGCCTGGTACCGTCGTCGGTGCGGATCATCGCCAAGATCGAGAAGGACACGGCACTCCGGAACATCAAGGGGATCCTGCGCGCGGCCGACGCCATCATGGTGGCCCGGGGCGACCTGGGGGTAGAACTGCCGTTCGAGGAGGTGCCGCTGACCCAGAAGCGGCTCATTCGCGAGGCCAATCTGCATGGCAAGCCAGTGATCACGGCGACCCAGATGCTCGAATCGATGGTCCATGCGCCGCGGCCGACGCGGGCCGAGGCCTCCGACGTGGCCAATGCGATCCTGGACGGGACGGACGCGGTGATGCTTTCCGCCGAGACCGCGGTGGGCGACTACCCGAAGGAGTCGGTGGAGGCGATGGTCCGGATCGCACGCGAACTCGAGCGCCAGCGGCGGGGGCGCAGCCCGGCGTTCGACCTCGCCGTCGGCCGCCGGGTGGAGAAGTCGGATCGGCTGCTGACCGATGCAGACGCCGCGGCCATAACTACCCGTACCGAGTCGGCCATCGCCGTCGCCGTCTGCGCGGCAGCGGACCTGCTGGGTGCGCCTGCCATCGT
>JAGGAG010000012.1 GCA_017889745.1 Gemmatimonadota bacterium | reverse complement strand
GACAAGAAGGCCGAGGATCTTCCGTTCCGGCAGCCGGTTTCGGGAGAGGCAGTCTACTTCCTGTCGGCCGGGGGGTCGCAGAAGCTGCCGACACCACCCACGATGCGGAACCACGGCTACTACACCGCCTCGCTGTCCGAGATGGTGCGCTGGCTTGGAGATGAGGCCGAGGCACTGGGGATCAACCTCTTCCCGGGCTTCCCGGTGGATTCGCTCCTGGTAGATGGCTCGCGGGTGCGGGGCGTGCGTACCGCCCCGTCGGGCCTCGACCGGGATGGCGAGCCGACCTCCGGCTACGCGGAGCCGACGGACCTGACCGGGCGGATCACCGTGCTGGCGGAGGGAACCCGCGGCCCGCTGGGCCAGGCCTACCGGGCATGGCAGGGGATCACCTCGTCGAACCCGCAGATCTTCGCCCTGGGAGTGAAGGAGGTCTGGGAGACGAAGCGGCCGCTCGACCGGGTGATCCACACCCTGGGCTGGCCCTTGCCGAGCGACGCTTTTGGAGGCACATGGATGTACCCGCTCGGGCCATCACAGGTGTCGATCGGCCTGGTGGTGGGGCTCGACTACCACGATGCATCGCTCGACGTGCACGAGATGCTCCAGCGGATCAAGCTCCATCCGCTCTTCCGGCCATACCTGGAGGGCGGCGAGCTGCTGGAGTGGGGGGCGAAGACCATCCCGGAGGGGGGCTACTTTGCGCTCCCTGGCCGGCGGTCGGGCGACGGACTCCTCATGGTCGGTGACACCGTAGGGTTGGTGGACGTCCCCTCGCTCAAGGGGATACACTACGCCATGCAGTCGGGCATCTACGCGGCGCGAGCCGCATTCGGGGCCCTCAAGCGCGACGATACCTCCGGCGCGGCGCTCGCGACGTACGATCGCATGCTCGACGACAGCTACATCGTGAGCGACCTCTACCGCACGCGGAACATGCGGCTCGCGTTCAAGGATGGGCTCTTCGCGGGGGGCGTGAAGGCGGGGCTGATGACGGTTACCGGCGGGCGGTTCCCGGGGGGCCGGATCAGCATGGCGCAGGACGCCGAGGCGGCGCGTGAGGTGGCACCCGCCGAGCCGTTCGTGCCCGACAACACCCTGACGTTCAGCAAGGTGGACGCCGTCTTCAAGTCGGGCAACGCCACCCGCGACACGATCCCGTCGCACCTGATCGTGGGCAAGGACGTTTCCGGCGACGTAGCCGATTTCTACTCACACATGTGCCCGGCTGGCGTCTACGAGCGGGTCGGTGACACACTCAGGGTGAACGCACCCAATTGCGTGGACTGCAAGGCGACCGACGTCCTTGGCCCACGCTGGACGCCGCGCGAGGGCGGAAGCGGCCCGAAGTACCGCCTCATGTAACCGTGGGTCCGGAATTAGTCCGCTTCTTGCAATATGCGCGCGCAGGGCGGAATGCCGGGTCCCCAAGCCGGGAAACTGCAACAAGATGAGTGAACTCGAGGTCTCGGGAGAATTCGGCTCGCCGGGGTGGTGGTCGCGGGTCTGGCGCGACCCCGATCCGGCCATGCTGGACGCCGGATCGACCGGTGAGCGCGTGATCGCCTGGGTGCGCATCGTGGCGACGCTGCTCCTGCTGGCCGTTCCGGTCGGCAGCCTCATCGCGCATCCCGAACTTTCCGAGAACTGGATCGGCGTCACCGTCACGCTGATCGCGCTGCTGCTCGCGATCGTGGTGTTCTTCGCGGTGCGGCGCGACCAGCGCCCGCGCTGGCTGGGCGCTGCCTGCACCATCTTCGATGTCACGATCATCAGCGCGGCGCTGCTGAGCTACGTGCTCACCGAGCAGCCGCTGGTGGCCACGAACTCACGGGTGGCGTTCGAGTGCTACTTCCTGGCGATGGCCGCGACCTGCCTGCGCTACGACGCCAGGCTCTGCATCCTCGCCGGCGGGCTCGCGATTGCCGAGTACCTGGGGCTCGTGCTGCTGGCGGTGAACATGTACGACCTCGACTCGCTGACCGGCAACATCCACCGCTACGGCGCGTTCGACTGGGGCAGTGTCCTGTCCCGGGTGGTGGTGCTGGGTATCGCGGCCTTCTTCAGCACCGTCATCGTGATGCGCGCCAAGGACCTGCGGAGGCTGTCATCGCTCGACCGGATGACCGGCCTCTTCAACCGGGGTCACTTCGATGAGCGGCTGGGTGCCGAGCTCAACCGCGCGCAGCGCCTGCAACAGCCGCTGTCGGTGGTGATGCTCGACGTGGACCGCTTCAAGGAGTTCAACGACCGGTTCGGTCACTCGGCGGGCGATGTGGGCCTGCGCACCATCGCCGACCGGTTCCGCCAGATGACCCGCCGCAGCGACGTGGTGGCCCGTTATGGCGGCGAGGAGTTCGTGTTCCTCCTGCCCGACACGAGTGCCGATACCGCCTTCGACAAGCTCGAGCAGATCCGGGCGTCGGTGGAGGGGCTCAAGATCACCCTGCCCAAGGGCCAGGGTGAGGCGTCGCTGACCGTGAGCGCCGGCATCGCAACGTTCCCGGCCGACGGTACCAACGCCGAGGAATTGATCGACGAAGCCGACGCGCGGCTCTTCCGGGCCAAGGCCGGGGGACGCAACCGCGTGGCGGGAAGGCTGACGCTCGGCACGACGCGTCCGCCGCAGCCGTCAGGACTGGAGATGACGGGCTAGGAGCGGGGGCGGCACGGTTTGGGCCTGCGTCTTGCCGCACACTTGAGCATATGCGCATCGGCCTGCAGGTCATTGCACTCATCGTTCTCCCAACGTCGCTTGCGGCGCAGGGCCCGCGCATCTCCGTTCCTCCTCCTCCCAACCCCGGCCAGTCGGTGCTGCTGTCGCTGCGCTCGCTGGCGCGCGCCGAGGAGCAGTACCTCGAGACCCGGATGCGGTACGCCGGCAGCGTGGACTCCCTGCGATTCAAGCCGGAGCCGGGCGTGACGGTCGTGGTGACCTCGGCGACGCAGCGGAGCTGGTCGGCGAAGGGCATGTGGGACAAGAGTCCCGGCCGGAGCTGCGTGGTGTACTTCGGGTACACCTCGGGAGTGAAGCTGCCCATCACCGACTTCGAGGGTCGGCGGCCCAAGCAGGAGGGCGAGCCGGTCTGCGACCCGATGTAGCCGCTGGCTGGGGCATTTGCCCTGCCCGGGACCCGGCGATAGTCTTCAGCCCGGGAGGAATACCATGAGAAAGACCGCCGCTGTTTCCGCCGTACTCGCCGTCGTCGCCCTGACACCACTTACAGCCACCCGCACGCTGGCCCAGGCCGGCACCGAGATCGCCGGCGTTGCCGTGCCCGGCACGGTCGAGGTCGGGGGGCAGTCGCTCGTGCTCAATGGCGCGGCGCTGCGCAAGAAGTCGATCGTGAAGGTGTACGTGGCGGGGTTGTACCTGCCGGCGAAGAGCCAGGACGCCAACGCCATCCTCGCCAGCGATGGGCCGCGCGAACTGCGGATGCAATTCGTGCGTGACGTGGGCGCGGACAAGATGTGCGAGGCCTGGGACGAGAGCCTCAAGAACAACACGCCAGGCGCGGATGCGCAGTTGCAGGGTGAGTTCAAGCAGCTCTGCGGCTACATGCAGGACCTGAAGAAGGGCGACGTGATGATGTTCACGTACGTGCCCGCCACCGGCACCACGGTGGATATCGCCGGGCAGAAGAAGGGCACGATCGCGGGGAAGACCTTTGCCGATGCGCTCTTCAAGTCGTGGATCGGGCCCAAGCCCGGACCCGGCGAAGGATTCAAGAAGGACCTGCTCGGCGTGAAGGATTGAGCCGGAGCGCGAACCCCGTGCGCAGCCCGATGAAGACTGCGAGCCTGATACTGGCGGCCCTGGCGGCTGCTCCCATCCTGCAGGTGCACGCGCAGGCGACGCCGTTCGGGCTTCGCGAGGGGCTGACGCGTGCCGAAGTGGAGGCCATCGCGGGTCCGCTCTCGCCGCAGGAGGGCACGCCGCCCACGTTCTATGCGGCGCGCGTCCCCAGGCCGCATCCGGAGCTCGATGTCTACGCCGTGGTGGTCGGGGACTCGACCGGGCTCTGCCAGGTGGTGGGAGGCAAGCTGATCGACTCGACCGGCGTCACCGATATCGAGGCCGATCGGGTCTACAGCGAGCTCAAGGGTCAGCTCAGCTCGAAGTACGGGGCCGCGTCTGCCACCGAGACGTCGCAGGTGCGATGGCTCAGCATCAGCGACGCTGCCATCCCCTCCAACCTCGACGCGATCGCGCTGAGCATGGCGCGGCAGCGCTCCGGCGCCATACTCGTTTCCCTGCGCTATCGCTTCGCCAACGTGAACCGCTGCCAGGCACCAGCCCCACCGCCGTCGCGGAATCCCGCCAGGGACGCGCTCTAGCCACGGCCGAGGCGCATCAGCGTCCTTCCCGGTAACAGCCGGTGTCACCTCGCCCGAGTGACGCGTGTCACGCCGGCCGGAACCCGACGCAAGACTTCCTTGCGACTTGCCAGCTAAATCCTTGCAGCGCAGTTCGTTGCGCGTGATCAACCTGTAGGCGCAACGTCACTTGCCAACGGGGTAGCAAGGGCATGCGCATTGCTGCTCCATCGGCAGCTACGCTGCATCTTCACGACCCAACCTCCCGAGGTTTCCTGTGCCTTCCTTCACGCAACACACTCCTCCTGCGCTCGGCCTGCTCGGACTCGTGTTGGCGCTGGGCGCCTGCGCCGATTCGAATCCTGCGGCCAACTCCGGTCCGGTGTCGCCGGCCGTCGGCTCCGCCCAGGTGGCCGAGATGGGCTCGGCGGCCATCGAAGGCGCGGACGAGACGCTGAGCTCGATGTTCGACGCCGTCACCGACGGTGGCTTCGGCATGTTCTTCGAGGGCGGCGCGTGCCCGACCGTGACGGTCGACACGATCGAGACGCCGCCATCGATCGTGAAGACGGTCCAGTTCGGTGCCGTGCCGGAAACCGGGCCCTTCCCGCCCGCCGCGGACGATCCCTGCCTGCTGGGTGGCGAGCGTTTTGGCCAGGTCTACCTGTTCGGCAAGCTCGTCGCGACCCGGTCGGGCGACCGGAGCAGCGAGTTCGAGCGTCGCGAGGAGCTGAGCGACGTCGGCTTCATCGCGAGCGCGGTTCCCGACTTCAGCACCTTCTGGCGGGGGCAGCGGGCCGGCTCGCGCAGCTTCTCCCGTGACGCGGCCGGCAAGCTGCTGGCGACGGAAGACCTCACCACCACGCGCAAGCGGAAGACGGAGACCGACGAATACGGCAACGCGGTCACGTCGCAGCTGGAGTGGAGCTTCACGCCGGAAGAGGGCGCACAGCTGCAGGAGGATCACGCTCGTCCGAGCGGCACGATCGTCGTGACCGGCAACTGGCACTTCGTGGGGCAGGTGCGGGTGGAGCACCGCGGGGAGCACCGGGCGGATGGAAGCAGCGCGACCGGCGAGCTGGTGGACGTCGACGTGACCCACGCGGTGAAGACCAACCAGCCGCTGGAGTACGACGCCACCTGCGACGGGCCGGCGCGCCGTCGCATCAAGGCGGGCCAGCTCGAGTTCACCCGCACCAGCGGTGACGCTGCGCGCTCGTTCACGTTGACGTGGACCGCCTGCGGTGTCGAACCGACCAAGGCGGAGGTGGGCGGGACTACCTGAGCAGCTCTTCGATCTTCACCGCGGCATCGGTGCGCTCGTCCCGGTACTTCACGATGACCGGGGCGTAGAGATGCACGCCGGCCGCGGCGCCGGGCCCGGTGCGGACCGGGCGTGAACCAGGCACCACCACGGCGCCCGCTGGAATCTCCAGCGGGCGTTCGCCTTCCCGGCGGTACACCCGGTCGTGCACCACGTCGTACACCGGTGTCGAGCCGGTGAGGATGACGCCGGGCGCGAGCACGGCGCGTTCGCGGATCAGCGTTCCCTCGTACACGCCGCAGTTGCCTCCGATCATCGCGTCGTCCTCGATGATCACGGGAAGGGCATTGGCGGGCTCGAGCACGCCGCCCACCTGGGCCGCGGCGGACAGGTGCACCCGCTTGCCGACCTGCGCGCACGACCCGACCAGGGCATGGCTGTCCACCATCGTCCCCTCGTCGACGTAGGCCCCCACGTTGATGTACATCGGCGGCATGCAGACGACGCTCCGCGCCACGTATGCCCCGTCGCGAATGGCCGACCCGCCCGGTACCACGCGGATGCCGTCGGTGATGCGGAGCCGCCGCAGGGGCCAGGTGTCCTTGTCGAAGAAGGCGAACGGGCCGCCCTCAGCCACCGGCACCACCGCACCCAGCCGGAAGCCGAGGAGGATGCCGGCCTTGACCCAGGCGTTGGCGCGCCACTGGCCGTCGGCCCCGCGCTCCGCGGCGCGGACGCTGCCGGTCGCCAGCGCATCGCGCAGGGCATCGATTGCCTCGCGGGCCGCGCGCTCCTCGCCGGGGGGCACGGCGGTGACGAACCGTTCGATGCGGGACCGGAGGTCCTGCGCCGTCGTGCTGGTCATGGTTCGAGCCTCACGTTCAGGCGGGCCAGTTCCAGGCGCAGGCGCGCGACGGTCGCGGGCTGCGCCGGAACGAGTGGTAGCCGGAGCACGTTGCGGATGCGGCCCATCGCCGCCAGTGCGGCCTTGACCGGGATGGGGTTCGACTCGATGAAATTGGCATCGAGCAGTGGCTGCAGCTTCCACTGCAGCGCGCGGGCGGAGGCGAGGTCGCCGGCGCGCGCGAGGCGCACGAGTTCGGTCAGCTCCCGGGGCATCTCGTTGGACGCGACCGAGATGAGGCCGTCGCCGCCACAGGCGCAGAGCGGCAGCGCCATCCAGTCGTCGCCGGAAAAGACGCGAAAGCCGTCCGGGCGGAGGCGCAGGAGCTCGAGCGCCTGGTGCATGTCGCCGGCCGCTTCCTTGACCCCGATGACGTTGTCATGGGCGGCGACCGCCACGGCGGTGGCGGGAAGGAGGTTGACGCCCGCGCGGCCCGGGACGTTGTAGAGCACCACGGGCCGGGCACTCGCATCGGCCACCGTCTCGAAGTGCCGGCGCAGGCCGTCCTGCGTCGGACGGTTGTAGTAGGGCGACGCGGTGAGGATGACATCGGCGCCGGCATCGCACATCCGCCGCACTTCCTCGACGGCACGGCGCGTGTCGTTGCTGGTGGCGCCCGCCATGACCGGCACGCGGCCCGCGACCGCGTCCCGGGTGGCCGACACGACCCGGGCGCGCTCCTCATCGGTCAGCGTCTGCGCCTCCCCGGTGGTGCCGCACGCGGCGACGAAGTCGATCCCTTCCGCCACCTGCCACTCCACCAGGGCACGCAGCGCGGACCAGTCCACGGCGCCGTCGTCGGTGAACGGGGTCACGATCGCAGTCCCGCAGCCGCTGAGCCTCGTCATGCGCGCTTCCCGAAGAGCACGTCCTCGAAGGTAAAGACTCCCGTGCGACCCACCAGCCATTCGGCCGCCAGCACCGCGCCGGTGCCGAAGACGCTGCGATCCCGCGCGACATGCTCGAGTGACAGGCTCTCGAACGGGCCCTCGTAGCGCAGCTCGTGGGTGCCGGGGACGGCGCCAGCCCGGATCGACGTGACCGGGAGGTCCTTGCCGCCGGCCTCCCTCGCGGCGCGCTGGATGGCGAGGCCGGTGCCCGAGGGCGCGTCGCGCTTGAGGCGGTGATGGGTCTCGATGATGAGCCCCTCGAACTCCGGCCGGCTGCGGAATGCCGCCGCCATGGTCCGTGCCGCGTGGAGCATGACGTGCACGCCCACCGAGAAGTTGGCGGCGATGAGGAGCGCGCCCATCCGCGCGCGGGCCAGCGCCTCGAGCGACGGAATCTGGTCCTCCCAGCCGGTGGTGCCGCAGACGACCGGCACGCCGGCGGCGAGGAGGCGCGCGACGTTGGCCGGCGCGGTGCCGGGTGTGGTGAACTCGAGGGCCACGTCGACGCCGGTGAGCCGGGCCGGCACCAGCGCCGCGCCACCGGCATTCTCGTGGCTGCCGACCATGGCGGCCACCGTGTGTCCCCGCGCGTCGAGCGCGGCCTGCACCGAACGGCCCATGCGGCCCGTGCCGATCACGACAGCTCGCACTCAGGGGCTCCCGAAGAATTCGCGGTGAAGGCGCTGCACGATCGCGGGGCCATCAACCTCCCTGACCACGAAGGTCAGGTTCGTGGCCGACGCGCCCTGCGAGATGACCTCGATGTTGGCCGGCTGCACCGCCCCGAACACGCGGGCCGCGATGCCGGGCGACGAGAGCATGCCGTGGCCCACCACGGCGACGATGGCCCGGCCCTCGTTCACGGTGACCTCGCCGAGCGGGGCCAGGTCGCGGACCAGCGCCTCGAGCCGGCTCTTGTCCTCCACCGTGAGCGACACGCTCACCTCGCTGCTCGCGAGCACGTCCACCGGCACCTCGTGCCGCTCGAAGACCTCGAACAGCTGCCGGAGGAACCCGTACGCGCCGAGCATGCGCGGGGCGCGCACGTTGACGAGGATGGCGCCGGGCTTCCACGAAATCGACCCGATCGGACCATCGGCCCGGAGCGCCGAGGCGCGGGTGGCGCCGATGATGGTGCCGGGGTGGTCGGGATGCTGGGCGTTGAGGATCACGATGGGGATGCCCGCCGCGGCCAGCGGCAACTGCGTGGCGGGGTGCAGCACCTTGGCGCCGAAGGTAGCCAGCTCGGCGGCCTCGTCGTACGTGGCCGAGGCGAGGGTGCGCGCCTCGGGGACGATGCGGGGATCAGCGGTCATGAGGCCGTTGACGTCGGTCCAGATCTCGACCCGCACGGCATCGAGCGCGGCACCCAGAAGCGACGCGGTGAAGTCCGATCCGCCCCGGCCGAGAATGGTGGGCCGGCCCGCCGCCGTGGCGCCGATGAAGCCCTGCGTCAGGGGTATGCGGCCCCCGGCGAGCAGTGGCGCCAGCACCGCGTGTGCCGCCTTCCGGATGGCCTCGAGCTGCGGGGTGGCGCGGCCGTGGCGGTCGTCGGTGACGATGACCTGTCGCGCGTCCACCCACGCAACGGGAAGGCCCGCCCCCGCGAGTGCGGCCTCCACCAGGCGCGAACTCCAGAGCTCCCCCTGGCCGAGCAGGAGGTCGCGCTCCGCCGGGCTGAGGACCCGTCCGACGGCCGGCCGCAGCACGCGGCGCAGCTCCGCAAACGCGGCATCGAGCGCCGGCAGCGCGGCCTCGCCGCCCGCGAGGTCGGCCGCGACGGCGCGATGCCGGTCGTGCAGCGTCTCCAGCGTCGCCTCCAGCGCCGCGCCGTGCCCCTGCCGCACGCTCTCGGCGAGCGACACCAGGCTGTCCGTGACCCGTGCCAGCGCCGAGACCACCACGACGGGCTGCTCGTGCCGCCGCGCCGCGACGATCTTCGCGAGGCGAAGGATCGCGCCCGCGTCCTGCACCGAGGTGCCGCCGAACTTGCAGACGATCATGCGATCCCCGTCATCCGAGGCGCCCCTCGGCCTTCAGCAGCTCGGCGATCTGCACCCCGGCGCCGGCGGCGCCGCGAATGGTGTTGTGGCCCAGCACCACGAAGCGAATGTCGAGCAGGGTGCACGGCCGCACGCGTCCCACCGTCACCGCCATGCCGCCGCCGCGGTCGATGTCGAGCCGGGGCTGGGGGCGGTCGGGCCGCTGCTCGATCTCGATGACCGGCGTGGGCGAGCTGGGCAGCGCGCGCACGACATCGGGCCCGGCGAAGCGGCTCAGCGCCCGGGTGGCAGCGGCGACGGACGGCACCTCGCGGAAGCCCGCGGACACCACCTCCATGTGCCCGTCGATGACGGGCACGCGGTTGCAGTGCGCGGACAGGGTGATCTCCGCCGGGGTGACGCTGCCCTTGCCCAGGGTGCCGAGGATCTTGACCGTCTCGCGCTCCATCTTCTCCTCCTCGCCCCCGATGAAGGGGATCACGTTCGCGAGGATGTCGAGTGACGGCACGCCGGGGTAGCCGGCGCCGGACGCCGCCTGCATGGTGGCCACGAACACCTTCTCGAGGCCGAAGGCGGCGTGCAGCGGGGCGAGCGCCACCACCAGCGCGGCGGTGGAGCAGTTGGGGTTGGCGAGGATGGCACCGGTCCATCCGCGCTCGCGCCGCTGGGCATCGATGAGGTCGACGTGCCGGGCATTGACCTCGGGCACCACGAGCGGCACGTCGGGTTCCATGCGATGGACCCGCGTGTTGGTGACGACGAGCGCGCCGGCGCGGGCGAAGCCCTGCTCGATATCGCCCGCCACCTCGGCGTCGAGCGCCGAGAAGACCACGCGCGCGTCGAGCGGCGGGGCGCAGCGCTGCACCACGAGATCGGCGATGCGGCTGGGAAGCGGCACCGGCTCGCGCCAGCGCACCACTTCGCCATAGCTGCGGCCGGCACTCTGGTCCGAGGCGGCCACGGCCACCAGCTCGAACCAGGGATGGTCGGCCAGGAGGCGGACGAACTTCTGCCCCACCGTGCCGGTAGCGCCCAGCACGGCGACGGGAACGCGGGCAGTCATGCCGCCCCCCGGGCCAGGAGGTCGCGCGCCAACTTCTCATAGAGCACGATGCCACGCTGGAGATCCGTCTTGCGGATCCGTTCCTCGGCGGTATGCGCCACGCGGATCGTGCCCGGCCCCAGCTGGTAGCCCTCGCCCCAGCTCGCCAGGAAGGGGAGGTCACTGGCAAAGCTCACCACGGTCGTCTGCCATCCTTTCGGTGCGGTGGACACGACGCTGGGGATCTCCAGCGGATAGGTGACGGTGACGCGCGGCTCGAGGGCGGCCTCGATCGCGCGCTTGAGGTCGTCGTGCGGCATCACCGTGCGGAAGAGCAGCTCGGCGCGCGCGTGATCCGGAATGACGTTGGGCGCCCGCCCGCCTTCGATGCGCCCGATGTTGAGCGTCATGTCGCCGAGCACCGGATGAGGGGGCAGCGTGATGTGCTGCACCCGCTGCAGCGTGTCCAGCAACGGCACGATCGCGGACTCGCCCTCGTCGGGATAGGCGGAGTGGGCCGCGCGGCCGGTGGCGACGAGGTTGGCGCGGAGCACGCCCTTCTGCCCGATGGTGAGCTGGTTCTCGGTCGGCTCGCCATTGATGAGGAACCGGCCCCTCGGCTCGAGCCTCGCGGCGGCTGCCGCGCCCTCGGAACCGTTCTCCTCGCCCACCACGAAGAGCAGCCCGATCCGCGTCTCGCCCGTGGCGCGGAGCCGCTCGGCGGCCGCGATCATCGCGGCCGCGAGGCCCTTGGCGTCGCAGGTGCCCCGGCCGTGAAGCCAGGTCTCATCCTCCCGCAGGTCGATGAAGGGCGGCACGGTGTCGAGGTGGGTGGAAAAGACCACTTCGGGCCCGCCCAGGTGCGCGTAGACGTTGAAGCGGCCTTCGTCCACCGGCTGGCGCACGACGATCCAGCCCTCCTGTTCCAGCACGGCGGCCAGGAATGCGGCGACCGGGCCTTCGCGGCCGGTGGTCGAATCGATGCGGACGAGCGAGCGCGTGAGTTCCAGGGCGTCCATGACACAGAATGCCCCGCCTGCGCGATGCGCGGCGGGGCTCAGATGGTGATTGCGACGTTGACTGCCGTCAGTCGTCCGTGAGCTCCGCGCGCAGGCGCGCCTTCTTCGTGGTCGCCCGCTTGAAGCCGGGGGCGAACCAGGAGTGCGCGGAACGGAACTTCTCGGGCAATGCGGGCATCGTTACCAACAGTAGGACCTCGCTCGTGCCGCCGCAAGCGGGCGCGGGCAGCGCTCACGACGCGGCGACCAGGACTTCGGCCTCACGGGCCGCGCGCCGGCCCTCGTCCACCTTCACGAAGAGCAGCAGCAGCCCCCCGACGACGAAGAAGGCCACGACGGAGAGGATGGCGTTGCGGCTCGACCCCGTCAGGCGGATCGAGATGGCGAAGAACAGCGGCCCGAAGACGCCCGCGAACTTCTCGAAGACGCTGTAGAAGCCGAAGAACTCCGCCGACTTGTGCGCCGGGGTCATGGAGGCGAAGAGGGAACGGCTCAGGGCCTGGGTACCGCCCTGCACCAGCCCGACCATCGCGGCCAGCACGAAGAACTGGCCGGCCGTGCGCATCTGGTAGCCCACGATGCTGATGAGGGTGTACACCAGGAGGCCGAGCAGGATCGCCGGCTTGGCGCCGATGCGGCCGGCGAGGGCGCCGAAGAGGAACGCGCAGGGCACTCCCACGAACTGGACGATCAGGATCGCCAGCATCATCGCGGTATCGGGGATCCCGATCTCCGCGCCGTACGCGGTGGCCATCTTGATGATGGTCTGGATCCCGTCGTTGTAGATCAGGAAGGCGGCCAGCAGCAGGAAGGCCTGGCGGAACTCGCGCAGCGAGCGAAACGTCCCGCCCAGGCGGGCAAAGGCCGCCCGCGCCGGGTTCTCGTGCAGCGACTCATCACGCTCCACGAGGCGGGGTGGCTCGGGCACCCGCCGGTACAGCGGGATCGCGAACGCGATCCACCATACCGCGGTGGCGACGAATGTGAGCCGGGTGGCGAGGCCGCGCCCGGACGCCCCCAGCCCGACCGCCTGGGGAAACTGGATGGCCGCCAGGCAGAGGGCGAGCAGGATGCCGCCGCCGATGTAGCCGAGCGCGTAGCCGGCGCTGGAGACGCGGTCGACGTCGGCCGGGCCCGCCAGGCGGGGCAGCAGCGATTCATAGAAGACGAAGCTCGTGGTGGCGCCGATCATGGCGAGCACGAACAGCACCGAGGCGAGCCCCAGGTCGCCGGGCCCGATGAGGGCGAATCCTGCCGTCGCCACCACGCCAAGGAGCATGAAGCCGAAAAGCAGGCGGCGCGCGATGCCGAGGTAGTCGGCGGCCGCGCCCAGGACGGGCGAGAGCAGCGCCACCACGGCGAGGTACAGGGTGTTGAGGTCGGCGTAGCGAGCGGTCGCGTCCGCCGGCGAAAGCAGCGCGGCCGGAACCCGCGCGAAGAAGATCGGGAACACGGCCGTCATCACGATGGTCTGGAAGCCGGATATGGCCCAGTCGTACATCGCCCAGGCGCGCAGGTCCGGCCGGTCGAGACCGAGGCGCCCGAGAAGCCGGGAGATTGCCATGCGCGGAAGCATAGCAGGCCGGCCCGGCCGGGCGCGGACGGCGGCGCGCTACCCGGGTTCAGCCGCCCGCGGGCGCGTCGCGCCGGCGGCGGAGCAGCGAGGCACCCACCGAGATCGCCAGGGTGAGGACGATGACGCCGAGCGCCACGGGCGTCGGCAGCACGAACCAGCCGCTCAGCGCCATCTTGAGGCCGATGAACACGAGGATCAGTGCCACGCCCACCTTGAGGTACTGGAACTTGTCCAGCGCGCCCGCCAGCACGAAGAAGAGTGCCCGCAGCCCGAGGATCGCGAACACGTTGGAGCTGTAGACGATGAAGGGATCCTTCGTTACCGCGAAGATGGCGGGAATGCTGTCGATGGCGAAGACGAGGTCGCTCCACTCCACCACGAGCACCACGAGGATCAGCGGCGTGAAGAGGCGCTGCCCGGTGATGGTGCGGACGCTGAAGTGGTCGTTGTCATAGCCCGGCGTGATCGGCAGGAACCGGCGGGCCAGGCGCACCAGCGGGTTCCGCTCCGGCTCGATCTCGGTGTCGTCCGCGCGGAGCATGCGGATGCCGGTGACGATGAGGATGGCGCCGAACAGGTAGATGATCCAGTGGAACCGGGCCAGCAGCAGCGCACCCAGGCCGATCATGATGGCGCGCATGACGATGGCGCCGAGGATGCCCCACTTCAGCACCTTCGGCTGCGCCAGCGCCGGTACCCCGAAGTACTGGAAGATCAGGATGAAGACGAACAGGTTGTCGACCGAAAGCGAGAGCTCGATCAGGTAGCCGGTGAAGTACTCGAGGCCGTGCTGCGGCCCTTCCCGCCACCAGAGAAAGCCGCCGAAGACGAGCGCCAGCGCGACGAGCCCCGCGCTCCAGGCTGATGCTTCCCTGACGCTGAGGACGTGCCCCCGGCGGTTCAGCACCCCGAGGTCGAGGACCAGGAGGGCGATGACGAGGGCGGTGAAGCCGATCCAGACCGCCGGGCCGTGGGTGGTCACGCCGGGAGCCGGGCCATGGACTCGAGCCGCTGCACGCGCGCCTCGGTGGGCGGGTGGGTGCTGAAGAGCGACGACATGCCGCTGCCGTAGGCCGCCAGCGGCTTGACCTGCGCCAGCGTCGCGGCCGCGGGGGAGACGTTCATCGGGATCTCATGCGACAGCCGGTCCAGCCGGCGCAGCGCGCTGGCCAGCGACAGGGGACGTCCGGCGATCTCCGCCCCCACGCGGTCGGCCTCGAACTCGCGCTGGCGCGAAATGGCGAACTGCAGGATCATCGCGCCGATCGGCGCCAGCAGCATGAGCGCGATGCGCGCCACCGGGTGGGTGTCCTCGTCGTCGTGCCCGCCCCCGAACATCAGCATGTACGGCAGGTTCGACAGCGCGCCGGCAATGACGGCCGCCAGGGTGGCGATGAGCATGTCGCGGTTCTTGACGTGCGCGAGCTCATGCGCGAGGACGCCCTCGAGCTCGTCGGTCGGCATGTGCTTGAGGATGCCCTGGGTAACGGCGACGACCGCGTGTGACGGGCTCCGGCCCGTCGCAAACGCGTTCGGCTGCTCCGCCGGCGTGATGGCCACCTTCGGCATGGGCAGGCCGGCCCGCTGGCGCAGCCGATCGACCATCGCGTAGAGCTCCGGTGCTTCCTGCGCGGTGACGACCTTCGCCCCGTACATGCGCAGCACCAGCCGGTCGGAGAAGAAGTACGATCCGAGGCTCATCAGTCCGCCCAGTGCGAGCCCGTACACCAGTCCCTGCGAGCCCCCGAGGAGTTGCCCCGCGAGCACGCAGAGTGACACGAGCCCCGCGAGCAGCACGAATGTCCTGACGTTGTTCACGGTACGACCTCCTGCGGCCAGGGCCGCCAAAAAAACAGAGCGAGACTTCGTCCGCCCGCCCTGCAGCGTGGACGAAGGTCTCGCTCTGAAGCCCCGGGGGGCCTCCTGCCGGTCCGTGCCCGCCGCGGCGGACAGTCTTGACGATACCGGCATCCGCTTTTGCGCGGACGAACTACTCCCCTTCTGGAGGCACAAATGTAGCGCCCGAGCGGGGCGCAGTCAATCGTCGCAAGCCGTTCAAGAGCAACAAATTAGGGCGCCAAGGCCGGCCGGCGCGCCGCCAGTTCGCGGCGGGCCCGGTCCAGCAGCACCGCGCCGCGTTGCGATGCGGTCGTCCCGTCGTGCAGCACCAGGTCGGCGAAGGCCTTTCCGGGTTCGACGAACTCGCGATGCATCGGCCTGACGGTGGCTTCGTACTGCGCCAGGACGCTCTCGGCGGTGCGTCCCCGCTCCGTCAGGTCGCGATTGAGCCGACGGGCGAGGCGGACGTCTTCGGGCACGTCCACGAAGACCTTGAGGTCGAACAGGTGGCGCAGTTCCGGGTGGGCGAGGGCGAGTATGCCCTCCACCACGATGATCGCTCCCGGCTCCACCTGCTCCGTGCCGTTCTTCCGGGTGTGGGCGGCGAAGTCGTAAACCGGCTTCTCGATGGCCTGCCCCGCCAGCAGCCGGCGCAACTGGGAAATGAGCAGCGGAAAGTCGATCATGTCGGGATGATCGAAGTTGACGCGCTCCCGGTCGGCGGGCGGCATCCCGTCCAGGGAGCGGTAGTACGAATCGATGTCGATCAGCACGCCATGGCCCCCGATTGCGTCGAGGATCTCGCGGGCAACGGTGGTCTTGCCGGATCCGGTACCGCCGGCGATTCCGATCAGGAAGGGACGAAGCAGCTTGGGGCCTCGGGCTGGGTTGAGTGAACGGGGCTAGAAGGCCGGCCCCGCCTGGTGGCGAGGATCATCGAGCTGGATGGCCACCACGGCGCTGCCCGCCGGGGTCTCGAACTGACCCTCCGGGATCACGAGCAGGGCGTTGGCCTTCACCATCGATGTCAGGATGCCCGACCCCTGCGGTCCGGTGAGCCGGGCCTCGAGCCCCGCTGGTCCGTCGGACAGCACGCCACGGAGAAAATGCTGCAGCTTCGGCCTGAGGGTCACCGGCTCGGCCATGGTGGCGAGGACGCCGCGGCGGAAGGGCAGGGCATGGCCGCACATCTTCCGGATGGCGGGGCGCACGAAGAGTTCGAAAGTCACCATCGTGCTGACCGGGTTGCCCGGCAGGCCGATCCACGGCACGTCGCCCAGCAGCCCGAAGCCCACCGGTGCGCCGGGCCGCATCCGCAGCTTCCAGAACCTCTGGGTCGCTCCCATCTCCTCCAGCACCGGCCGCACGTAGTCGTGTTCTCCCACGCTGATGCCGGCGGTGGTGACGAGCAGGTCGGCTTCGCGTGCAGCCGCCAGGTGCTCCCGGAAGCTCTCGCGGGTGTCGCGGGCGACGCCGAGGTTGACCGGCTCGCCACCGGCGAGCCGCACGAGCGCCACGAGCGTGTGGGTGTTGCTGCTGGCGGTCCTGCGCCCGCTCAGGATCTCCTCGGGCTGGTCGATGTCGACGATCTCGTCGCCGCTGCCCATGATGGCGACCCGGGGCCGGCGATGCACCAGCGGATGGGCCACCGCGAGGGACGCGAGGACGCCGAGTTCGGCGGCGCCCAGCGGTGCGCCCCGCCGCAGCACGACGGCGCCGCGCCGCACGTCTTCGCCGACGTGGCGCAGGTTGGCGCCGGCGTCACGGTCCCTGAAGATGCTGACGACCGGCTTGCCCTCGTCGGTGTCTTCCTGTCGCACCACGCCGTCCGCCCCTGCCGGGAGCGGTGCCCCGGTGAAGATGCGGGCGCATTCGCCCGGTCCGAGGGTGCGCGTGGGGAACCGCCCGGCGGGGATCTCCTCGATCACGCGCAGGCGCACGGGGCCGGCGTCGGACGCACCGCGCACGTCGTCGGCGCGCGTGGCGTAGCCGTCCATAGCCGAATTGGTCCACGCGGGAATATCGAGGGGGCTCGCGACGTCCTCCGCCAGCACGCTGCCCAGTGCGTCGTCGAGCGGCACCCGGAGGGGAGGCTGGGGGCGGACATCCTCGAGAATGCGGAGCGCGGCGTCACGCGCGCTCAGCGGTGCCGTCACGCGCCGATCTCCAGGCCCTCATCCCACGCGAGCGTGGCGAGCAGGTGGAGCCACATCGTGTCCCGGAAGTGGATCACGCGGCAGCTGGCCCGGTAGGTCTCGTCGTCGGTGAGCAGGGCCACCCAGCGGTCCCGGTCGGGCGAGGCCTCGCTGTAGACGGGCGTGGGCGAGACCTCTCGCCGCCAGACCTCGATCTTCGGCACCGGCGCGCGCTTGAAGCCCTCCACGAGGACGATGTCGGCATCGGCGAAGTACTGCCGGGCCAGGGCGACGGGATCGTAGAGATCGGGCACGCGATCGAAGAGCACCCGTCCATCGGGCCCGGCCAGCAGCACCCGCTCGGCCTTTCCCTCGTGGAAATGGCGCCAGCTGTCGGTGCCCTCGGTGTCGAGGTTGGCGCTGTGATGACCATGCTTGACGGTCATGACCCGCTTGCCGCGCCGGATGAACTCGGCGACGAGGGCCACCGTCAGCGTGGTCTTCCCGGCGTTCTTTCGTCCGATGATCGAGATGAGACGCGGGCCTGCCATGACGCTTCTGCCTCCGCCAGGTCGTTCGCGGTGTTCACGTTGAAGAAGGCGAGCGCAGGGTCAACGAGCCCCGAGACCGACGTGATGGGGAGGATACTGACCCTGAGGAAGCGATGGAAGCCGATCGCACGGAGGTCGCCCTCCGCCAGGGACTGCTCGATGGCGGAGCGGCAGGCGGGGCCGTAGGCGGCACAGAGCGGCTCGACGCCACGCGGCCCCCCGCTGGACGGGAGGCAGGCGTCGGCGCCCTCGAGTCCCCGGGCCAGCGCCTCGATAAGCGGGGCGGAGACGAACGGCATGTCCCACGCGACCACCACCACCGGCGCCGGGCCCTTCGCCACCGCGGTATAGATGCCGCCCAGGGCCCCCAGGCCAGGCTGGTCGTCGGCCACCACCTCGAGGTCGGGCCGCCAGGCGGCGGCGTCGGCGGCATTGGCCACGAGGAGCGGCGGCGTGCCAAGGGCCGCGACCAGTTCGTCGGCGATGCGGTCGAGGATACGGCGCCCGCCCACCTTTTCGAGGCCCTTGGGCCGTCCCCCGAACCGGGTCGCGCCCCCGCCGGCGAGGATGACGCCGCGCACGGTCAATAGCGGCGTCCGTGCTTCTTCTCGAGCACGAGGTCGATGCCCACGAGGATGCTGAACTGGGTCATGTACTTCGTTTCCGTGGGCGGCAGGATGCCCTGGAAGTCGGTGGGACCGGTGACGACCGGGAGGCCGAACGTGGTGGCGCGTCCCTCGATGCGGGCGTGGTAGGCCTTCGAGATGGGGATCGTCACGCCGGCCCCCAGGGCGAGCTGCGCGCTGACGGACGACGAGCCCTCGGTGGGGTAGATCGGGACGTACACGGGCTCCAGGTCGGCATTGATATAGTTGCCGGTGACCTCGGTCGTGCTGCGGCTGACCAGCAGGATACCGCCCTGCACCCTGAGATAGGGCGAAACCGCCTGCCTGCTGGCCGCGCGCAGGAGGATGCCGGCGGAGATGGCGGTGGACAGGGCCGAGGTCGCGGCGGCGTCGATGGACGCACACGTCGCGGCATTGTCGATGGAGCCCGAGTTGCTGAGCAGGGTGCAGCTGTCCTCGGTCGCGATGTCGATGAAGGTCAGGTCGAAGGTGAACCCGAGGCCGGGGGTGCGGAAGTAGGTGGCCCCGAGCTCGGCGGTCCAGGTGCCCCTCAAGTCGCGCTGCAGCGAATAGAGGTCGAGCCCGCCGAGGAACACCGGCTGCGAGCCCACGGCCCACAGGTCCCTGCCGAACGCGTAGCCTGCGCTCATGGTGAACACGAGGCGCGTCTGGTCGCCCTGCTTCTGGGCCGCCACGGAGGCCGGCGCCGCCAGCGGCACGGCGAGCAACAGCAGGAGGACGGGGAGTCTCTTGCCCATGAGCGTCTCGGTTTTCCGGGTCGGTGTTTCCGTGGGGACGTCGGCCGGGTGACGGGGAGACACACCCGTCCTCAGGCGCTGCCGGCCTCGCCCGAAAGGGTCGCGTCCTCTGAAATGCGCACGAGATCCAGGTTCAGCTCGGCCGGGAGGCGCGGCAGGAGCCGGCGGTACACGTAGTCGGCGAGCGCCTCGCAGGTGGGCAGGGTGCCGCCGCGCCCGAATTCGGGCACCTCGAGGTTGAGGTGACGGCCGGCGAGCGGTGCGCGCACCACGATGTCGAGCAGGCGATCCAGCTCGGCCAGGTCCATCACCATGCCGTGCACGAGCGGGCCGCTCACCCGCACCGTGCAGGTGTAGTCGTGGCCGTGCCCGGCCGGGTCGCTGAGGGGGCCGAAGGTCTCGAGGTTCCGGGCGTCGCTCCAGTCCGCGCGGCGCAGGTGGTGCAGCGCGAAGAACGACACCGACCGGGTGAGGCTGCTCCGGATGTTCATTTGTTCAGCGCGAAGTTGAAGCTCAGGCCCGCGAGGAACCAACCCGACGCGATCCACTCGCCGCCGGTGCCGATGATCGGCTCGAAGCCGTCGGTGTACTGATGGGGATATGAGATCTTGTAGAGCGGCAGGCGCGCCTCGAGCCGCAGCGCCACGCTGTTGGCCAGGAAGATCCTGGTGCCGGCATAGGGCGTGAACACGAAGCGCACGCTGCTGCGGTACACCGTGTCCTGCGGGGCGGTGGAAGCGAAGCCGGCGCCAAGGCCGATGCCGGCATACGGCGCGAGGCGGTGCCAGCTCTTGTTGGCGGTGAAGTTGAACTGCAGCAGCCCCTCGAGGATGAAGACGCGCTCCTGCACCGGGCCGAGGTCGCGCTCGCCGGCCGGCCTGAAGGGATCGATGACGTTGCGCTCGAGGTCCCACCCGTAGCTGCCGGCGACGCCCATCGATATGAACCGGTTGGCCCGCAGCTGCAGGCGCAGGCCGTACATCCAGCCGTCGTGCACGCCGATGCCGAGCGTGCCGCCGCTGCCGTCGAAGTAGCTGGCGTAGGCGGTCACGTTGGCGTCGTAGAGGATGTCGCGGTAGGGCGACTTGCCGGGCTCGTGGCCGACCTGGGCCACGGCGGGAGCCGCTGGAACCGCGAGAAGGAACAGGAGTGCCAGGCGCATGCAGCTCACGGGAGACGGAGGTCGCGACCGGTCATGTCGTCCGGGGGCTCGAGGCCGAGGAGCCCCAGCACGGTCGGCGCGACATCGCGAAGAGCGCCGCCAGCGCGAAGGGGCGCATCGCCCCCGTTGACGGCGACGAAGGGAACGGGATTGGTGGTGTGCGCGGTATGGGGGCCGCCGGTTACGGGGTCGATCATCATCTCGCAGTTGCCGTGATCAGCCGTGACGAGCACCGCCGCCCCGGCCTGCTCCGCGCTCCTGAGGAGGCGATCGAGGCAGGTGTCCACGGTCTCCACCGCCTTGATCACGGCGGGCATGACCCCGGTGTGGCCCACCATGTCGGCATTGGCGAAGTTGCAGAGCAGGAAGTCGTGCTTCCGCTTCGCCAGCGCGCCGCAGAGGGCGTCGGTGACACCGGCCGCGCTCATCTCGGGCGCCAGGTCGTAAGTCGCGACCCTGGGTGACTGCACCAGCAGGCGCTCCTCGCCCTTGTAGGGAGGCTCGAACCCGCCGTTGAAGAAGTAGGTGACGTGCGGGTACTTCTCCGTTTCGGCGGTGCGAAGCTGGGTGCGCCCGCTGTCGGCCAGGACCTCGGCCAGGATGTGCGCCAGCGAGAACGGCGGAAAGGCCTGGGGAATGGGAAAGGTCTGGTCGTATTGCGTCATGGTGGCGCAGCGCACGCCGGGGCGCCGGCCGGTATCGAACCCGGAGAACCCCTCGACGCCGAAGGCGGCGACGATCTGGCGCATGCGATCGCTCCGGTAGTTGAAGAAGAAGATCCCGTCGCCGTCCCTGACCGTGGCGACCGGCAAGCCGTCGCGGTGATGCACGAGGGGCCGGACGAACTCGTCGGTTTCGCCCCGCTGATATGCGGCCTGCACGGCGAGCACGGGATGCTCCACGGCGATGCCGATGCCGTGGGCGATGGCGTCGTACGCCGCACGGGTGCGTTCCCAGCGCTTGTCGCGGTCCATGCCGTAGTAGCGGCCGGTGAGCGAGGCGATGTCGACACGGCCGCCGGCGATGCGGCGCATGTCGAGCAGCAGCGTCCGCACCACCTCGGCGCCGAGCGTGGGCGCGGAATCGCGGCCGTCGAGGAACCCGTGAATTGCGATCTGTGGCAGCTTGAGCCGGAGGCCCAGCTCCACGCAGGCGAGCAGGTGCCGGTCGAGGGCGTGCACGCCGCCCGGCCCCAGCAGCCCCACGAGATGGAGCGTGCCGCCCGTCTGCCGGAGAAGGGCGCCCAGCTCCTGGAGCACCGGCAGCTGGTAGAACTCGCCCCGCTCGATGCTCTGGGAGATGCGCACGAGGTCCTGCGGCACGACGCGCCCGGCGCCGAGGTTGAGGTGGCCCACCTCGCTGTTGCCCATCTGGCCGGAGGGAAGCCCGACCGCGAGCCCGCTCGCGTCGAGGAGCGTGCGGGGGTGGCCGTTCCACAGCCGGGCCCAGGTTGGCGCATTGGCGAGCGCGATGGCGTTACCCTCGCGCTCGGGCCGGTATCCCCACCCGTCGAGCACCACGAGCACGACCGGTCCGTGATGTCCGACGTCGTTTGACATGCCTCTCCGCGCCGTCTAAGATGGGCCATCGTGATCGGAGCGCCGCAATCTAGTCCTCCCTTCCGCTGGCATCCAGCCGCGCTGGTGGTGTGCGCGATCCTCGCGACGCCACTTGCCGCGCAGCAGACGAAGAAGCCAGCGGGCCGTCCGCCGTCGCCGCCCGCAGCCACAGCACCGGCCGCCCCGGCGATGCCGGACGCCGTCGAACTCGCGAACCAGGCCGACCTCTTCGTGCAACCCGGGAACGGTGCGCTCGGCAGCCTCGTCACGGGCGCCAAGGGCCGCGTGCTCGGCCAGAGCGGCGAGTGGGTGCGGGTGCAGTTCGAGGGCTGGGTGCGCGCGTCCGACCTGCGGCCCGAAAGCGGCAGCGCCACGCTCGGCGTGTCGGCCGCCGAAGTGCGGGCCGATCCCGCACGGTACGTGGGCAAGACGCTCGACTGGCGCATGCAGCTCGTCAGCATCCAGACCGCCGACGAGCTCCGGCCGGAAATTCCCGCGGGCCAACCCTACCTGCTGATGCGCGGCCCGCTGCCCGAGCCCGGCTTCGTGTACGTGATGCTGCCGCGCGCATCCGTGGCCCGGTTCAAGGCCCTTCCCCCACTCGCCGAGCTCACCTTGCGCGTCACCATCCGAGCCGCGAGCACGCGCTACCTCCCGACGCCGGTCGCGGAACTGGTGGCGGTCGTCGACAGCATCGGCCGCTGATGCTGCTCGACCTCGGCGCGCCGCCAGACGTCTCCGAGGTCTCCTCACTGCTGCTGGTGCTGGCCGCCATGCTCGGGCTGGCCAAGCTGCTGGGCGACCTGTGCGAGCGCGTGGGCCAGGCGGCGGTGATCGGCGAGCTCCTGGCCGGCGTCCTGCTCGGGCCGTCGGTGTTCCGGCTGGTGGACCCGCACGCATCGATTCTCGAGGCTTTCTCCGAGATCGGCGTGGTGATCCTGCTCTTCCAGATCGGGCTGGAGACCGACCTCCGGAAGATGCTCAAGGTGGGGTCCGCGGCGTTCGCGGTGGCGATGGTCGGCGTGCTCGTCCCCTTCTCGCTCGGGTATGCCGCGAGCCGGGCTCTGGGCCTGCCGCCGCTCGCCGACCTGGTGCTGGGCGCCACGCTGACGGCCACGTCGGTCGGCATCACCGCGCGGGTGCTGTCCGACCTCGGCCGGCTGCAGGATCCCGAGAGCCAGGTGGTGCTCGGTGCCGCGGTCATCGACGACGTGATCGGGCTCATCATCCTCGCCGTGGTGAGCGACGTGGTGGCCGGCGGCGAGGTGACGATGGGCAGCGTGGTGCGCAACACGCTGACCGCGTTCGGCTTCATCATCGCGGCCGTGCTGGTGGGCGGCCGCCTGGTACCGCCGGTGGTGCGACTGCTGGCGCGCTACGGCAAGCCGGCCTCGCTGCCGGTCATGGCGCTGACGCTGGCGTTCATCGTCGCGGTGCTGGCCGACCAGCTGGGATCCGCCATGATCATCGGGGCGTTCACGGCCGGCCTGCTCTTCGCCCCGACCCCGCAGGCGCACCAGATCCAGGAGGGCGTGGTGCGCGTCGGGTACTTCTTCGTGCCGCTGTTCTTCGTGCACGTGGGCGCGCTGGTGGACGCGCGCGCGTTCGCCGATCCGCGCGTGCTGCTCGTGGGCGGCATCCTCATCGCGTGCGCCGTGGTGGGCAAGGTGGTGGCGGGGTGGGCGCCCTTCTGGTGGAAGGGCCGCAAGCTCGTCATCGGCGTGGGGATGATCCCGCGCGGGGAAGTGGGCCTCATCTTCGCGACGGCCGGCGTCACCAAGGGTGTCCTGGACGACAAGCTCTTCGCCGCCTGCGCCATGATGGTGATGGCCACTACCTTCCTCGCGCCGATCCTGCTCAAGCAGTTGCTGAGCCGGCGGGAGGGCGCCCCGCCCCAGGACGAGCCGGGGAGCGCGGAACTCGTGAGCCGGGTATGACGGGCGCGAGGCGGGTGGAATGGCGGGGCCGGGGCGGGTTGGACACATTTCCGGCCATTCTGCGTAGTGGCGGCGACCCGGAGGCTACCACATGAACGACCTGCTCAAGCAGCGCATCCTGCGCGCACTCGATACCCTGCCCGATGACCGTGCCTACCAGGTGCTCGATTTCGTCGAGTTCCTCGAAAGCCGCTATGCGGAGCGCCAGCGTCCCACCGGGTTGCTCGCGAAGATCACCGAGACGGTCGAGGACACGATGCGCGCCGGCAAGCTCCCGATCCAGGCGATCTCCGGCACGATGGGCCTGATGGACAGCGCCACGAAAGTGATGAAGGGGCTCGCAGCGGCGGGCCAGGCAGTAGTGGACGAGGCGATCAGCGCGGCACAGGCCCCGCCAAGCCGCCCGGCACCTCCAGCGCCCACGCCGCCCGAGAAGCTCGAACCGCCGCGTGAGAGCGCGAGCTGAGGCTCGCACCTCCGCGCACCGCCCACCCCTCACCCACCACCACATGACCAGCCCGCACGACGCGCCCCCCGCGCCGGCCCGCGACCAGTTCGTCCGCGGCATCGGCCCGCTCGCCGCCACCTCGCTGGTCGTCGGGTCGATGATCGGCTCGGGCATCTTCATCGTGTCCGCCGACATCAGCCGCCAGGTGGCCGCCTGGGGCCCCGGGGGCCTCCTGCTGGTCTGGGTGCTGACGGGCCTCATGACGATGGCGGGCGCGCTGGCGTACGCCGAGCTTGCGGCGATGCTGCCGAACGTGGGCGGGCAGTACGTGTTCCTCCGGGAGGGGCTGTCGCCGCCGGCGGGCTTCCTGTACGGGTGGACGCTGTTCACGGTCATCCAGACCGGCACGATCGCCGCGGTGGCGGTTGCCTTCGCGAAGTTCCTCGGGGTCCTGGTGCCGTCGGTCACGCCCGACGTCTTTCTCAAGCTGGGATCGCTCAACCTGCCGGGCGGGACCATCGAGCTGGGCCTCTCGAACCAGCGGCTCGTGGCCGTGGTGATGATCGCGGTGCTCACCTTCGTGAACATGCGCGGCGTGCGGCTGGGCGCGGCGATCCAGACGGTGTTCACCGTGGCCAAGGTGGGCGCGCTCGCCGCGCTCATCGTGCTCGGGCTGTTCATCTTCCGCCAGCCCGCCATTTCGGCGATGAACTTCGACACGTTCTGGGGGGCGCAGCCGTGGGGCCTCGCGATGCTGCCGGTGGTGGGGGCCGCGATGGTGGGCTCGCTCTTTTCGAGCGATGCCTGGAACAACGTGACCTTCGCCGCCGCCGAGGTGCGCGAGCCGCAGAAGAACCTGCCGCGGGCACTTGCCTACGGCACCGGGCTGGTCAGCGTCCTCTACCTCCTGGCGAACGTGGCCTACCTGAACGTGCTGCCCTTCGGCGGCCAGCCCAACGGGGCCGATGCGTTCGAGCGGGGCATCAACTTCGCGCTGCAGGATCGCGTCGGCACCGCGGCCCTGGAGGCGATGCTCGGGCCGATGGGCGCCATCGTGATGGCGGTGGCGATTCTCGTCTCGACATTCGGCTGCAACAACGGGCTGATCCTCGCAGGCTCGAGGGTGTACTACGCCATGGCTCGCGACCGGCTGTTCTTCAGGCGGGCCGGCACCCTGCATCCGGCGCATCACACGCCGACGTTCGGGCTGCTGGCGCAGGCCGCGTGGGCGATGGCGCTGTGCCTCACCGGCACGTACGGGCAGCTGCTCGACTACGTCATCTTCGCGGCGCTGATCTTCTACCTGCTCACGACGGTGGCGCTGTTCCGGCTGCGCCGGCTGCAGCCCGACCTGCCGCGCCCGGTCAAGGCGTTCGGCTACCCGGTGGTGCCGGCGCTGTACATCCTCGCGATCGCCTTCCTGCTGGTGGTGCTGCTGGTGGACCCCGACAAGCGGAAGTTCTCCGCGTTCGGGCTCCTGATCGTGGCGCTGGGGATCCCGGTGTACTTCCTGTGGCGGCGCATCGACCGGCAGGCGCCCGAGGCGTGAGGGGTCCCGGCTTGCTTGATTTCGGGTGCCCCGGGGCGTACGCTTCAGGATGTTGCCTCCCGGTACTCCCCGAGCGCCAATTGCCGGCCCGTCCCCCGATCGCCAGCGCCTGACATGAGCCGAATCCGACCCGGCATCGCGCTCACGTTCGACGACGTGCTGCTCGTGCCCCGGCACGCGAGCGTGCACCCGCGCGATGTCTCGATCGTCAGCCGCTTTACCCGCACCATCCCGCTCAACATCCCGTTCGTCGCCGCCGCCATGGACACCGTCACCGAGGCCGACATGGCCATCGCCATGGCGCGGGCGGGCGGCATCGGCGTGCTGCACAAGAACATGGCCATCGACCGCCAGGCGGCGGAGGTGGACCGGGTCAAGCGGAGCGAGAGCGGGATGATCATGAACCCGATCACCCTTGGCCCCGACCGCCCGCTGCGCGAGGCTCACGGGCTCATGCGCCGGTTCCGGATCTCGGGCGTGCCGATCGTGGACGGCGAGGGCCGGCTCATCGGCATCATCACCAACCGCGACCTGCAGTTCGAGCGCAACCTCGACCAGCCGATCCGCGATGCGATGACCAAGGAACGGCTCGTCACCGCGCCGGTGGGCACAACGCTCGACGAGGCGGAGCGGATCCTGGCGAAGCACCGCATCGAGAAGCTGCCGGTAGTGGACGCGGGTGGCGTGCTCCGCGGGCTCATCACGGTCAAGGACATCTTCAAGCGGCGGCAGCATCCCGACGCCAACAAGGACCAGCATGGCCGGCTCCGCGTGGCGGCCGCCCTCGGCACCGGGCCCGAGTCGCACGCGCGCGCGGCCGCGCTGGTGCAGTCGGGTGTGGACGTGCTCGTGATCGACTCGGCGCACGGCCACAGCGACGGGGTGCTCATGACGGTGGACGCGATCCGGCAGGGCTTCCCCGACGTGCAGCTGGTGGCCGGCAACGTGGCGACGGAGGAAGGCGCGCGGGAACTGGTGCGCCGCGGCGTCGACGCGGTGAAGGTGGGCATCGGTCCGGGCAGCATCTGCACCACGCGGGTGGTCACGGGCGTCGGCGTGCCGCAGGTCACCGCCGTCATGGAGGCGGTCCGCGGCGCCGGCGACGTGCCGATCGTGGCCGACGGTGGCATCAAGTACTCGGGTGACATCGTGAAGGCGCTGGCGTCGGGCGCGTCCTGTGTCATGATGGGGTCGATGCTGGCGGGCACGGAGGAGAGCCCGGGCGAGTCCGTGCTCGCCGAGGGACGCCGGTTCAAGATGATCCGGGGCATGGGCAGCCTCTCGGCGATGCAGGACGGCTCGGCCGACCGCTACTTCCAGGACGGCGAGATGTCGCCGTCCAAGCTCGTGCCGGAGGGCATCGAGGGCCGCGTCCCCTACCGCGGCCCGGTGGGCGACGTGCTCTTCCAGATGGTCGGCGGGCTGCGCAGCGGCATGGGCTACTGCGGCGTCGCCGACATCGCGTCGCTGCAGCGCGACGTGGAGATGATGCAGATCACCACCGCCGGCCTCCGCGAGTCGCATCCGCACGACGTGACGATCACGCGCGAGGCACCAAACTACAGCAAGTAGCCGTGGGTCGTGGGTCATGGTTGTGAGCCATGAGCCGGGGGTACGCGCATGAGCATCTGGGCAACGAAGTCGATCGCGGCGTTGCGCGCGGAAGCCGATGCGTCCTCGGAAACGGGCCTTCGACGCACCCTCTCGGCGTCCAACCTGGTCTTCCTGGGCATCGGCGCCATCATCGGCGCCGGCATCTTCGTCCTGACGGGCACCGCCGCGGCGCAGTATGCCGGGCCGGGCATCGTCCTCTCGTTCTGCCTCGCCGGGCTGGGC
>JAGGAG010000188.1 GCA_017889745.1 Gemmatimonadota bacterium | reverse complement strand
CCGTCGCCCGCCAGCGTGACGCCGCCGCACACGACGACCACCTCGGGATTGAGCACGTTCACGAGGTTGGCGATGCCGGTGCCGAGGAACCTGGCCGTCTCGCTCACCACCTGGAGCGCCACCACGTCACCGTGGCTCGCCGCCTCGTAGACGGTCTGCGCGGTCACATCGAGCAGGCTGCCGCCGGCAAACTCCGCGAGGCGGCTCACGCCCCCCGATTCGACTTCCTCCACGGCGCGGCGCGCGATGGCGGGGCCCGAGGCGTACGCCTCGAGGCAGCCGTAGTTGCCGCACTTGCAGCGCCGCCCCTCGGTTTCGATGGTGACATGACCGATCTCGCCGGCGCAGTCGGACGCGCCGTGCACCATCTCGCCGTTCACGATCAGGCCGCCGCCGATGCCGGTGCCGATCGTGATGCCCACCGCCTGGCGCGCGCCCTTCGCCGCCCCGATCCACCACTCGCCCAGCACGGCGCAGTTGGCGTCATTGTCGAGCGCGGCGTGGAGGTCGAGGCCCGCCGACACCCGCTCGCGGAGCGGCATGTTGGTCCAGCCGAGGTTGGGCGTGAGCAGCACCACGCCGCGGTGCCGGTCGAGCGGGCCCGGGGCGCCGACGCCCACGCCGGCGATCTCCACCCGTGGCAGCTCCGCGCGCGTGGCCGCGATCGACCGGCGCGCCAGGGCGAGCAGGCGCTCCATGACGTCGTCGGCCCCGGTGTCGGGACGGGTCGGCTCGCTCATCAGACCGTGCAGCGCCGAGCCGTCCTCGGCGACACAGCCGACGACGAGGTTGGTGCCGCCGATGTCGATGCCCACCACGTAACGCATGCGTCCGTTCTCAGCGAAGCAGGGAGTGATACAGGGCCAGCAGCGGGGCCGCCAGCGCGGTGGCGTCGAACCGCTCGGACCAGCGGCGGCCGTCATCGCGCATTCGCGCGGCGAGCTCCGGGTCGTCGAGGAGGTCGCGCATCGCCGCCGCCAGGCCTGACGCGTCGGTCGACGTCACGTAGCGCGTTGACGGGCCTCCCGCTTCCGGGAAGCAGCCGCCCGCGCTCGTGATGACGGGCACGCCCGCGCTGAGCGCCTCCACGATCGGCATCCCGAACCCCTCGAAAAGGCTCGGATACAGGAACAGCGACGCGCCCTGATAGACCGCCGGCAGGTCGGCACTGGCGACACCGGGGAGGAGGCGCACCTGCGCCGCCACGCCCCGTGCCTCGGCCAGCGCCCGCAGCGCCTTCGCCTCGCCGCCATCGCGTCCCACCAGCAGCAGCGCGGGCGTCTCGTGCGGATCGAGCAGCGCCAGGGCGTCCACCAGGACGCGATGGTTCTTCCGCCGCTCGAGCGTGCCCACGCTCAGCAGGTAGGTGGCGGGCAGTCCCAGTCGCGATCGAACCGCGGCCGCGTCCGCCTGGGGCACCGGGCGCGCGAACGCCGGGTCCCGCGCTGGAGGAATGATCGTCACATCCTGCGGGTCCACGCCATACCACTTCACGAGGTCGTCCCGGGTCTGTCCGCTCACCGCCACGATCGCCGCCGCGTGCTCGGCGCTCCACCGGTAGCGCCAGCCGTAGCTCATCCGGTCGATGGCCGGGAAGAGCTCGGGATGGCGCTCGAAGAGCAGGTCGTGGAACGTCACCACCCCCGGGATGCCGGTGCCGGGCAGGTCCCGCGGCATTTCGTGCGACAGGCCGTGGTAGAGGCTCACGCCATCGCGCCGCGCCGCCCGTCCCAGCCGGAAGGTGCGCCAGAACTGCCGCATCGGTGCCGGGCGCAGCGCCGCCGGCGGCAGGCAGATGGTCGAGCGCGGGGGGAGGCTGGCGAGCCAGGGCGCCAGCTCGGGGCGGGGTGCCTTGGGCGCGTAGAGCGTCATGCGCAGGTCGGGCGCTGCCGCGGCGAGTCCGGTGAGCAGTCGCCGGCCGTAGTTCCCGAGCCCCGTGCGGTTGCGGAAGGCCCGCGCGGCGTCGAAGCCGACGGAGATGCCGCGCGGCGTCAGCGCCGCGCTCCCGCCCGCTGGCGCACGGTGGCCAGGGCATCGGCCACGCGCGCCACCCCGAGCTGGCGCAGGCAGCGATGATGTTCGAGGGGACAGGCCGCGGGCCCGTAGGTGGCGCACGGCCGGCAGAGAAGTTCATCCTCGCCCAGGCAGATGGCGTCGGGATCGAGCGGCCCGAAGCCGAAGGAGGGCACCGTCGGTCCGAACAGCGCGACCATCGGCGTGCGCGTCGCCAGTGCGAGGTGCAGCGGTGACGAGTCGTTGGTGACGAGTGCCGCGGCCCGCGCGATGATGGCGGTCGATGTGCGCGGGCCCACCTGTCCGCAGGCGCTGTGGGCCCGCCCCGGCGCCGCCGCCTCGATCGCGTGGCCGATCACGGCATCCGTGGGGCCGCCGATCACGACCACCGGCAGGTCGAGCAGGGCGGCGAGCTCGGGAAAGTAGGGCCAGCGCTTGGCACCCCAGGGCCCCCCGGCGCCCAGCGCCACGAAGTCGCCGCTGATGCCGCGACTCGACAGCCATCGCTCCGCCTCCGCCTCGTCGTCGGCGGTCAGGCCCAGCGTCACCGCGGGCACCGGTGCGCCGAACGGCAGGCCGGCCAGCGACCAGAGGCGCGCCGTCTCGTGCGCCTGCACCGGGCGCGGCAGGCGCCTGGTGTACAGCGGTGCCGCGGGGCTGTCCTCGAAGCCGATCCGCTCGGGAATCCGGGCGAGCAGCACCATCGTGGCCGAGCGCCAGGAGCGATGGGGCAGGTAGGCGGCGGTGTAGGAGCGGCGGCGGAGTTGAGCGGCCACGCGCCGGAGCCCGGGCCAGCCCCGGTCCGCGCCACGCTTGTCGTAGCGGATCACCTCGCGCACGGCCGGGTGCGTGTCGAGCAGGGTCGCCGACTGCGGTGTCGCCACGACGTCCACCGGCCCGTGCAGTGCGGCGAGTGCCGTGAGGAGCGGGGTCGTGAGGATCACGTCGCCCATGTACGCCGTCTGGATGACGACGGCGCCCGAGCGCCTGCGCCAGAACATCACGCGCTCACGCCCTCAGGCCTCAATCGTCGACCTGCAGCACCGCAAGGAATGCTTCCTGTGGGATCTCCACGGCGCCGATCTGCTTCATGCGCTTCTTCCCCTCCTTCTGCTTCTCGAGGAGCTTGCGCTTGCGCGTGATGTCGCCGCCGTAGCACTTGGCGAGGACGTCCTTCCGGAACGGCGCCACGGTGGCGCGGGCGATGATCTTGTTGCCGATCGCGGCCTGGATCGCGACCGCGAAGAGCTGGCGCGGAATGAGCTCCTTCAGCTTCTCCGCCACCTTGCGGCCCCACTCGTACGACTTGTCCCGGTGGATGATCACGCTGAAGGCGTCGATCTGGTCGCCATTGATCAGCATGTCGAGCTTGACCAGGTCGGAGGTGCGGTAGCCCGACATCTCGTAGTCGAGCGAGGCATAGCCGCGGCTGATGCTCTTGAGCCGGTCGTAGAAGTCGAGCACGATCTCGCCCAGGGGGAACTCGAAGTCGAACTCCACCCGGGTGGTGTCGATGAAGTGCATCCCGTTGTAGATGCCGCGCCGCTCCTGGCCCAGTTTCATGATCCCGCCGATGTAGTCGGCCGGCGCCATGATGCGCGTCTTGACGTATGGCTCTTCGATGCGGTCGATCGTGGTGCTGTCGGGCAGGAGCGTCGGGTTCTCGATCAGGAGCTCGGTGCCGTCGGTGAGGTACACGTGGTACTCCACCGTGGGCACCGTGGTGAGCAGGTCGAGGTTGAACTCGCGCTCGAGCCGCTCCTGCACGATCTCCATGTGCAGCAGGCCCAGGAAGCCGCAGCGGAACCCGAACCCGAGGGCGGTGGACGTCTCCGGCTCGTAGTTGAGGCTCGCGTCGTTGAGCCGCAGCTTCTCCAGCGCGTCCCGCAGGCCCTCGTACTGGTCCGAGTCGGTGGGGTAGAGGCCGGCGAACACCATCGACTTCACGTCGCGATATCCCGGCAGCAGTGTCTTCGCGGGGTTGGCCGCGTCGAGCACCGTGTCACCCACGCGGCAGTCACGCACGTCGCGCAGGTTGGCGTGGAAGTAGCCCACCTCGCCGGCCTCGAGCACCTCGCCGCGGCGCTGGCCGAGCTGCAGGTAGCCCACCTCGTCCACGGTGAAGACGTCGTCCGGGTGCGACCCGAAGGCCACCTGCATGCCCGCGCGCAGCGCGCCATCCACCACCCGGATGCTCGGGATCGCGCCGCGATAGCGGTCGTAGTAGTTGTCGAACACCAGGGCCCGCAGCGGCGCCTCGGCGTTGCCGCGCGGCGGCGGCACCCGGGCCACGATCGCTTCCAGCAGTTCGGGCACCCCGGTGCCCTCCTTTGCCGACACGGCGAGGATCTCCTCCCGGCTCGCGCCGATC
>JAGGAG010000187.1 GCA_017889745.1 Gemmatimonadota bacterium | reverse complement strand
CTCGCGCATGCTGGTGATACGGGTGATGACGGGAAGGCCCTGCACGTCCCAGGTGATCGTGTCGCCGAGGGTCACGTTCAGCTCGGACGCGAGGCCCACTTCGATCGAGATGGCGTACGGCGACGCCGGAGGCGTCGTTCCGGGAGCCCACCACTTGCCCGCCGTGAGCTTCTCGGAGGAGACCAGGGTGTCGCGATAGGTCGAGCGGTACTCCCGCCGCACCGCCCATGCGGCGCGGCGCTGGCTGCCGCCCGGGCCGCCGGCGCCTGCGGCGGAATCGACCTCCACTGAATCGTCGCCCGTGCGCAGCACCGGCCGTCCATTGATGGCACTGATGCGCATGGGCACGATCGGCACCGGGCCCGTCAGGCGCAGGCCGTCGGCCTTGAGCAGCGATTCTGCCGGCGCAAGCTGATCGGGCTGGATGTCGAGCACCACCAGGTTGGGCCGCCCAGTGCCACCGGAGAGGTCGAGCTGGCGGAGCAGGTTGTGCTGCACCAGATACAGCGTCGCCAGCAGGAATGCGCCGAACCCGAGTGCCAGTACGACGGTCGTGGTCTGGTTCGACGGGCGATGCAGGTTGGCCAGGCCCTGGCGCCACACGTAGGGCCAGCGGGCGGGATTCCAGCGGCGCACGGCGCGCGTGAGGCCAAGGCTCGCGAGCCAGAGCACCGTCACGGCCCCGCCAATGCCAAGTGAGAAATAGAGCGCGGTCTGCCAATTCCCCACCTGCAGCGCCGTGAGCGCCACGATGCTCAGTGCGAGCAGGCCCAGCGTCGGCAGGGTCAGCGGATCGCGGCGCGACGGCGACGGATCGACATCGCGCCGGAGTGCGGCGAGCGGCGGCACGCGTCGCACCGTGAGCAGCGGCAGGAGCGCGAAGATACTGCTGACCCAGAGTCCCACGACCAGCCCCAGGCCAATGGCTCGCGCAGACGGTGCCGATGACACCGCAACCGGCAGGAAATCACGCAGCACGAGGGGGAGCAGCTGCTGGATGACGATCCCGCCGAGGACGCCCAGCAGGCTGCCCAGCAGCCCCATGCCCACCGCTTGCAGGAGGTACACCGAGAACACCTGTCCCGACGACGCACCGAGGCACCGCAGCACGGCAATGGAATCGAGCTTCCGCCGGATGAACACCGACACCGCGCTCGCGACGCCCAGACCGCCCAGGAGCAGTGCCATGAGGGCCACCAGCCCGAGGTAGTTGCCCAGCCGGTCGAGTGTTTCCGTGAGGTTGTTGCGGTCTTCCTCGACGGTGCGGATGCGCACGCGCTCGGGGCGAAGGGTGTTACGGTAGCGCCCGGCGAGCTTCAGGGCGTCGGCATCGGCCGGGAGGCGCACGTACGCCGCGTATTCGGCACGTGCTCCGGCGCCGAGGAGTTCGGTGGCCTGCAGGAGCCGCCAGGGAATGAAGACGCGGGCGCCGAATGCCGCGCGGACGCCGACGTCGCCGGGGATGCGGGTGGTGACGCCGATGATCGTGAGCCGGCTCTCGCCGAGCGACAGCGTGTCACCGACCTTCGCGCCGAGCTGCGCCAGGAGGGCCGGCTCGACCACGACGTTCGCGCCGTCGTGCAGCCGGCTCCACGCCGTGGCCGGCGCCGTGACGATCTCGCCATAGAAGGGGTAGCCGGGCTCGGCGGCGGTGACCTGCACGAGCTGGGTGCCCGCAGTGCGCGGCACGTATGCCATGGCGGCAAACTGGGCGACGCGCGCCACCGCCCCGCCGCGGCTCACGGTATCGAGCACCGCTTCGGCCAGGGGCGGAAGCGGACGCCGGCTGACCAGCGCCATGTCGGCGCCGAGCAGCGAGCGCGCCTGGTCCTTCACCGAGATGCGCAGGTTGTCGGAGAAGGCGTTGATCGCCACGAGCGCGGCGACGCCGACGGCCACCGCGGCGGTCAGGACGAGGAGGCGGCGCCAGGAGGCACGACCCTCCCGTGCCGCCATGCGGAGCACAAAGCCGGTCGATGTCACGCGGCGGTGTCGTTCGCGAGGACGCCGTCGGCCAGCCGGATGATCCTGCGCGCCCGGCCCGCGAGGGTGAGGTCGTGGGTGACGAGCACGATGGTGGTCCCGAAGTCGCGATTGAGCTCGAGCATCAGTTCCACGATGCTCCCGCCGGTTGCGCTGTCGAGGTTGCCGGTCGGCTCGTCGGCGAAGAGGATGCGGGGGCGGTTGGCGAAGGCGCGGGCCAGGGCGACGCGCTGCTGCTCGCCACCCGACAGCTGGGCCGGATAGTGGTGGCTCCGCTCCGCCAGGCCCACCCGGGCGAGGAGCTCGCGCGGGCGCTCGTCGGCCGGGCGGCCGGAGAGCTCGAGCGGCACCTGCACGTTCTCCAGTGCCGTGAGCGTGGGGATGAGCTGGAACGACTGGAAGACAAACCCGACCTTGTCGCCGCGGAGACGGGCCCGCTGGTCCTCCGTCATGCCGCCGAGGTCCGCGCCATCGAGGAAGACGCTGCCCCGGCTGGGGCGGTCGAGGCCAGCCAGGAGGCCAAGCAGCGTGGTCTTTCCGCTGCCGGAGGGTCCCACGATGGCGAGAAAGCCGCTGTCCTCGAGGGCGAAGGTGATATCCTTCAGCACGGTCAGTTCCCGGCCACCGGAGAGGTATGTCTGGGTCAGTCCTTCACAGCGAAGCATGCGAAATCCCTGGAGATCGTTGAGAAGCGCGAATGATAGCTAGGTACGCCGCAGTGGCCGCGCTTGTTGCACTGCTGGCGTGTGGCAGGGAGCGGGAGGGTGCGGCACAACCGGATACGGGGGCCGGTGGCCGCGATGCCGCCGGTGCTGCGCCCGCTGCCCCGGCTCCGGTTGTGATGTTCGTCGGTACCAGCCTCACGGCCGGGCTCGGGGTGGAGCCCGACCAGGCGTATCCTGCGCTCATCCAGCAGAAGATCGATTCCGCCGGGCTCAACTACCGGGTGGTCAACGCCGGCGTGAGCGGCGAAACGTCCGCCGGCGCCCTCCGCCGCATCGACTGGCTGCTGCGCGAGCCGGTGGCGATCCTGGTGCTCGAGACCGGCGCCAACGACGGGCTGCGGGGACAGGACCCGGACTCGATCCGGGGCAACATCCAGGCGATCATCGACCGGGTGCACACGCTCCAGCCGGCGGTACGCGTCGTCCTGGTCGGGATGAACTCCATGCCGAACCTCGGGCGCGTGTACGGCGCCCGCTTCGAGGAGGTCTTTCCTGAGGTCGCCCGGGCGAACGGCCTGCCCATCGTTCCGGCGCTGCTCGCGGGAGTGGGTGGCGTCGACTCACTCAACCAGCCGGACGGCATACATCCGACGCCCGAGGGGCAGAAGAGACTGGCCGCCAACGTATGGCAGACGCTGCACCCGCTGCTCGTTCCATCAAGCTGATCGCCTTCGCCGCGTCGTTGCGGCGCGATTCACTCAACCGCCTCCTCCTGGCCCAGGCGGTGCTCGCTGCGCGCGCCGAGGGTGCCACCGTGGAAGTGCACGACTTCCGCGAATTCATCTTCCCGGCGTACGACGGGGACATGCAGGCGTCCGCCGGGATCCCGGAGCCGGTGCAGCATCTCGGCAGGCTCGTCACCGCCTCGGACGGCCTGCTGCTTTCCTCTCCGGAGTACAACTATTCCGTGCCCGGCAATCTCAAGAACACGATCGACTGGCTTTCGCGCATCCGCCCGTACGTGGTGCAGGACCGCTGGGCGCTGCTGTTGTCCGCCTCCAATGGGCGGGTCGGCGGCAACCGCGGGCTCTGGCACCTGCGGGTTCCACTCGAATCAATGGGCATGATGATCTTTCCGGACATGTTCTCCCTGGCGCTGGCGGCCGAGGCTTTCGCCGAGGATGGTACGCTGCGTGACGCGGCGCTCCGCGATCGCCTCGGTGCGGTGATGCACAGGTTCGTGAGCGCGGTCGGGAGGGCGCGCGCATGAGGCGCTCACTGTTGCTGCTTGCCGGCGTGCTGGCGTGCCGGCGAGACGCGACTCCAGTCGCCGCCGGTCCTGATATCGCCGACAGCGCTGGCATCCAGATCGTGACCTCCCGGGCGCCGGCCTGGGGCGACCGCGCGGCATGGAAGGTCGCGGGCAGCGCGGCGCTGACGCTGGGTGGCCTCGCGGGAGATTCCGCGCTCGATTTCATCGGTATCGTTGGTGCCAGGCGGCTCGGCGACGGCGGCCTGGTGGTGGCGAATGGCGGTACCGGGCAGTTGCGCTGGTTCTCGCCTGCCGGAAAGCACGTGCGGACGGTTGGTGGCCGGGGCGCGACACCCGGCAGGTTCGCCGCGCTCTCGAGCCTGTATGCCATCGGCGACACGCTCCTCGCATGGGATGGACGCGCGCGCATCCTGACGCGGCTCAGCGCCTCGGGAGAAATACTGCGCCAGGATTCCCTGCGACTGGCGGACA
>JAGGAG010000011.1 GCA_017889745.1 Gemmatimonadota bacterium | reverse complement strand
TCGGTGATCTCGATGCCCATCAGCTTCTCGACCGCCAGTGCCAGGCAGACGTTGTTCGCCATCGGCGACAGGTAGTCGGTGCGATCGGTGAGCGGCACGATCTGGTTGTACTGGCGGTACTCGCCCAGCTTCTCGAAGCCCGAGTGCAGGTATCCGATGTGCGGGATGCAGCGCCGTACCGTCTCGCCGTCGAGCTCGAGCACGAGCCGGAGCACGCCGTGCGTCGCGGGGTGCTGCGGCCCGATGTTGATCAGCATGTGCTCGGCGCCGAAGGCCTCGTCGAAATGGCCCGGCACCTCGAATTCGCCGGTGTCCTGCAACTGCACGCCGAGCGGCACCGTGATCGGCCGCCCGCGGGCATCGAGGCCGGAGGTGCCGAGCGCGACGTCGACCGTGCGCGTGGTCATTCGACGAAGCCTCGCTTTCCCTGCTTCAGCCGCTCGCGCACATCGGGCGGCAGGTTCTTGTATTCCTCGGCGATCGACAGTTCCTCGAGGGAGTAGTGCGCCTCCGGATTGCCGGCGAGCGCCTGGCGCGTCTGTTCCGAACGGCTGAAGTGGCCGCGCAGGGGGAAGCTCTTCCGCAGCGGATGCCCTTCGGCATACGTCTCCCACATGAGGATCCGTCGCAGGTCGGGATGGCCGATGAACAGGACGCCGAACATGTCGAAGACCTCGCGCTCGAGCCAGTTGGCGCCGCGCCACAGGTCCCATACCGTCGGCACCTCGAGCGGCTGGCCGGCCGGCAGCGCCACCTTGACCCGGAGGTCGGCCGGCCGGTCCAGCGCGCGCAGCTGCCACACCACCTCCAGCGGGCACTCCGGGTCCCGGTAGTCCACCGCCGTGATGTCGGTGAGGTAGGTGTAGCCCTGACCGGGCGTTTCCTTCAGCCACCGCAATACGTCGTGCACCCGCTCCCGCGACACATAGACGACCGTGTCGCCACAGGATACGACGTGCCGCCCGATGGCGTCGCCGAACTCCTTGCGAAGCGCCGCGACCGAGGGAGACGGCGGCGCGGTCACGTGCTGCGGGTCTGGGACACGGAGTTGCCGAAGGGCTCCGACAGCTCGTCGATCCGGTCGGGCGGGAGATAGAGGCCGTTGGCCCCGATAGTCTGCTCCTGCCGGAGGAGGTCGTCCGTGAAGCTCTCGCCCCGGATCTTCTTCATGAGGAGCATGACGCCGTACAGCAGCCCCTCGGGACGCGGCGGGCACCCCGGCACGTACACGTCTACCGGAATGATCGTGTCGATGCCCTGCACCATCGCATAGTTGTCGAAGATCCCGCCCGACGACGCGCAGGCGCCCATCGAGATGGACCACTTGGGCTGGGGCATCTGGTCCCATACCCGCCGGATGACCGGGGCCAGCTTGAACGGCAGGCGGCCGGCGCAGATGAGCACGTCGGCCTGCCTCGGCGAGAAGCTCATGCGCTCCATGCCGAAGCGCGAGATGTCGTACCGCGAAGCCGCCGTCGCCATGAACTCGATGGCGCAGCAGGCGGTGCCGAAGGGCATCGGCCACAGCGAGCCCGTCCGGGCCCAGTTGGCCAGGAAGTCGAGGCTGGTGGTCATGAAATTGGGCGATACGGCCGATACCACCGGCGATCCGGCCGCCCCGGGTTCGAGTTCGCTCAATCCCATTGCAGGGCCCCGCGCTTCCAGATGTACAGGTAGCCCGCGCCCAGGGCCACCATGAACGCGAACATCTCGATCATCAGCAGGCCGGCCGATTCGGGGAGGCTGCGGAACGCCACGGCCCACGGAATCAGGAACACGGTCTCGATGTCGAAGACGATGAACAGCATGGCCACGAGATAGAACTTCACGGAGAATCGCTGCCGGGCGTCGCCGATGACCGGCATGCCCGACTCGTACGGCTGTCGCTTGGCCGGGTTGGAGCGCGACGACGACAGGAAGTGCGAGAGCCCGATCAGCAGGATCGCATTGGCAACGACGAACGCGATCAGGAGCAGGATCGGTACGAAGGGCCTGAGCATTAGGAAGCTCTCGTGAATGTTTTCACTTGCGTGCCTCAAACTAACCGCACGGGACGGCGCAATTCAACCCGAACTCCCGACGCGCAAACACTCTACGAACCCTCGCAGCGGCGGCTGATGCCGGGGTTATATTGCACGGCCCAACGCTGGCCTGTCTTGGCCCCCTAACCCTGTGTCACCCCCCGACTATGTCCATAAAGTCCGACCGCTGGATCCGCCGCATGGCCCGCGAAGCCGGGATGATCGAGCCCTTTACTGATGGCCAGGTCCGGGCGGGGGCAATCAGCTACGGGGTCTCTTCCTACGGCTACGACATGCGGGTGGCGCCCGAATTCAAGATCTTCACCAACGCGCTGTCCGCCATTGTCGACCCCAAGAACTTCGATGACAAGAGCTTCGTCGAGTTCTCCGGCGACATTTGCGTAGTCCCGCCCAACAGCTTCGCCCTCGCCCGCTCGGTGGAATACTTCCGCATCCCCCGGAACGTGCTGACGATCTGTGTGGGCAAGTCCACCTATGCCCGCTGCGGCATCATCACCAACGTGACGCCGTTCGAGCCCGAGTGGGAGGGTCACGTAACGCTTGAGATCAGCAACACAACTCCCCTCCCCGCAAAGATTTATGCGAACGAGGGGATTTGCCAGGTGCTCTTCTTCGAGGCGGATGACGACGATGTCTGCGAGACGAGCTACGCCGACAAGAAGGGAAAGTACCAGGCCCAGCGTGGGGTGACGTTGCCAAAGCTGTAGGGATTCGTGTGAGCCGTCACTGCGAGCACACTCCCGGGTTCGGGTCATCCCCTCTGTCGGGTGCCAGCACGGCGGTCGCATTGAAGTACAAGGGAGACCCGCTTAGGGCCGTGACGGCCTGAACTCGGATCGTCTCCGCACGGGGGCTTAGTCTCAGCGTGTTGCATACCAGCCCTTCGGCGTCGCTGACCGACATGGTGTCCGCCAGTATTCCCCGACCCGCCACGAGATACCAATCCACCCGCACGCCCGCCACCGGCCCACCGAACTGGTTCGTGATCTTGGCCAGCAGCGGATAGTGGAGCGCCGTACCCACCCGGCCCCGCTGGTCAGCGCCATCGACATAGATGATGTTGGTGGGAACGGTGGGGTCGTATCCATCCATCGCCGAGCCGCACGCCGTCCCGACTGCGATGCCCGCGCTCAACGCGAGTCCAGCGAACGCCAATGCCTGTCTCATGGCATCACCCTGCCAAGTGTGGAATCACCGTGCCGCGGGCGTTGCACGTAGGGAGACGAGGGTCCAACTGGTGCCCGCACGATGTTTCATCTCGAAACTGCGCCGGCGCAGTAGTGATGGCGTCTAGTGTAACGCTTCGGTCACGTCGTACACCACCAAGGCCGGATTACCCGGGTTCCGGGCGGCGAACACGAAGTCACGACCGCCGATCCGGGCGAATGTGCCGGTGTGGAGACCGCTCGATTCGGCGGCCGTTGCCATCAGGACGGGGACCTCCGGGTTACCCAACGAGTAGATGCTGAAGCCCCCAGTACCCCGCTCTGTCGTCAGCAGCAGTCGCTGGCCATCGCCACTCACCTCCACATCGCTGATCGTTCCCACGTTACCCAGGATCAGGGAGTCCGTGAGCACCGGGTCGCCCGACGGCAGCAGCAGCCAGATCTTGAGCGCATTCCCTGGATTGAGCCTCCCGGTGCTGTCACGGCGGGCCACGCCGCCCCACGTCCCGGTGAATGCATACGGGTTGCTGACCCACAGGTCCGATGTCCAGCGGTCCAGCACGTTCTGGCCGCCACCGAGGACCATCATTCCGGCTGATGCAGGAGCCAGCCGCCAGAGTCCTGATTCCATGTCACTGGCGTACACCCATCCGTTGGCGACCTGGACTCCCCACGTATAGGTGCTGTCCGGCCCGCCGGGCCGCACCTCTGAGATGAGCCTGGCACCGAGGTCGCCCGACAGCGTGCCCGACACGTCGATCGCCACCACGCCCCCGTTGTAGTACGCCGCGTAGAGAACCTGCGCCGGCTCGTCGACCCAGAAGTTGTGCGTGCCGCTCCCTGCGAGGCCGAACGTCGCAACCGCCTGCGGGTGTTCGAGGTCGGACACGTCCACCACCGAGATGTCCCCGCGCGACTCGCTGCCGATCACCCCTGGTCCCTCCTGCCCCAGAAAGACGTAGCGCGACTCACCGCGAACCGGGTTGTGGAACCACCAGGCGTTGTGGATGGAGCCGGTGAAGCCGCTGACGGGCCCCTGGGGCGGCACGATGCGCGAGACCTCGGCCGGCGCGCTCGGGCTGCCGCCCCGGATGCCGTGCCCCACGTCGTAGATGATGAGGCCGGTGTTCCATGCGCACACGAACGCCAGGCCATCACGCACAAAGGTGTCGTGGATGCCGTAGTCGGCGGGGATGGCCACCTCGGCGACGCGAACGGCGGGGGCAGCGCTGACCGCCAAAGTGCCGAAGAGCACCGGAGTGACCGCCGTGGCCCCGTCGAGGGAGGCCGACGCCTCCTGCACCCCGGGAACGGGGCCAAGGGTGTGGAGCACCGAGGCATGACCGGAAGCATCGGTGCGGGTGGATGCGGCAGAAAGGCTTCCGCTGGCCGCTGCGAGCGTCCAGCGCACGGCGGCATCGGCGACGGGCTGTCCCGCCGCGTTGGTGACGCGCACCGTGTAGGGTACTGGAACCGTGGTGCCTGCTACCGCGCGCTGCGCCCTGCCACCGGCCGCTGCGAAACCCTGGGTCGGCGGAGGCACGACCGGGCCACCGCCGCCCGGGTCACCCCCGCCGCACGCTGCTCCCACGACAATGCCAGCCAGGAGCAGTGTGCGGCGGAGGCCATTCATCAGCGGGCGCGTGCCGCTGCGCCGCCACCGCCATCCGGGGGAGGCGTGCGGGCCGTCGCGCCGAAGCTGATGGGGGATCCCGTCAGCGACCCAGAGACCGCCTGAACTACCTGTGGCCCGACGATCGGGCCCAGGACCCAGCTCACCTGCGCCAGGCCGTTGGCGTCGGAAGTGGTGGTGGCACTGCTGATGCTACCGTCACCGCTCACCACGAACCACTCGACGGTGACTCCCGCGACGGGGTCGCCCACGAAGTTGGCGGTCTTTACCGTAAGCATTTCCGGGAGCAGGTCGCCGACATCGCCGGACTGGCCCGAGCCGGCCACGTACACGACCGTCGTCGGTACGGCGGGGTCGAAGCCGTCATTGGCCGAGCCACACGCAGCCAGCGTCACGAGCCCGACGCCGGTGGCCAGCGCCAACTTCACCAGTGCCATTCTCATGGCGTCTTCCTCCTAGTGGTTGTGTCCATTCCGTTCCGCCATCACCTGCTCATCCGGTACTGCCACCGCCCCGTATCGTCCCATCCGTCCCATGGCACCGCCGAAGTCGAGCCGCATTCCGAGCGTCAGGCCGCGCACGTCGCTGGTGCCGTACAACGCCGCCGCCTCGAACAGTCCGGCGCCGACGTCACTCACCTGCCCGAAGGTCACCTCGACGAATGGCTGCACCCCGAGCTTGCCGTGCGCCAGGGAGAGCTGCAGCGCGTAGTTGACCGTGTGCAGGGTCCACCGCGTCTGCCCCACGATGCTGTTGTCCAGCAGCGGCCGCGGCGAGCGGTATGGGTTGTCGAAGAACCGCTCCTCTTCCGGCCGTCCGGTGCGCTCCACCCGGTACCCGATTCGGTGCCGGCCTGAGAGGACCGATCCTTCCGCCAGCACGGACGCGAACACGAATGCGTTGTCGCCCTCTTCCGTGCGGGCCCATTCGAGCAGCCCATAGATACCGGTGCGTCCGACCACCCGCTGCAGCCGTGCCGAGGCGCTCCACTTGGCCTGATCGAGCCCGGCTCCCCCGCGGTGCTCCGGTGAATTCACCGCGGCGAACGATCCCTGTATCTCGAGCCCCCGCACCGGCCACAGCGTTACCCTCGCAGCCCAGGAATCGGCGAAGCGGCTCATGCTCGGCCACTGGTCCGGCGTCTCCGGCTCGTCGCCGTTGAAGACGGCGCCCTCCAGGCCTGCCAGCCCGAGCCGCCATCCCGTCGCGATCTCGGCGCGCTCGACGATCTGAGCAAGGTGATGATTCACCGGGAAACGCACGAACGGACGCGACATCGGATCATCCGTTCCGAACGGTACGATACCCTTCCCTGCCGCGAGCCCTCCCGCCATGCTCACGCCCGCCACGCTGCCCACCGGTGCAGAACCCCATACCATCGCCTCGTGGAGATACGTGTGCGGATGCCGCCGGTCCACGAATCCCTCGCCCCATCCGCCAAGCGCCAGTTCGCCGGCCGGCATCGTGACCCCCTCGAAGTCGAGTGTCATGCGGCCGCGGAGCACCGGCCCGTATGCCAGCTCACCCATGAGCAGCGGCTGGAGCACGGTGACCTCGGTCAGCGCCCCGCCGCCCGGCACGGCGCCGGCGGTGATCACCGAGGGGAGCGCCTGGCCCATGGCGTGTCCCCGGAGCCGCTGCGCCGCCGCCGGCACCACCCCGGCGGCCAGTCCGACGGCGAGCGCACAAGCGCTCCGAGTAAGCGACATTGAGTGGGTTCCGCCAAGGGAGACGAACGAAGTGGCGGGTTGCACACCGCCCGCGCCGGGCCGTGCGGCGGGTCAGATGCTACCGGTGGCGGCTTCTCGCACCGGCGGCTGGGCGGCCGCCCGCAGGAAGTCGCCGTTCATGCGGGTGATGGTGTCGATGCTGATCTCCTTCGGGCATGCCTCCTGGCACTCGCCGTAGAGCGTGCAGCTGCCGAAGTGCTCGAGGTCCATCTGCTGCACCATCGACAGCGCGCGGCGGAAACGTTCGGCCTGGCCCTGCGGCAGCAGGCCGAGGTGGGAGATCTTGGCGGCGGTGAACAACGATGCCGACCCGTTGGGGCAGGCCGCCACGCAGGCGCCACACCCGATGCACGCGGCGGCATCCATGGCTTGGTCGGCCGCCGGCTTGGGCACCGGGATGGCGTTGCCATCGGGCGCGCCCCCTGTCGGGGCCGAGATGAACCCGCCCGAGGCGATGATCCGGTCCAGGGCGCGCCGGTCCACCACGAGGTCGGCCAGCACCGGGAACGCCGTCGCGCGCCACGGCTCCACCGTGATCACGTCGCCATTCCTGAAGCTTCGCATGTGCAGCTGGCAGGTGGTGGTCGCCTTCTCCGGCCCGTGCGCCACACCGTTGATCATCAGCCCGCACATGCCGCAGATGCCCTCGCGGCAGTCGTGATCGAACGCGATGGGCAGCTCGCCCCGCTCGGTCAGCCGTTCGTTCAGCACGTCGAGCATCTCGAGGAACGACATTTCCGGGCTGACGCCGGGCACGTCGTACGAGACCAGCGCGCCGCCGGCCGCCGGACCCGGCTGCCGCCATACACGGACGGTGATCTGCATGGTATCGTCGTGGCTCATTTGTAGGACCGCGCCGAAAGCGTGACGTTGTCGAACTGCAGGGGCTCGCGCGTGAGCCCCTGCGGCGCGCCCTCGCCCGCCCATTCCCAGGCCGCCGCGTAGCAGAACCGCGTGTCGTCGCGGCGCGCCTCGCCATCCTCCGTCTGGTGTTCCACCCGGAAGTGACCACCGCACGACTCCTCGCGCTCCAGGGCGTCGCGGCACATCAGTTCACCCAGCTCCATGAAGTCGGCGACGCGGCCGGCGTGCTCCAGCGACTGGTTGAGCGCCGTGCCGCTGCCGGGAACATGGACGTCGCTCCAGAACTCCTCGCGCAGCGCGGGAATCCGGGCGAGGGCCTCCGTGAGCCCGGCCGCGGATCGCGCCATGCCGCACTTCTCCCACATGAGCTTGCCGAGCTCGCGGTGGAACGAGTCGGCGCTGCGCCGTCCCTTGGCACCGAGCAGCCGCGCGATCCGGCCCGACACCTCCGCCTCCACCCGCCTGAACTCGGGGTGGTCGGTGCCGACCGGCGGCAGCTTGGCCGTGGCCAGGTAGTCGCCGATGGTGAGCGGGATGACGAAGTATCCGTCGGCCAGGCCCTGCATCAGGGCGCTCGCGCCGAGCCGGTTGGCCCCGTGGTCCGAGAAGTTGGCCTCACCGATCACGTGCAGCCCCGGCAGCGTGCTCATGAGGTTGTAGTCGACCCAGAGGCCGCCCATCGTGTAGTGCACCGCCGGATAGATGCGCATTGGCACCTGGTACGGGTTTTCGTCCGTGATCCGCCGGTACATGTCGAACAGGTTGCCGTACCGCTCGGCGATCTTCGCCTCGCCCAGCCGCTGGATCGACGCCGCGAAGTCGAGATAGACGCCGCGTCCGCCGGGGCCCACGCCCCGCCCCTCGTCACACACTTCCTTGGCGGCGCGGCTCGCGATGTCGCGCGGGGCCAGGTTGCCGAAGCTCGGGTACTTCCGCTCCAGGTAGTAGTCACGCTCCGCCTCGGGAATGTCGCCCGGCGGCCGCCGGTCCCCGGCCTTCACCGGCACCCACACCCGCCCGTCGTTGCGGAGGGACTCGGACATCAGCGTGAGCTTCGACTGGTAGTCTCCGCTCACCGGGATGCACGTCGGGTGGATCTGGGTGAAGCAGGGATTGGCGAAGAGCGCCCCGCGGCGGTGCGCCCGCCACGAGGCGGTGACGTTGCAGCCGCGCGCGTTGGTGGAGAGGTAGAACACGTTGCCGTAGCCGCCGGTGGCGAGCACCACGGCGTCCGCCGCATGCGACTCGACCTGCCCGGTCACCAGGTCGCGCACCACGATGCCGCGGGCACGGCCGTCCACCGTCACGATGTCGAGCATTTCGCTCCGGGAGTTCATCACCACCCCGCCCCGCTGCACCTCCTTCTCGAGCGCCTGGTACGCGCCCAGCAGCAGCTGCTGGCCCGTCTGGCCCCGCGCGTAGAACGTGCGCGACACCTGCGCGCCGCCGAACGAGCGGTTGGCCAGGAAGCCTCCGTACTCCCGCGCGAACGGCACCCCCTGCGCCACGCACTGGTCGATGATGCGCACGCTGATCTCGGCCAGGCGGTAGACGTTGGCCTCGCGCGCCCGGAAGTCGCCGCCCTTGATCGTGTCGTAGAACAGCCGCCAGACGCTGTCGCCGTCGTTCTGGTAGTTCTTGGCGGCGTTGATCCCGCCCTGGGCCGCGATCGAGTGCGCCCGCCGGGGCGAGTCCTGGAAGCAGAAACACTTCACGTTGTATCCCAGTTCGCTCATGCTCGCCGCCGCCGACGCGCCTGCGAGTCCGCTGCCCACCACGATGACCGTGAACTTCCGCTTGTTGGCCGGATTCACGAGCTTCAGGTCGAACTGGTGGCGCTCCCACTTGTCGGCAAGCGGACCAGCCGGGACTTTGGCGTTCAGCTCCATGCGCAAGCCTCGGAAGAGCGTGAACGGTGAACCGGGAACGGTGAACGGGGTCTTGTGCCAACCCGTTCACCGTTGACTGTTGACCGTTCACGCGGTTTGCAGGCCGACCGTTCACGCAGTGTCATCGAACAATCCCCAGGATCACGGCGACGGGTACGACGGCAAATCCCACTGCCACGATCACCGCGATGGCCACCGCCACCCGCCGCTTGAGCGGCGACGGGGACTCCGGCGCCACGCCCAGCGTGCGCAGGCTGCTCCAGGCCCCGTGATAGAGATGCAGTGCCAGGGCGCCCATGGCCACGATGTAGAAGACTGCGATCAGCGGGCGCTGCAGCGACCCGAGCAGGTTGCCGTAGACGTTGCCTTCCTCGAACGCGGGGTTGACCGCGCCGATGGTGAGGTCGAGGAGGTGGTACACGAGGAAGGCCAGGAGCAGCACGCCGCCCCATCGCAGCGTGCGCGAGGCCAGGGTCGACACCTGCGGCGTGCGGACCGCGTACGGCACGGGCCGCGCTGCCCGGCTGCGCATCGTGAGTTGCCATGCCGCCACCATGTGCAGCACCACGGCCACGAGCAGCACCACCCGCGCGCCCCAGATCAGCTCGTTCAGCGGGCCGTGCAGCAGGTGCCCGTAGGCGTTGAGCCGCTCGGCGCCCTGGAACACCTGCAGGTTGCCCACCATGTGGCCGATCACGAACAGCACCCCGACGATGCCGGTGACGGCCATGACGGCCTTCTTGCCGACCGAGGATTCCCAGAAGGCGGCGAGCCGGTGCATCTCAGAACTCGAGCGTGGTCATGGTGCTGCGCACCGCATCGGCCGACGCCGCCAGTGCCGCGTGCTCCCCTTCCGAGAGCTTGATCTCCACGATCTGCTCCAGCCCCGCCCGCCCGAGCTTCACCGGCACCCCGCAGAACACGTCGCGAAGGCCGAACTCGCCGGTGAGCCAGGCGGAGCACGGCAGGATCCGTTTCTTGTCGAGCGCGATCGCCTCGACCATCTGCACGGCCGCCGCACTCGGCGCGTAGTACGCCGACCCTGTCTTGAGGAAGCTCACGATCTCGGCGCCACCGTTGCGTGCCCGGTCGACGATCGCATCGAGCTTGGCCGGGCTGATGAGCTGCGTGACGGGAATGCCGGAAACCGTCGTGTAGGACGGCAGCGGGACCATCGTGTCCCCGTGGCCCCCCAGCACCATCGCCTGGATGTCCTCCACCGATACGCCGATCGCCTCGGCCAGGAACATCCGGTAGCGTGCCGTGTCGAGCACACCCGCCATGCCGAACACGCGCTCGCGCGGGAAGCCGGTGGCACGCATCGCGACGTAGCACATGACGTCGAGCGGGTTCGACACCACCACCACGATGGCGTTGGGCGCGACCCGCTTGATCTGCTCGCCGACCGACTTGACGATGCCCGCGTTGGTCTTGACCAGGTCGTCGCGGCTCATCCCCGGCTTCCGGGCGATCCCGGCCGTCACCACGAACAACTCGGCGCCCGACGCCTCGTCATAGCCATTGGTGCCGACGACACGGGTGTCGAAACCCTCGATCGGGCCGGACTGGTACTGGTCGAGCGCCTTGCCCTGGGGAACGCCCTCGATCACGTCGATCAACACGACCGTGCGGGCCAGGTTCTTTTCGGCAAGCCGCTGCGCTGCCGTGGCGCCCACGTTGCCGGCGCCGACTACCGCGACTTTCTGGAGCATGCCGCGAGCCTCAGGAGGGAGATTGTGGGGTGGATGCTAAGGTGGGGAAACGTAGCGAGTTAGCATCCGGGATTCAAACTGAAGAAACGCTCAAGAACCATTCACACGCGCTTGCGTGCCTCGGGCGGATACTGCAGCCATGGCCGCACCGAAGCACGCCCCACCAGCCGAAGGCGTCGCCCAGCAGGGTGAGTTGGCCGAGCTCCTGCGCCTCGAGGCGCGGCTGGCCGAGCGGTCGACGGCGCTCGACCTCGAAACGCAGCGTATCCGGGCGGGTGCGCTGGCGCAGAGGGCCGCCTCCGAGGCGGCGTCCGCAGCGCAGCTCGACCTCGACCTGAAGGCACTCGAGGCCAGGCTGGAGGCGGCGCGCCTGGCCCGCATCGAGTCCATCAGGCAGGCTGCAGGAGAGGTGGCGCGCCGGTTCCGGTCGCTCGATGACGCTTCGGTTCATGCACTTGCGGAGTACGCCGCGGCGCAGGCCCTCGCGACCGCATCGGAGGAACGGGCCTCATGATCCTCCCGATGGCCAAGCTGCGCATTCTCGGCCCGCGAGCGCGCCTGCCCGCCACCATCGAGGCGCTGCAGGACACGGGACTTCTCCATTTTGCGCCTCCCGCCGAGCAGTCCCCGGTTCGCACCGCACCCCTCTCGCCCCGCCAGGCCCGGCGCCAGCGTCAGCTCGGTCGCGTGCTGCAGGATGTGGACGTGGCGCTCGAGAGCATCGGCTGCAGCGCCCAGAAGGGCGCGGGCATCGATGGTTCGGTCCCGAGTCTTGCCCGCCATGCCCGCCTTGCGCTTCGCGTGCGGCGGGAGGCGCAGGGACTGACGGAACGCCTCGCCAGGCTCGAGGAAGAGCGGGCGCTCATCGAACGATATCGCCCGTTCTTCGCGGCGTTCCGGGCGCTCGAGGCGGCCCGCGGCACCATGCCCGATCTGATCGCCTACCACGTCGTGCTGCGCCGGGAACAGGCCGGTGCGCTGCCCTCACTGCGTAGCGCGCTGGGGCAGATCCTGGGCGACACCTTCGAGCTCTACACGCAGGCGCTGGCGAGCGGAGAGGTGGCGGCGCTGCTGCTGGTGCCGCGCTCGGCGAGCGAACGGATCGACCGCCTGCTCGCGGAGACGCGGGTGCAGGAGATCCCGGTCCCGCACGGGTACGGCAGCACGCTGGCCGATGCCATTCCGCGCATGCTCGGGCGGAGCGAGCAGCTGCCAGGTGATCTTGCCGGCGCGCGCGCCGGCCTGGAGCAGCTGTCTCGCGCGCAGGGTGCGGCACTGGCCGGCACGAGGGCCACCATTCACGACCAGCTCGCCCGCTACGACACCCTCGCCCAGGCCGGGGTCACCGAGCATGCCTTCGTGATCGAGGGATGGGCGCCCCAGGCGGCGGAGCCGCGGCTCCGCGAGGTATTGGCGACCCGCCTTGGTGCCGACGTCGTGGTCGAGCACCTCGGACGGGAGCAGTGGCGGGCGGAGGACGCGCCGGTGGTGCTCTCCAATCCGAAGATCTTCCGGCCCTTCGAGATGCTGACCCGCGTCGTGCCCCTGCCCCGGTACGGCACGATGGACCCCACGCCGTTCGTCGCGGTGTTCTTCCCGATGTTCTTCGGGCTCATCCTGGGCGACGTCGGCTACGGCCTGATGCTCGCCACCGGCGCCCTCGCCGTCCACTACCGGTCGAAACCCGGCACCACCAAGCGCGCGGTCGCCAGGATCGCGGGCGCCTGTGCCCTGTTCTCGATCGCGTTCGGCATCGGCTTCGGGGAGTTCTTCGGCGACCTGGGGCGCCGCTGGTTCGGGCTCCGCCCCCTGCTCTTCGACCGGGGAGAGGAAGTCATCTCGTTCCTCATGCTGGCACTGGCGATCGGCGTCGTGCACATGCTGCTCGGGCTCGTGCTCGGCGCCATCTCCAGCGCCCGGACCGCCCATCCCCGGGCCGCCATCGGGCGCGGGCTCTCGGCGCTGATGGTGGTCGTGGTACTGATCGCCATCCTCGCCGCGCTGAAGGCGCTCCCGCGTGCCTTCCTGACCCCGGCGGTCGTGGTGGTGCTGGTGACCTTCCCGATCATCGTGATCCTCGAGGGGATCGTGGCGCCGATCGAGCTCTTCTCCAACTTCGGGCACATCCTGAGCTACGCCAGGATCATGGCGCTGGGCACCTCGTCGGTCATGCTGGCCATCGTCGCCAACCAGATGGTCGGCGCCATGGGCAGCGTGGTCGTGGGCGCACTCTTCGCGCTCTTGTTCCACCTCGTGAACTTCGGCCTCAGCCTCTTCACGCCGACGATTCATGCCCTTCGCCTGCACTACGTGGAGTTCTTCGGAACTTTCTACAGCCCGGGCGGCGTGCGCTATCACCCGCTGGGTCACTGGACACCGAAGTCGGAAACGACTGCCTAACCACAGGAGTGAAACCATGGAGCTTGTCTGGATCGCGCTGAGTGCCGCCCTGGCAATCGGGATTCCCGCCATTGCCACTGCGTGGGCGCAATCGCGCATCGGCCCCGCCGCCGCGGCGAGTCTCGCGGAAAAGCCGGAATTGAGCACGACCGTCATCATCATGATCGCGATTCCCGAGACGATGGTGATCCTGGGGTTCGTCGTCGCCGTCATCATCATGCTGCGGGGCGGCGGCGCTGCCGCCATCGGCTGAGGCGTCATGGCGCTCGCCGACCTCCTGCACACGCTGGAACGTGAAGCTGCGGGGCGGGCTGACGCCCGCCTGGCGGACGCGCGCGCCGAAGCGGAGCGCCTGACGGCCGCTAACGCCGCCGAACTGGCCACGCGGCGGGAACAGGCGCTGGCGGCCCGCGAGCAGGCGCTGCGCGCGGAGGCCGAGCGGAGCATCGTCACCGCGACGCGGGACGCCGAACGGACGCGGCTGCTCGCGCAGCATGAGCTGCTCGCGCGGGTGCACGACCGCGCGCGCCGCAACCTCGTGCAGCGCGCCGGCACGGCCGAGGGCCAGGCGGCAATCGGCGTTCTCGTGGCCCGGGCGCTCACATACCTGGGAGAGGCGGCGGCCACGGCCCGGGTCACTCCGCAACCCACCGGCTCACGCGTGGAGGCCGGCGATGCCAGCGTCGACGTGGACGCCACGCTGGAAGGCGTGCTCGAGCGCCTCTGGCCCGGGCTGGCAATGGACGTCGTGCGACGCGCCGAGTTGCTCCGATGACGGCCCGGTGGGAAGCGCCGAACGCCCGTGCCCGCGGCCTGGGCACGCACCTCCTGTCGGACGAGGCCATGTCTGCCCTGTCCACCGCGCCCGATCTCGCCGCCATGGTTGCCCTGCTCGAGGCAGCTGGCATCGTCATCCCGGAGGAAGGGCGTCTCACGCCCCTGGCGATCGAGTTGGGCATCCGGCGTGCCGCCGCAAACGAGCTCCAGCGGCTCGCTCGCTGGTTCGGCGACCGGAGCGCCGCGCCGGGCCTGATCTTCGCCGATGAGGATCGCCGTTCGCTGCGAGCGATGATTCGCGGTGCCGCCGCGGGCGCGTCGGCCGAGGCGCGTCTCGTCGGCCTGATACCGACGCCCAGTCTCCCGGAGCGGGTGCTGGCGGAGTTGGCGAGGCAGCCCCGGGTCACGGACGTGGCCGCGCTGCTGGTGGCCTGGGATCACCCCCTGGGCTCCGCCTTGCTGTCGGCAGCCAGCGCCACTGCCACCGAGCCGGACGTACTGCGCCTCGAACTCGAGGTGGATCGGTGGTTCACGGGGCGGGCGCGAGCGGCGGCAAGCCATGGCGGCCGCACGCTCCGCCGCTATGTCGAGCAGTCGATCGATCTCGACAATGCCCGGACCGCCCTGCTGCTCGCGGCGTCGGACACCGAGCTCCCGGCTGACGATTTCTTCCTCTCTGGCGGTCGTCACCTGTCGCGCGCGGCGTTCCGTGACGCGGCGAAGGCGGGCTCCGCCCTGGCCGCGTCGCAACAGCTCGCGGGACCGCTCGCGGCCCACGGAGTCGGGGGACTGCTGCTTCAGCACGCCGGTGATATCGCCCGCCTCGACGAGGCGCTGCTTCGCGCCCGGATGAGCGCCCTCAGGCTGGAGGCCCGCCTCGACCCGCTGGGGGCCGCGCCCGTGCTTGCCTACGTGCTGCGGCTGCGCGCCCAAGTCGTGGCGCTTCGGCGGTGTCTCTGGGGCATTGAGCTCGGCATCCCGCCCGCCCGCCGCGCCGCTGCGCTGGAGGAGACCGCATGAGCTATTCCGTGCGCGTGCTCGCGCAACCCGCCGTCGCCGCGGGGTTCCGGCTCGCCGGGCTGCCGTCGCTGGAGGCCGCGAGCCCCGCCGACGGTGCGCGGCAGGTGGCCACGCTGCTCGATGAACCCGGCCTCGGCGTGATCCTGGTGGAGGCCGACATCTTCGATGCCATCTCCGAGGAAGTTCGTCACGAGCTCTCCCGGCGCCCGCTGCCCATGGTCGTGCCCTTCCCCGGCCCGTCCTGGGAGCGCGCCGCCGAGGGGCCCGAAGCATTCATCGCCGATCTGCTCCGCCAGGCGATCGGATACCGGGTGAAGCTCGCATGACCGCACCGGTGCTCACCCGCGTCACCGGCGCACTCGCCGAGGCACAGCCGCTGCGCGAGGCATCGCTGTACGAAGTGGTGCGCGTCGGGCATCGCGGCCTGCTCGGCGAGGTGATCCGTGTGCGGGACGACGTCGCCACGCTGCAGGTGTACGAGGAAACCACCGGGCTCGAGGTCGGTGAGCCGGTGGAACGCAGCGGGCGGGCGCTCACCCTCCCGCTGGGCCCCGGCCTGCTGGGCTCCATCCTCGACGGCGTCGGTCGGCCGCTCGAGCGGCTCGCCGAGCTGACCGGTGACTTCGTGCAGCCGGGCGCGCGCGCGCCGACGCTCGATCCCGCCGCGCGCTGGGAATTCCGGCCACGACGCCAGTCGGGGGACGAGGTGCAGGAAGGCGACGTGCTCGGCACCGTGATGGAACGCGGAGCGCTGGAGCACCGCATCCTCGTTCCTCCCGGCATGAGCGGCCGCATCGCGCAACTCGATGCCGGCCAGTTCACGGTGACGGACGCCATCGGAAGGCTGGTGGACGGCACGCCGCTGCACCTGGCGCACGATTGGCCGGTGCGCCGCCCGCGGCCCGTCGGCGCCCGGCTCCCGGACGACCGGCCGCTGGTCACCGGACAGCGCGTCTTCGACCTGCTCTTTCCGGCGGCCGAGGGGGGCACGGTAGCGGTGCCCGGCGGTTTCGGCACCGGCAAAACGATCATCGAGCAGTCCCTCGCCAAGTACGCCGAGGCCGACATCGTCGTCTACGTCGGGTGCGGTGAACGCGGCAACGAGATGTCGGAAGTGCTGCGCGAGTTCCCCCGCCTGACCGACGCGCGCACCGGTCACTCGATCATGGACCGCACCGTGATGGTGGTGAACACCTCCAACATGCCGGTCGCGGCGCGGGAGGCGTCGGTGTACGTGGGGATCACGATCGCGGAGTACTATCGCGACATGGGATACCGGGTCGCGCTGCTGGCCGACAGCCTGTCGCGGTGGGCAGAGGCACTGCGCGAGATCGCGGCACGCCTCGCCGAAATGCCGGGCGAGGAAGGCTACCCGACCTACCTGTCGAACCGGCTGGGGCAGTTCTACGAACGCGCCGGCCGGGTTACCGCGATCGGCGGGCCGGCGCGCGAGGGGTCGCTCACCGTCATCGCCGCCATCTCCCCGCCCGGTGGCGATCTCTCGGAGCCGGTCACCCAGGCCACGCTCCGCGTGGCCGGTGCCCTCTGGGCGCTGGATGCCTCGCTCGCCAACCAGCGGCAGTTTCCCGCGGTCGACTGGGAAACGAGCTACTCGCTCTATGCCGACCAGGTGGCGCCCTGGTTCGTGCAGGCCACGTCGCCCGACTGGCCCGACCTCCGGCGCACCGTCCTCGAGCTGCTGCAGCGCGGCCAGGAGTTGCGCGACATCGCGGGCCTCGTGGGCCCGGAGGCACTGCAGGATACCGACCGGCTCGTGCTCGAGAGCGCGCGCATCTTCCGCGAGCTGATCCTGGGCCAGAGCGCCTACGACCCCAACGACGCGTCGTCCCCGCTCGGCAAGACCCACGAACTGGTGGCGCTCGCGGTCACGCTGCACCGGCGGGCGCTCGGCGCACTCCAGCGCGGCCTGCCCTTCGAGCGGCTCAATCTCGGCCCCATCCGCCGTTCACTTGCGGCGTTGCGGGGTGCCCCGGCCTCCGAGCAGGGCGAGCGCGCCGCCGCGGCGCGCACCCTGATCGAGGGCCTCGGCGCGGAGGCGCTGTCATGAGTGGCCTGCCCCGTACCTTTCACGGCGCCAGCGGCGCTTCAGGTCCCCTCCTCTTTCTCCGCAACACGCACCGGACCGCCCTGGGCGAGTGGGTGACGGTACAAACGCCGGGTGAGTCGCCGCGCCGTGGCCAGGTGATCGACGCCGGCGATGCCGTCACGGTGGTGCAGGTGCTGGAGGAGACCATCGGGCTGGCGCCTGCGACCTCCGACATCACGCTCAGCGGTGAGGTGGCGCAGGTCACGGTCGGGCGGGAGTTGCTCGGGCGCGCATTCAATGGCGTCGGTGCCCCGCGCGACGGCCTGCCTCCCCCGGTGGGCGAGGCCCTCCGTCCCATCTGGGGCGCGCCCATGAATCCCGCCCGGCGGCTCAAGCCGGAGGACTTCATCGAGACCGGCATCTCCGCCATCGACGGCATGAACACCCTGGTGCGCGGCCAGAAGCTCCCGGTCTTCTCCGGCCCCGGGCTCCCGGCGCTCGAGCTCGCGGCCCAGATCGTGGAGGGCGCCCGCGCGCCGCACGGAGAGCCGTTCGCCGCCATCTTCTGCGCCATCGGCATCACCGCGCGCGAGACGCGCACCTTCCTTGATCGCCTCGAGCGCAGCGGCGCAATGGAGCGCAGCGTCCTGTTCCTGAACGAGACGCGAGACCCGAGTGTCGAGCGCATCCTGGCACCGCGCGTGGCCCTGGCCGAGGCGGAATTCCTCGCCTTCGAGGCGGGGCTTCACGTGCTCGTGGTGATGGCCGACCTGAGCAACTATTGCGAGACGCTCCGGGAGATCGCCACGGCGCGGGAGGAAATTCCGGGGCGTCGCGGGTATCCGGGCTACATGTACACCGACCTCGCGACGCTGCTGGAGCGCGCCGGCATGCTGCAGGGCCGGCCGGGATCGGTGACCCAGATCCCGATCCTCACCATGCCCGACGACGACATCACGCACCCGATTCCCGACCTCACCGGGTACATCACCGAGGGTCAGATCGTGTTGAGCCGTGAGTTGCACCGGAAGGGCGTGACGCCACCGATCGACGTGTTGCCGTCGCTCTCGCGCCTGATGAACGCCGGCATCGGCCAGGGACGCACGGTTCGCGAGCACCGCGAGTGGGCCGACCAGCTGTACGCGAGTTACACCCAGGGGCGGGAAGCACGCCTGATGGCGGCGATCGTGGGTGAGTCCGGGCTGGGTGAAGCGGATCGCCGCGCGCTCACCTTCGCCGACCGCTTCGAGCGCGAGTTCGTCAATCAGGGCGGCACCCGCCGCACCATCGAGGAGACCGTCGCGCGCGGGTGGCAGCTCATCGAGTCGATGCCGCGGGACGACCTGCTCCGCATCCGCGATGCGACCTGGGACGCGCGGCAGGCGGCGCCGCGCCCCGCCGGGGTCACGCCGTGAGCACCGCCCGTGGCGGCGCGCCGACGCGCCAGAACCTCCTCCGCAGCCGGCGGCGTCTCGAGCGGGTCAGCAAGGGTGTCAGCCTGCTGCGCCGGAAGCGCGAGGCGCTGGTGGCCGAGCTGTTCCGGATCGCACGGCCCGCCGCCGATCAGCGCGTGTCCATCGCCGACCGGGCCGCCCATGCCTATCCGGCACTGCTCGCCGCGCTCGCGGCCCAGGGCGCCACTGGCCTGCGCATCATCGGGTGGCCGTCGAGGGAGCTGAGGGTGGAGATACGCCCCGCGTCGGTGTGGGGCATCCCGATTTCGGAACTCCTGCAGCGGCCACCGATACGGCGGAGCCTCGCCGCCCGGGGCACGCCCCCCGGAAGCACCGGCACGGCACCCGTCAGCACCGCCACCGAGTTCGAGCTGCTGATCGAGCTGCTGCTCGATGCGGCCAACCGCGAGACACTGCTGCGGCGCCTCGGGGAGGCGGTGTCGCGTACGTCACGTCAGGTCAATACCCTCGAGCGCCGGGTCGGGCCGGATCTCGGTCAGCGCATCACGCTCATCCGCCGCGCGCTCGACGAGCGCGAGCGCGAAGAGCACCTGCGGCTGAGTCGGGTCCAGCGCCGGCGGACCTAGCGCGGAGTCCTGCCACCCCTCCCGCGCCCGCCCCGGCGCGATGCCTTCTTGACGGCTGGCCCACCACCGGCCGCGCCTGCTGCCGCTCCACCATCGTCGTGCAGAATCGCGCCGTCCGGCAGCGCGATGTCGAGCTGGCGCAACCCCTCGTACAGCACCACGCTGACGGCGTTCGCGAGGTTGAGGCTGCGCACGTCGCCCGGCATCGGGATGCGATAGCACTGCTCCGGATGCTTCTCCAGGATCCGCGCCGGCAGCCCGTCGGTCTCATTGCCGAAAACGAGCACGCTGTTCGCGCGGAACGGCGCCTGCCGGTAGTCCTGCGCTGCGTTGGCGGAGAAGTAGAGGCAGCGGTCGCGGCGGATCGCGTCACGGAACGCGAACCAGTTCTCGTGCACCCAGAGGTCGGTCTTGTCCCAGTAGTCGAGCCCCGCCCGCCGCACCTCCTTCTCCTCGAGCGAGAACCCGAGCGGCCCGATGAGGTGAAGCGGCGTATCGGCGGCCGCGCACAGGCGCGCGATGTTCCCGGTGTTGGGCGGAATGCGCGGTTCGATGAGGGCGATGTTGAGGGGCATGGCGACGGGGAGAAAGGTTGGCGGGGGCCGGCTCGGTCAGCCGCCCCTGGTGTGCATCTCGCGCCGTGGATCGGCACGAAGGCTCTCGACCTGGTACAACACGCCGCGGTCGGGGATGCCCAGCCGCGCCTCCGCACCCCGGTCGGTGCGCTGCTGCCAGCGGCTGCGGATGAGCCCGGCAATCTCGTCGTCGGTGGCGTTGCCGCGGAGCGGTTCCCGGAGGTCGACGCCATCGTCGGCGTAGAGGCACAGCAGCCACGTGCCGGCGGCCGTGAGCCGGCTCCGGTCGCAGGAGCGGCAGAAAGGCGCCGTCGTCGACGCGATGATCCCGAAGCTCAGGCCGTCCGGGAGGCGATAGCGCTCGGCCGGTGCGGGCCCGCCATCGTGCAGCGCGTCGACCCGGCCGTACCGGCTTTCGATAATCGCCAGCATGCGCTCCCGCGACACCACGTCGTCCATGGACCAGCGCGTTGCGCCACCCACGTCCATGTACTCGATGAAGCGCGTCTCCGCCCCATGCTCGCGGCTGAACTCCAGCAAGTCGATCAGTTCGTCGTCGTTGAAGCCGCGGATCACCACCGTGTTGAGCTTGACGCCGGCGAAACCCGCCTCGCGCGCCGCACGCACACCGTCGATGGTGTCCGCGTGGTTCGCCGTGCGCGAGAACACAAGCGCGCGCTCGGGGCGCAGGGTGTCGAGGCTGACTGTCACCCGGTCGAGTCCCGCATCCCGCAGTTCACCGGCGGAGCGCCGCAGCAGCAGCCCGTTCGTGGTCAGCGCGATCTCGTCCACGCCCGCCACCGCGGCGAGCTCGCGAACCAGCACCGGCAGGCCGTGCCGCAGCAGCGGCTCTCCGCCGGTGAGGCGCACCTTGCGCACGCCCAGCGATGCGAAGATCCGGGTGACGCGGGTCAGTTCCTCGAACGTGAGCAGCGACGCCCGCGGAAGCCAGGTGTACTCCGTCTCGGGCATGCAGTAGCTGCAGCGCATGTTGCACCGGTCGGTGACAGACAGGCGCAGGCTGCCAAGGGGACGGGCGAATTGATCGCGGACGGGCGTAGCGGAGGGGATCATCCTGCTAGAAGGATACACCCGCTGCGGTCGGATCGACCCAGCCGGCGCTGCCATCGGCGTAGTGCTCCCGCTTCCAGATTGGCACGCGACGCTTGAGCTCCTCGATCACGTAACGGCAGGCGTCGAACGCGGCGTCGCGGTGCGCGGCTGCAGCCACCACTACCACGGCGACGTCACCCACCTCGAGCGTGCCGATCCGGTGCTCCACCGCCACGCGGGCGGGCCACCGAACCTCGGCCTCCGCAATGATGCGGGCGAACTCGGCGTCGGCCATCGGCCCGTAGGCGCTGTACTCCAGCCGCACCACTGATCGGCCGGCGTGATGGTTCCGCACTGCCCCGACGAACGTCACAACGCCTCCATGCTCCGGCGTCACGACCCGGGCAGCCACTTTTCGCACCTCGATTGGAAGCTCGGCCAGAAAGCCCATCGTCATCCTCCGGCGAGAGGGGGCAGAACAGCTACCTCGTCGCCATCCTCAAGCGCCGTGTCGAGTTGCGCGTGGACCTGGTTGCGGGCCACTAGCGGACTCGGTGGCAACCGCGCACCACCGCTTCGCTCCCGAAGGGTGTCGAGTACTGTGCGGACAGTGGCTGGCGACCTCAACTCCAAGTCGAGCTCGGTGCTGCCGAGAAGCTCGGCAAACCGCGCGAAGAGAAGCACCTTGATGCGCACCGCCGACGTAGCCATATCCTCAAGCTAGTGCGACTTACGTCCCTTGGAAACGCGAACGGGGCCGCACTCGTGTGCGGCCCCGCGCAGAAATGCGTGTAACGGCAACGCCCCGGTCTATTCCTCGATCCCGTCGCCCTGTTCCGACGATGGAATGAAGTCGCCCTCTTCCGCAACCAGGGCCCGCAACTCCTTGCTGGGCTTGAACACCGGCACGGGACGCGCCGCAACCTCCACCGGTTCTCCCGTGCGCGGGTTCCGCGCCATGCGCGTCTTCCGCTTGCGGATCTTGAAGGTACCGAAACCGCGTACCTCGATGTTGTGCTGCTCTTTAAGCGCGTGCTTCACGGCATCGAGAAACGCATCGACGACGCGTGCACAGTCCTTCTTCGAGATCATCGGGCCCGATGTGCGGGCAATCGATGCTGTGACCTGCTCGACAAGATCGGCTTTGGTCATGCATCCCCCGGGAAAGGCAACGTGAAGGCTCCGCTGAGCAGCCCCAATGAGGCCGATTCTAGGAGCTTAAGTGTTGTCTGTCAAGGGGTTGGGGGCCTGAGGGCTCAACCGAGCAGTGCGCGGCGGAACTGATCGAAATGCGGGTAGGCGTCGTGCGGACCCGGAGCGGCCTCCGGATGATACTGTACCGCGAACACCGGAAGCTCGCGATGGCGCAGTCCCTCGACCGTGCCATCGTTGAGATTTATGTGCGTCACTTCGAGATCCGGCGCCCCGGGAATACCGTTTTCGTCTCCCTCCACAGCGAACCCGTGGTTCTGCGTCGTGATAAGCACATGCCCTGTCAGGAGATCGCGCACCGGATGGTTTCCGCCGCGGTGGCCATAGGGCATCTTGGCCGTCTGCCCGCCGAAGGCGAGCCCGATCAGCTGGTGGCCGAGGCAGATCCCGAACGTCGGGATGCCGTCCTGGGCAAGGTCACGGATCGTCCCGAAGGCGTAAGTCACTGCGGCAGGATCGCCTGGGCCGTTCGAGAGGAATATTCCCTTCGGGTTCATCGCCCGGACCTGGTCGGCCGTCGTTTCGGCCGGCACCACCGCCACCTTCAGACCCTGGCCGACCAGCATGCGGACGATGTTGCGCTTCATGCCGAAGTCGAAGGCCACCACGAGCGGGCCCTCGCCCTCTACGTGCGAGGCCTCGACCGATGCCAGCGAGGCGAGGTCGAGCCCCTCCATCGACGGGGACGCCAGCAGCTGGCGCTTCAACTCCTCCGTCGGCTCGGCCCCTTCGGCAATCACCCCCCGCATCGCCCCGCGCTCCCGGATGTGACGCGTAAGCCGTCGGGTGTCGACGCCCTCGATGAGCGGGATGTTCGACTCTGCAAGCCATTCTCCAAGGCCCATTTCCGCGCGCCAGCTGGAGTAATTTCGAGACAACTCCCGGCAAACGACCCCGCTCACCTGGGGTCGGCGCGATTCCATGTCCTCGAAGTTGACGCCGTAGTTGCCGATCATCGGCGCAGTCATGACGATGATCTGCCCGAGGAAGCTCGGGTCACTGAAGGTTTCCTGATAGCCGGTCAGGTTGGTGGTGAAAACCACTTCACCGAAGGTCGGGGTGATGGAACGCGGCGCGGTGCCGGCATACCACGTTCCATCTTCGAGCAGGACGAACGCTGGACGCTCCGTCACTATCGGGGGCGCTCCTTGCTGCGCAAGGTCACTTCGAGCTTGGAGCCGGCGTAGCCGGAACTGTCGTGGCCGGGGCTGGGGCCGTCGCGGCAGGCGCCGCTGCACCCGGCGTGGCGGCACCTGGGGCCGGCGTCAGGCCCTGCAGGGGCGACGGGCCCGAGGGGGCCTGGCTCGTGGGAGGCGCCGCCTGCCGCAGCTGCTGCTGCAGGTCGCTCGCGCCCGCACTCCGGTGCATCACCGAGAGGAGAAGTGAAAGCCCCAGGAAGATCCCCCCGCACCACCAGGACAGCTTGGTCAGGATGGTGACGGCCTGACGACCACCCAGCACCGACTCGGTGCCCGCGCCGCCGAGGGCCGCGAGGCCGCCGCCCTGCCCCGCCTGCAGGAGCACCACGGTCGACAGCAGCAGCGCGTCGAGGATCAGGAGTACCAGAAGAAACGCGTACATGTCAGTCCTAGCAGATGGATCAGTCACAGCGGGCGAAAAAGCCCTCAAAACTAGTCGCTGATTGAGCTTGGGGCAACGATCCTAGGTTCCCGCCGCCACGATCGCGGCCCAGCCGTCAGGCTCGAGACTCGCCCCTCCCACCAGGACGCCGTCGATTTCGTCTTCGGCCAGCAGACCCGCGACGTTCGCGAGGTTGACCGAGCCCCCATATAGTACGGGCACGCGCCCCGGCACCCGGTGTTCGTGGAACACGAGCCGGATGACGCGGTGCACCTCGGCTGCGTCCTGCGGGCGCGCCACCCTGCCCGTGCCGATGGCCCACACCGGCTCATAGGCGATGAGCAGCACGGACGCCTCGGTGACGGTCAGCTCGGAGAGCACTGCCCGGAGCTGCCGTCGCACCACGTCGGCGGTATGCCCCGCCTCGCGCTCCTGCAGCTTCTCGCCCACGCACAGCATCGGCACGAGGTGCTGCGCGATCAGCGCCTTCACCTTCCTGACCGTCTCCGCGTCGGTTTCGCCGAAGACGTGGCGCCGCTCCGAGTGGCCGACGAGCGCGCCGCGGCCACCACACCCGGCCACCATCACGGGCGACGTCTCGCCGGTGAAGGCGCCCTTGGCCTCCCAGTACACGTTTTGTGCGCCGACGGCGATGTCCGGCCGCCGCCCGAAGGCCTCGGCGGTGGCAGCCAGCGATACCGCGGGTGGATAGAACCAGAGGTCCCGCCCCTCGTGCCGCGCCGAGACCTCCTCGAACCGGAGCGCGAAGCGCACCGCGGCAATCGGGTCGTGGTGCATCTTCCAGTTGGCGGCGAAGGTCCGCTTCCGCATCAGGCGTCATCCAGTGCGGCCACGCCGGGCAGCACCTTTCCCTCGAGGAACTCGAGTGCCGCGCCGCCGCCCGTCGAGACGTGGGTCATCTGGTCGGCGAGCCCGGCGACCGCGACGGCGGCGGCGGAGTCGCCACCACCCACCACCGTGATTGTCCCCTTCGCGGTGGCCGCCGCCATCGCGCGCGCCACCGCCAGCGTGCCGTGATCGAACGGAGGGGTCTCGAACACTCCCATCGGCCCGTTCCAGACCACCGTGCCGGCCGCGGTGATGCGGCCCGCGAAATCCGCCTCGGTGGCCGCATCCACGTCGAACATTGCCCACCCGGGGGGAATCTGGTCGCGCGGCACCGCGCGGGTCGGCACGCCGGCCTCGAGCTTCTGCGCGATGACGGCGCCACCGGGCAACACCAGCTTCCTGGCCGCCTTCTGCATCAGCTCGCGGGCCATGTCCACCCGCTCCGCTTCCACCAGTGAGTTGCCGGTCTCGAGTCCCATGGCCCGGAAGAACGTGCACGCCATGGCGCCGCCGATCAGGATCTCATCCACCTTCGGCAGCAGCGCCTCGATGAGGTCGATCTTGCCGGAGATCTTGGCGCCGCCGAGTACGGCGACGAACGGCCGCTTCGGCTTGTCCAGCGCCTCGCCCAGGTACTTGAGCTCCTGCTCCATGAGGAAGCCCATCACCGCCGGCTTGAGCACGCGGGCCACGCCCTCGGTGCTGGCGTGTGCGCGGTGCGCCGACCCGAAGGCATCGTTCACGTAGATGTCGCCCAGCCGGGCAAACTGTGCCGCCAGCTGCGGGTCGTTCGCTTCCTCGCCGGGAAAGAACCGGGAGTTCTCGATGACCGCGACCCCGCCGCGCGGCAGCCGCTTCGTGGCCGTGATGGATGCGTCGGTGAAGGGATCCGTGATCAGTTCCACCGGCGCCCCCAGCAGCTTCTCCAGCTCGCGCACCACCGGCGCGAGCGAGAACGCCGGATCCGGGCCCTTCTTGGGCCGGCCGAAGTGCGACATGAGCACCACGCGCGCACCCTGGTCGCGCAGGAACTGGATCGTCGGCAGCGCGGCCCGGATCCTCGTGTTGTCGGTGACCACCCCGTCCTTCACCGGGCAGTTGAAATCGACTCGCACAAGAGCTCTTTGGCCATCGAGAGCTCTCTGGTTCTCAAATGATGTCGCTGCAATTCCGCGCAGAGGGCGCTTCATCTGCGGGAACCGAGGTACCGGATCAGGTCTACGCACCGCGCCGAATAGCCCATCTCGTTGTCGTACCACGAGGTGATGTTCACCAGCGTGCCGTCCACCACGTTCGTGCTGAGCAGGTCGATCGTGCTCGACGACAGGTTCCCGATGTAATCCACCGACACCAGCGGCTCGTTGCTCACCGCCAGCACGCCCTTGAGCGCCCCGTTCGCCGCCTTCGTGAACACCGCGTTCACTTCCTCCGCCGTGACCTTCCGCTCCACCGTGGCCGACAGCATCACCACCGACACGTCCGGCGTCGGTACCCGCAGCGACACGCCGTCCAGCTTCCCCTTGAGCTCCGGGATCACCAGGCTCGTCGCCTTGGCGGCACCGGTGCTGGTCGGGATGATCGACACCGCCGCCGCCCGCGCGCGGCGCAGGTCCTTGTGCGGAAGGTCGAGGATCTGCTGGTCGTTGGTGTACGAGTGCACCGTCGTCATGAAGCCGTTCACGAACCCGAACTCGTTCCGCACCACGTGCACCACCGGCACGAGGCAATTCGTGGTGCAGCTGGCGTTGGAGATGACATGGTGCTTTGCCGCATCGTACTTCGTGTGGTTGACCCCGTACACGATGGTGATGTCGTCGCCCTTGGCCGGCGCCGAAATGACCACCTTGCGGGCGCCCGCGTCCAGGTGCTTCGCGGCCTGGTCCCGGTCGGTGAACCGGCCGGTGGACTCGAGGACAATGTCGACACCGAGTTCCTTCCACGGAAGCCGGGCGGGATCCTTCTCGGAGAGCACGCGCATGCGGTCGCCGTCCACCAGCAGGGCGTCGCCGGCGGCTTCCACGGTGCCCTTGAAGCGGCCGTGCACCGAGTCGTACTTGAGCAGGTGCGCCAGCGTCGCCGTGTCGGTGATGTCGTTCACCGCCACGAAGTCGATGTCGTTGAAGCCCTGCTGCTTTGCCGCGCGCACCACGTTGCGGCCGATGCGACCGAATCCGTTGATCCCGACCTTGAGCGCCATCACTCTCTCCCGTGTGTAAGCCCGGACGGGCGGCGTGCCCGTCACACCAAGAATTCCACCGGCAGCGGCGCCCGGGCGAAGGTCACCGCCTCGACCCGGTCCGCTCCTGCCTCCATCAGCGCCGCCGCCGCCGCGGCCAGTGTGGCGCCGGTGGTGCACACATCGTCGACGAGCACAAATGTACCCTGCGCCAGCGCCGGGGCCATGAAGACGCCCTTCACGTTCGCGGCGCGGGCCTCTGGCGCGAGCGCCGTCTGCGTCGGCGTGTCCCGTACCCTCTGCAGCAGTTCGAGTGCTGCGGGGAGTCCGGTTGCCCTCGCCAGCGCGTCGGCCAGCACCGCGGCCTGGTTGTATCCTCGCTTCCGCAGGCGCTTCCGCGAGAGCGGTATCGGAACCAGCACGGCGGCGCCGGTAAGCGGCTCCAGCCCCCGCATGACCAGCGCCATGGCAGCCGCCACGCCGGGCCAGCCATTGTACTTGAGCTGATGCACTACCTCACGCGCCGACTCCTCCAGCCACACGGCGCTGCGAACGCGGCCCACGGCCTGGGGCCAGCCGGCGCAGAATCGGCACGCCACGTCCACCAGCCCAGGCTGGCCGCATCGCGCGCACCAGGGCGGCGGCACCGGGCGCCAGCGCACGCGGCACAGCGGGCACACAAGGCCGTCCCATTCGCACACAGGCATGGCGGTGCGACAGAGGAGGCACTCGCCGGGGAGGAGGAACCGCTCCAG